>JANLQP010000317.1:0-30755 GCA_031367895.1 Hyphomicrobiales bacterium
CAGCGCGACGATCGCTGTCACGACATTGACGATACTCTCCAGCGCGTCCGAGTAAAGCGCGACGCTCCCGGTCTTGAGATACGCCAGATACTTGATGCCCATCACCGCCAGCGCAACGGCGATGCTGACGGCTGCCACCCGGCTGACGTCCGCCGTGTGCTGGCCGTTGCCACGCTGGCCATCGCCGCGCTGATTTGTAGTCTCGGTGTTCATGGGCGCCATATAACAAGAAAGCGGGCCCGCCCGGGGCCCGCTTGCGTCGTCGTCACGTCGATCTTCAGTGAGCGAGCTGCTTCTTCAGATCCTCGATCTCGTCCTTCAACCGCGCGTTGCCGGCGATCTCGTTGTCGATCTTGCGGATCGCGTGCAGCACGGTCGTGTGATCGCGGTTGCCGAAGCGACGGCCGATCTCGGGCAACGAGCGCGAGGTCAATTGCTTCGCCAGGTACATGCCGATCTGGCGCGGCCAGACGACCGACCGATGCCGGCGCTGCGAGAGAATATCGCCGCGCGAGATGCCGTAGTGGCGCGAGACCACCTTGAGGATGTCCTCGATCTTGATGCGCCGCAGGTCACCGCCGCTTTGCATCAGATCGCGGATCACGCCTTCGACGATCTCCACCGTGATCGGCGTCTTCATGTACTGCCACGTCGCGTAGAGACGCGTCACGGCACCTTCGATTTCGCGGCCGCTCTCGGTCAAGCGCTCGGCGAGGAGGCCGATCGCTTCGCGCGGGATCTCGAATGAGGGATCGCTCGCCCGCTTCTCCTGCACACGGCGCTCCAGGATCTTGCCCCGCAGCTCCGCGTCGAGTGCGCCGATCTCGGTGACGAGGCCGCGCTGCAACCGCGACCGCATGCGATCGTTGAGATGCGCGAGCTGTGCAGGCGGCCGCGACGAGGCGACAACCAGTTGGCGTCCGCTGTCGAGCAGCATGTTGATGATGTGGTCGAACTCCAGCTCGGTCTTCTCACCGCGCATGAACTCAAAGTCGTCGATCAACAGGATGTCGATGGAGCGGAAACGGTCCTTGAACGCCATCGCGTCCTGGGCCTTCAGCGCCTCGACGAACTGGAAGCGGAAGCGCTCGGCTGTCAGATAGAGCACCTGCGCATGCGGCGCACGGCGGCGCACTTCCCAGGCGATGGCGTGCAGCAAGTGTGTCTTGCCCTGGCCGACGCCGGAGTGAATGAACAGCGGGTTGAAGCCACGCTCTTCCGCAAACACCGTCTCCGAGACCTGGATCGCACCGGCATGCGCCATGCGATTGGCGGCGCCAACGGCAAACGTCTCGAATGTGCAACGCGGATCGAGGGGCGATCCTTCGAGGCCGTTCACTTGGATGCGCTGCGTCTGAACCGGAGTTGCCGGCATCCGCGGTGGCACAACCTTGCGCACGTCGGATTGTTCCGCTGTGCTGCTCGGACGTGCAGCATCCGAAACCTGCGACCGCGCAGCAACGCCGCCCGGCTGGCGCAGGACCACCTCCACGCGCTGCACACCCTTGAATTCGGCAGCGGCGCATTCGAGCAGTGCGTTGGTGTAGTGCGTCTGTATCCAGTTGCGCAGGAACTTCACAGGCACGGTGACCTTGAGGACCGTACCGTCGAAGCTTTGCAGCTCCATGGCGTTGAACCAGCTCTTGAAAACCTCTTCGCCGAGCTTGATCAACAGGATCGACCGCAGTCGCTGAAAAGCCTGGCTTTGATCTTTTGCAGTCTTGCCGTCGCCAATCTTGCCGTCGACGCTCTTGAGCGCCGCGCCGTCAATTTTCGCAGCCCCATCTGCTTTCGCAGCCCCATCTGCTTTTGCAGCGAGGTCGACGATCTTCAATGCGACAGTCTTTGCTGCCGCGGCCTTTGCTGCTTCTACTTTTGCTGCTGCCGCCTCATTCGTGGCGTCAAATACAGTCTCATCGGCCTCCGACGACATGCTGTCGTCGAAGGACTCGAGTTCCTTCTTATCGATCATGGTAACCCCGCATTTGAAGTGGTGTCCGGCAAGTGCCCTCTCGCCGGACTACTGATATTTCCCGCCGTGCACCGCACGGCGTGCTGCTACGCCCTCCACACGCGACCGTCCCTCTAAGACGTCGTCCCAGTCGATCGGTCAGCCTTGTGCCCAAGGCAACCCTTCGGCCTTCCAGCCGATCTGGCTGCGATGCCGATGTGGATCAAGGGGCCCCTCGAACCCTTCAGTCACATTGTGGCATCGCTGGAACCCTGCCATCGCCATGGCCTTTGCCGCCTGCAGGCTACGCCCACCGGAACGGCAGAGAAAATAGAGTTCCGTGTCTTTGTCTGCCCCAAGCCTCGCCAACGCTTCCGACAGTTGCGCGACGAAGTCAGGATTGGCCCGGTTGTCCGGGAACGTCAGCCACTCCACCAGCACCGGTTTGCGGCTGACAGATGAGAGATCGGGCAAGCCGACAAAAGCCCATTCCGCTCGCGTTCGCACGTCGATCAGAACAGCCTTCGCATCGGCACCCAGGCGCTCCCATGTCGCCTTTGCCGGTACTTCGTCCACTTGATTTTGAACGGACGATGTCACGCAGCGCTACTCCTCGAAAAACGGCTGTTCTGCAGCCTCGACGTCTCGGCACATCAGCCGATCGGTGCATCAGCTGCGGAACGCCACAACGGCAAGGCCGAGGCGCACCACCCCCTCTTTTTTGGAGCAATGGACTCGGTACACAGAACGCTACTCGGATGCCGCTTTCGGCAATGACGTTGTCGCCGCGGCGGCTTCAACACCCCCGATCTTAACCATTCCTTAATCGGGTGCAAGTTGCCTCGACACGCTCCGTCCGGTCCGACAGGTGGCTACTGGGAGGTGGTTCGACGGGGCCTGGAAAACCCGGGAAGTGTGGATAAGTGCGTTGATGAATCGGACAGATTCAGGGTCTCAAAAATCGGCGTCGGTGCGTTCGGCTGGGGAGAATTGACAGCTCACATGAATCGAGTTCAGGTTTGAGAAGCTATCCGAGGATCATCTTGTGGCGCATCAAAATCGCGAAGAAAATACATGATTAGCAGAGTGTTAGGCGACTCATCGCACTGCAGCGAAATTCGCGTTCGTGTTTTAGACTCAACACCACCTCGACGAGTCCACAAGACCCGTCGAGGACGTGGCGATGAGTTATGCCGTCATCGCTTTTACCCGCGTCGTCAGGCGAGAAACCTTGCGCGACGCCGTCTTCTTGTGGACGACGCCCTTCTGGCTGGACTTGATCAGAAGGGGTTCGGCGGCCTTCAGTGCAGCCTCTGCCGAGGCCTTGTTGCCCGACGCGATGGCTTCCTCAACCGACCGTACGCCGGACTTCAGGCGAGTGCGGCGGCTCTTGTTGACGTCAGTGCGTCGGATGTTGACCCGGGTCGCACGCTTTGCCGAAGATGTGTTGGCCATTTCTGGCGTCCTTTCAAATGCGCTATTGGCTTTCGACTGTTCCGTAGATCGAAGCTCGTTCGTCGACTGGCGCACGTGACGTGACAGTCAAACAGCACCGCAGCCGAACAAGCACGATTGCCGCCCGAGGCAGAGCCCAGGGCGGAAATGATTGAGAACCCGTACACCATGAGTGTTTGCGGGGTCAACGCCATCGCCTATCCGATCGCGCGCCGAATCGGCTATTTTTTCGTGGCCGGTGTCCCGATCATGTTCGGAAGTGCACGCGCTGAAACGGCCACAAAGTGGCGCGAACTTTCGAATTGCCACTCGAGCGCCGGTTTTGGGTAAGGCACGGACGACAGGAAGGGCGTCGGCTCGAATCGAACGGGCGAGCCGGGTCGCCATGTCTTGGTTGCTGTTCGCCGTGCTTCAACGGAGTCGTTAACGAAAATTAAAGGTCCGCGGCGCACGTTTGAACTTAAACCCACTGACGTCTTTATCCTTGGAGACTCGTTATGTCCCTGATGATCATTTGGATGCTTGGCATCGGCCTCAGCATCGCAATGCTGGTTCTGGCGGCCGCATTCAAGTCGTTTTATGTGCATCTCGTGGTCACGGCGACGGTCGCGATCGCCGTGGCACTCGGCGCTTTCGCGGAAGCACAGAGCGACAAGGAAATCGGCCGCTCCAGCCGCGGCACGGAGTTGAGCACGGTGCTGCGACACATGGGCATGGTTTGGACCTGGGGCGCGCTCGCCACGATCATTACCTACGGCTTCGGCATTCTCCAGTGGCGCGAATGGTGGCATGTCTTCCTGGTGGCCGTTGCGATGGCTGGGCTTTCACTGTTCGTTTCCGCAACGTTGCGTAGTGACGTCGAGGCTAAGGCTGAGGATGCCACCATGTTTAAATTTGCCCGCGTTTATGCGATCGCAACCGTCGTCGCTATGCCGATCGTGATGATCGGCTTGCTGCAGCAGGGCAAGCTCGGCCGGTTCTTTACGGAGGCCGGCCATCGCGTCGGTTCGCAGGACTGGGCCGCGACCAACATCTACTTTTTTGGCGCCCTGGCGTTGACAGCACTCGCCTGGAACGCGCTGATAGTGCTGCGCCAGGAGAATCGCTGACCGCTCCGGTCAGGTATGTTGCATTGGACGTTCCAGCGCGTGTGGCGTCCGGAGTTTGTGGCGTCCGGAGTTCAAGTGGGCTTGCCCGTTCGCGGCGTCGCTATGCTCGGGATGCCAGCCAGTCGTTGTGCGTGCCGCGTCAGCCGCAGTTATCAACGATCGTCGCAATCAGGGACTTGGGGCCGTCCGGGCACCACTTGATTCGGCATGCAATTGAAAGCCCCGATGTCCGCTCATCGCCTGCACATGTTGTTACTGCTGGTTTTGCCACTGAGCGTGGCGGGCATGGCCATGGGAGGGGCGGCCCACCGCCTCTGGCTGGTTGTCTTGTCGGCCTCGGTGTTTACGGGCTTCCTGATCTGGATTGGGATCACCACGAACGCGCCTTACTGGTCGGTTGTTGCACCACAACGCCCTGATGACTTGGTTGTGCCTTTGCGGCAGAACTCCCGCTTGCTGGCAATTGCTTACGCCTGGGGCGGATTCGCGATGCAGGCACTCTACACGACGCCGTTGACAGGCCTGAAATGGCAGCACGGTTGGCAGTACGCTGCCCTCATGGCGCTGATGGCCTGCTTTGCACTTCTGTTTACGCGGCTGCTCGAGAGCGAACATACCGGCGTTCGCCGGCTTGTCCTTAGCATCGCGCCATTGCTTGCCATCGGCAATGCCCTGCTCGCTGCCGGCGGCCTCGTGTTCTTGGCCGCGTCCGGCAAACTGCTCTTGCGCCGGTCTGATTGGGCGGCGAACCAAGTGTTCCTGTTCGGCGCGCTGTCCGTGATGATCCTGGCGGCTGTCACATTGCGCACTCATGCACGCTTGACGCGCAACTGAGCCGCAACTGACACCGTTGTGCAGATTGTTTGACCTGTGCGTCGCCGCTGCCCGCGCCATCCGGCCGGCTCCCTGCAGGGGAGTCGGATGGCGCAAGGTAAAAGCGATACCGGCGCCTGGCTGGTGACAGGTCGAACATTTTGCTCGCCGGTATGACACCGCGCAGCTGCGATCGGTCAGTTGTTCACGCGCTCCAGCGTCCATTGCACCACAGTCTCGCCGGAGCAATCGCCTCGGAGGACGATCTGGCGGGCCGTCGTGTCGGATTGGGCACGATCGAACCGCTGGCTCATCTCGATGTGCGGTATCGCGCCATCCACCACGAGGCGCCACGCCTGACCCGTCGCAAGCCGCAACGCGACGGAGGTTCGTCCAGACTCGATGTCGGCTGCGACGCCACGCGCGAGATGGAAATGGATGGCGAACGGCAGATCCCGTCCGAGACGTAGCACGCCATGTCGCGGCCCGAGCCGGTCGCGACCCTCCAATTTTTGCCCGTCCGACGAGAGCTCGAGCCGGCGGCTGTGGATCATCTGGTGACTCTGCAGATAGCCATCGTGCGATGCCTCGACGGCACACTCGCCTTGCACCTGCATGAAACGCAACGTCACATTCGGCGGGCCGCCGAGTGCGGCATCGCCACAAATCCGCGTGATCGCCGGAGACGAGATGAATCGGGCGGAAGACTGACCGTTGAGGCACAATGTCGTTTGGCTGGCTGTAGCACGCGCCGCAGGCGCATCGATCAAGCGGCCGGCGCCGGGATAGCCGGCATTGACCAGCAGCGGATCCCGGCCATCGGTCATTTCGAGCGACAGAAAGCCCGCATCCGCCGCGCCGGAATACTCGAGAGGCGGCGCAGAGGCGCAATTCATGATGAGAACCGTGGCACCGCGCTCGATCCGGATATAGCCGCTCGCGGGCAGCTCCGTCGGCAATGGGGTCTCGTCGGTGTCGAACGACAAGATCGTTGCCATGGCGTCCGGCCGGCTCGGACCGACGCCGTTGAAACGCGCGAGTGTGCCATCGCCGAGCCGCATCGTGCGCAGGTAAGTGAGCATCCGGCTGACCGATTGCGCCAACACCGGCGGCACCTCCAAGGCGCGCGCGGCATAGCAGCGCCGTAGCGGCAGGAGATCGTACAGCACCTCGAGGACCGTGCTGGAGTTCCGGCTCAGGTGTCCGCCATCCGTCAGGATCTGGAGGGACAGCTCGTTGAGGACCAATTTTTCCGATACGGCGCGGGCATCGTCGCGTCCCTCGATGGTCAGATCGGCCAGCAGCATCGCTAGCAGGCAGGTCAAATGCGGGAGGCCCGGCCGGGCGGTCTGATGTGTTGCCGTGAGAACGCGCAGATGCAACCCGAGGCTGTCCGTAACGGCGCGGAAGAAGTCGGGCTCGGCCCCTTCGAGCAGGAAGCCGGAGTGCGCATTCCAGGAGATGACCCGGCGCGCCAGCACGTCGGCTTGCCAGGCGCGGCCGCGCGGTCTGCGATTGCGGGCGAGCCAGTCGGCGACCAGTGCCCGGGCAGCCTGGAGAGCGTCGGGCGTCGCCGCTGCAGCCAGGTCGCGCAACCAGCCGAAGCCGTGCAGATCCCGCTGCCAAGCCGCGCTGCCGCCGTCGATTGCGAAGGGCGATTGCCGGTCGAAGCGGACGATTTCCCCGCCAAAACAGAGCTGGCCCTTACGATATTCGAGGAGGAAGTCGGGGTCGCCGGAGCGCAGATCCGACGGCACCAGCAGGAATTGCGACACGGGCGCTGCGGCTGAACGGCTCCAGCCGAACAGGGGCCGTGACACGGTGCGCCCTTTGGCGGGCGGGTGACCACGCTTGGGTCCGAGGCGCCAAATGCGCCAACGCTCGGAGAGGTTCGGCGCGGTCATCGTTCCCCCTGCACATATCGTCCGCATATCGTCGACGCGGCCAGCCGCTGGCACTTCGAGCCGCCGACCGGAGACCTGCGATAGCGCCGCGCCCGACCCAAGACAAGGCCATAGCCAAACGAGCTGTGGAGCATTGCCCAGTTTTTGCTGCGGGCCAGTGTTTGCTGCTGGATTACGATCGAAAGCCATCCGATGCGGCGGGCACCAAGAGCTGGCACCGGGCCACGCATCGGCACTAGAACCTTGATGTCCAGATGAATTTTGCCGTCGGAAACGCTCTCGGCCATGCCCGGCGCTTGGCTTCGCAGCAAGGATGCCCTAAGTTGGCTCTAGTGCTGATCGATTGTCGCAAACTCATCGGCAGTGGGCCCTCGTGGGCGTCCATGCGCGATGCGGCTGTACGTTGTGATCGATGCGGCATCCTGGGCCTCGGCGTTGCGAGGCAACCTCTTCGTTTCGGCTTGGAAAGCGGCACTGAATGGACGGCAAGATCGACATCTTCACGCTGATTTTTCTTGTTCTGGCGGTGATTATCATCCTGAAATTGCGCAGCGTTCTCGGCCGGAAGTCGGGCGACGACGAGGCGCGCGCGCGGGCTGCGGCCGAGGCGCGTGACAAAGTCGTGATGATGCCGCGCCGCCAAGGCCCAGCCAGTGAGCCGGCCGCGGACGGCGCGGCTGCGACGCAGACCGCCGTGGCTGACGCCGAACAGAAGATCCGCACGTTCGCTGGCGCCAACACGCAGCTGGTTGACGGCTTGCTTGCCATTCGCCGCTCCGATCAAGGCTTTGAGCCTGAGCATTTCGTGCGCGGGGCCAAGCAGGCCTACGAAATGATCGTGACCGCCTTCGCCGAGGGCAATCGCAAGACATTGCGAAATCTTCTCAGCCGCGAGGTTTACGATGGATTCGTCGCCGTGATGACCGAGCGCGAGAGCCGTGGCGAGCAGATCGACCAGAGTTTTGTCGGCATCAACAAGGCCGACATTGTCGAGGTCGAGATGAAAAAGGACACCGCCCAGATCAGCGTCCGGTTCGTCAGCGAGCTCATTACCGCCACCCGCGACAAGGCTGGCGTCGTGTTGGCCGGGGACCCGAAGAAGATCAAAGAAGTCATCGACGTCTGGACTTTCGCGCGCGATATCGCCTCGCGTGATCCCAACTGGAAGCTCGTTGCAACCCAAGCCCCGAACTGAAACCTCAATCCGTGCAGCGCGATCGGGGGACGGACGTGAGCAATGTCGCGATGCAGCCGCGGAGCCGGATCCAATTCATCGCGTCGGCACTCGTCGTAATTGCTGTTCTGGCAGCCTTGGCCGAGCCCCCGCATGCACGCTCGCCGGCATTCTCGGCAAACGGCCGGAACGGGAGCCAGCAATCCGTGACCCAGCAGCCCGTCACCTTCGCCAGCATCCCCTTCTCGCACTTGCCCGGTTGGCAGGACGATGATCATCTGGCCGCGCTGAAAGCGTTCCTCGTCTCCTGTCCGCGTCTCGTGGCAGCTGGAAAACCGGTAATCGGCAAGCCGTCCCGCATCGCGCCGCCCGCCGATCTGCTCACGGCCTGTGAAGCCGCGCTCAAGTTGCCGGCCAAGGTGACCCGCGTCGACGCCCGCAACTTCTTCGAGCGTCATTTCACACCGCAACGCGTCGTGCATGCGGCCGCGCAGGGCCTGATGACCGGCTATTACGAACCGTTGCTCGAGGGCTCGCGCAAGCGTGAAGGCCGCTTCCAGACGCCGATCCTTCGCCGGCCGGCCGACCTCGTCAATCTCGTCGACGAGGCAAGCCGTGGCACTGTCGGCAAGCAATTGAGCCATGCGCGCCAGACGCCGGCCGGCCTCGTCCCCTTCTCCACGCGCGCCGAGATCGACGCTGGTGCGCTGAAAACGCAGAACCTGGAGCTGATCTATCTCGCCGACGCGGTCGACGTGTTCTTTCTGCAGATCCAAGGCTCTGGCCAAGTAAAGCTCACGGACGGCACCACCATCCGCGTTCAGTACGACGGCAAGAATGGCCATCCCTACACCTCGATCGGGCGCTATCTGATCGACACGGGTTTGCTCGCCGCCGACAAGGTGTCCATGGGTGCGCTCGCCAAGTGGCTGCGCGCCGACCCCGAGCGGGCGCGCATGGTCATGCACCAGAACGCGTCGTACGTCTTTTTCCGCGAGATGCCGCAGGGCGCGGAAGGCCCGCTCGGCGTGCTCGAGATTCCGTTGACACCTGGCCGCAGTCTCGCCGTCGACACCTCAGTGCACACGCTCGGCGCGCCCCTTTACGTCAGTGCGCCGACCCTGACGCATGCGCTGAAGGGCAAACCTTACAACCGGCTGATGATCGCTCAGGACGTCGGCTCGGCAATCCGCGGGCCGGAACGCGGTGATCTCTATTTTGGTTCTGGCGACGCTGCCGGACGTCTTGCCGGCATCACCAAGCACCCCGGTCACCTCTTCGTTCTCCGCGCCCGCAAGCCCGGCGACGATTTCGTTACTGGCTCCTCGGCGCAACAACCTCCGCGAAGCAAACCATGAGCCGCGGGGAGGGCGACGGTAAACGCCGCCGATCTAAGCCTGGCGCATTGACCGAGGCAGACCGCGAGCTTTGGCAGCGACTCGCGCATTCGGTCGAACCACTCCGGCGCGTGAAGGCGCGTGTGCCTGAAAATGAGCGCTCCGGAATGGATCCGATCCGTCGCGAACCGCCGACGCTCGCGGGCTACCGCGCCAGCGAGCCGCATCACCGGCCGTTGCCGATCCCAGCCTTGCCGCACCCGGCAGGTCACGGCGTGAAAGAGCCGCCGCCGCTCGCGCCCTTCGACCGCAAGCGCTCCCGCCGGATTGCTTCCGGCCGCATCGAGATCGAGGCGAGGCTTGACCTGCACGGCGCCCGTCAGCTCGAGGCGCATGGCCAGTTTCGGGCTTTCATCATGACTTGCGCTGCGCGGGGCTTCTCGACAGTGCTCGTCGTCACGGGCAAGGGCAATCCGCGTGAAAACGACGAGCCGCAGCCCTTCGGCACCGACGCGCCGCAGCGTGGCGTGCTCCGGCGCAGCGTGCCGATGTGGCTCGAACAGCCGGAGTTGCGTGCGCTGGTTGCGAGCTACACGACCGCCGACATTCGCCACGGTGGTGCCGGCGCCCTCTACATCCATCTCCGCCGCCGCATGTGGTGATTACAGCCGCGCACGAGAAGTCGTGAATATGTGACTGCGAGCGTACGGGAGTGCGCGAGGCGCAGTTGCGTCCAAGCGGCATCTGAAGCGCCAACAAGGAGAGGGCAATCCCTGCGTCACGAATTCACGCATTCACCAGCTCACGACTGACGACTGACGACCTTTCTCCCCGCAGCGCCAAGCGCCCGAGGTTTTGCGTCAATTCCAGGCGCAGGGCGGCGTAACCGCCGGGAACCTCTTGTAACTCAGCTGCGGCAAGGCCGCCCTGCCGCACGCAACCGGTGGATCTTTGCCGCTCTGGGTGGGCCCATCGGCGACTCCGGACAGTTCCATCCCCGCGCTCGGCAGGGAATCCGGGGCTTTGCCGCGATGCGTGCGCACTTGTCGCGGCGAGCCGTTCAAATCCTAGGTCAGCACTTGGTCATGCCGTCCCGGTCCGTGCTCCCGCCTAAGCCCTCGAAGTCCAAGCTCGACCTCGAAGCCCTGGGCCGCACGTGACGCGCCGGATGCGAAGTGGGCATCCGAAGGCGCCGCAAACAAGTGCGACGAGGCGGGATGGCGACAAGAATGACGCGGTTCAGGCCAAGGGGGATAAGTTTGCGCTTAAGTCGTCGCGGTATGGTGAATGGCTGATCGAGCGTAGGGTGCAAAAGGCAAAGCCGCATTGACCGGTCCGGTCGGATTCAATTCGTCGCGCAATCGGTGCATCGGCGCTTCGCTTGAAGCACCCTACGAAGCACGCGACTTTTGGCCCTGTAGGTTCGGTCAAGCGTCGTCATCGCGGAGCGATGCTGCAAATCGACGCGAAGCCATACTCCGCATGGACGCACTTTGCGCGACCCGACATTCGCGGTGACCGCCAGCCGCCTCAAATCTGCTGCTCCCACGCCGCCGGGATAATACGGTAGGCCGCGCCAGATTTCACCAGCCGCGAAAAGCCCGGGAAATGCATGTGCATGCCCGTCACCATCAGCTTGTCCGCGGTCACCATGTCGAACACGCGCCGCCGCGTCACGATCGCCTGCTCGCTGTCGGTATCGAACACCATGCCCGCCTCGGGCCGTGCGGTCTGCACCTCCGGCACGTGCACGATATCGCCCCAGATCAGCACTTGCTCGTTGCCCGAGGCCACGAGATAGCCTGAGTGCCCCGGCGTGTGCCCATGCAGCGGCATCGCTGTTACACCTGGGAACACCTCGCCCTTCTGGAATAGCCGCCAGCGGTCCTTGTAGGGCGTCACTTGCTCGCGGCCGGCCTGAAAGAACAGCTTCTTCTCGCGCTCGTTGCCGCGCGCCATCGCCGCGTCGTCGAACCAGTGCTTCGGCTCGTTTTCGTGCATGACGAGTTCCGCGTTCGGGAAATGCGCCTTGCCCGTCGTCATGTCGGTAAGGCCCGCCGAATGATCCGGATGCATGTGCGTCAGGATTACCGTGTCGATCGATGCCGGATCGACGCCCGCAGCCTTGAGATTGGTCATCAGCTTGCCGCCGGTCGCCGCCATATAGGTGCCGCAGCCCGTCTCGACCAGCGCCAGGCGGCCCTTCGCATAGATCAGGAAGCAGTTCACCGCCGTGCGCCGCGCCGGCCGGAAATTCTCGGTCAGGATGGCGCGCGCCTCCTCTTGCGGGATGTTCTTCATCGCATCGAGGTTGCCGTCGAGGAAACCGTCGCTGATGGCGGTGATCGTGATGTCGCCGACACGGCGGTGATAGACGCCTGGGATCTGGGCTGCGGGGGATTGGATCATGGAATTGCTCCTGGGTGTTCGGGCAGGCTTGTGCCGTCGCCGACCGTGACCGGGGAAACGCTCGACTCGTCCGCGTGGCTATTCCGCCGCCTGTGCACGATCTGGCGCACGGGCTGTGACGCCGATCGCCTTCTGGACGCTCTGGTGGAAGTGGATCAGCGCCGGCTCGTTGCGGCCGTAGACGATGTGCGATTGTGCGCCTGAGTCAAAACCGATCTGCATGGTGCGGCCGGCTGGGAAATCCTCGGTCGTGACCACCTTCATGACGAGGTCCATGTTGGCTTTCCAGTGCCGGTGCTCGTCGTCGGATGCGGGCGCTTTCGGCGTATAGAGCGTCGTCTCCATCACCGCGCGGTCGACGCGGCCGTCGACGGGGAAGATGCGGAACAGCTCGATGTGATCGCCCTGCATGACGAACACGGTGTTGGCGAACAGCGAGTAGACCATCGCCGTGTTCCAGACGAGGTCCCAGTTCTCTTCCGGCTGCTGGCGCAGCCGCTCGAGTTTCGTGCGCGGGAATGTGAGACGGAAATTCTCTCCGAACGTCTCGAAGTCCGACATGTTCGAATGCAGGATGCTGGTCAGGCTGTCCTTGTGCAGGAACTGGATGTGGTAGCTCTCGTAAAAGGTATCGACGAGGATTTTCCAATTCATCTCCTCGCGCACGACCCGCCGGTCGTAGTGGTGGTACTTCTCGATCTCGTAGGACGCAAGTTCGTCCCCAAGTCCGCCGAGCCACGGCTCGATCTCGAAGGTTTCGGCCGTGTCCGCCGTAGCGGTCGGGATCACCCAGACCATGCCGTGCTTCTCGGCGAGCGGCAGCGGCGTCAGCCCGCCGCGTTCCGTGCGCACGCCGGGGAACGAGCGTTCATCGGGAATGCCGCGAATGCTGCCCTGCACATCGTACGTCCACGCGTGATAGGGGCAGGCGAATACGGTTGCGTTGCCTGAGCCCTGCGCAACCTTGGCGCCGCGATGCCGGCAGACGTTGAGGAAAGCGCGCAGCTTCGAGTCGCGGCCACGCACGATCAGGACTGGCACACCGGCGTAGTCGTCGGTTCGGTAGGCGCCGGGCTTGGCCCAGTCGCAGGAAAGGCCCATCAGCACCGGGCGCTTGCGAAAAAGGTGTTCCTGTTCCCGCGCCGCGCGGTCGGCGCAATGGTAGGACGCCACCTCATTGCGCCATGGCGCATCGGCGGAGGCGGTCGTCTTGGTCTCGACGTAGTTGAGCAGCCGCCTCAGAATTTCTGTCTGCTTAGCCCGGTCCATCGCCATCGTCGTGCCTCAGCTCGGTTCATACCCCGGCGAGAGCCTAGGACGCCTCGGCACGCTTTGCCAAGCCCGACATGAGCCACAGCCCGACATGAACCAACCCGATGATCACCTTCCTGGAAACTGCCGTCCCGGCAGCTGATACCGTTGTGCAGATTGTTTGACCTGTGCTTCGCCGCTGCCCGCGCCATCCGGCCGGCTCCCTGCAGGGGAGTCGGATGGCGCAAAGTAACGCGATACCGGCGCCTGGCAGGTCGATGACAGGTCAAACATTTTGCTCGCCGGTATGAGGCCTCCAGTTTGAAGGCCCATCGGTCGCAGTCACGATACAATCGGACAAGAATTCCCGTTGCGATTGACGCAGGGCTCGCACTATGTCCAAATTGCGACCTCAACAAAAAAGACTCGGGAGGACCAAATGGCAGGCAGCACACGACGCGGCATTGGTGCCGTGCTCGGATTTGGCGTTGCACTTGCTCTCAGCGGGCCGGCGTTGGCGCAGACGAAAACATTGAAAATGCAGGCGTCCTGGCCTGCTTCACTCACGCTCTACGAGAACTTCACGGACTTCGGCAAGCGCGTCGAGACGGTCACGGGTGGCCGTATCAAAATCGAAACGATGCCGGCAGGCCAAGTCGTTCCAGCCTTCGAGGTTCTCGACGCGACGCACAAGAAAGTCATCGACGGCGCGCACACCTGGGCCGGCTATTGGGTCGGCAAGAACAAGGCCGCGATCCTGTTCACGGGTGGCCCCGGCGGTCCGTTCGGCATGGACCACATGGACTACCTGTCGTGGATGTGGCACGGCGGCGGCCTGGAGAGATACAACAAGTTCTACCAGGAAACATTGAAACTCAACGTCGTCCCGTTCCCGATTCTGTCGACCAGCCCGCAGGCGCTCGGCTGGTTCAAGAAAAAGATCGACAGCTTGGCCGACTTCAAGGGCCAGAAGTGCCGCCAGACCGGTATCGCTGCAGAAATCTTCAACGAAATGGGCATGCGCACGGTGAACATGCCGGGCGGCGAAATCATGCCGGCCGCAGAACGCGGCACGATCGACTGCGCCGAATGGGTCGGTGGCATCGAGGATCTGCGCTTCGGTTTCCACACGATCTGGAAGTGGCACTATGCACCGTCGCTGCACGAGTCGGTGTCGATCGGCGAGTTGCTGGTCAACGGCGACGTCTGGAAGTCACTCTCTCCGACCGATCAGGAAATCTTCAAGTCGGCCGTCACTGAGCAGCTTTTCGTCTGGTGGGCGAAGTGGCAGCGCCAGAACGCCGAAGCTGTCGCCGAGATGCGCGACAAGCACAAGGTGAACATGGAGACGACGCCGGTTGAAATCCACAAGGAGTTCCTTGCTGCCTGGGACAAGGTCGCGGCCAAGGAATCGGCGGCGAACCCGGTCTTCAAGGAGGTTTACGACTCGCTCAAGGCCTGGGCGTCGGTCACGGTCCCAGCGAAGCGGTTTTACTACCCAGCCTACAGTGTGGCTGCCGACCACTATTGGGCGCCCGAGAAGAAGTAACGAACCGAAAGGGCTGCGCTGGCGACGGTGCAGCCCTTCTCTCATGCGGTCGAGGCGGGGGTCTCGAAAGACTGTACAATCACTGCACTGCGATTCGGAGTCGTTTCGTATCGCGTATGTTCTCCGCAATCCAACCAGACAGATCGGGGGAGTGTGAATGGCGCAACCTAATTCTTCCTACATGGGGATCATTCGGGTGATCGACAAGTTCACCGAATGGACGGGACCCGTGTTCATGTTGATCAATATCCCGTTGATCCTCGCCAACGTGGTCGAGGTGTTCATGCGGTACCTCTTCAAGGATCCGACCATCTGGGCGCTCGACATCACGACGATGGCGTTCGGCGCGATCTTTATGCTCGGCAGCGCCTACGGGTTGCTGAAGGGCGCCCACGTGCGCACCGACATGCTCTGGGACAAGTTCTCGGATCAGAAAAAGGGCGTCATCGACAGCTGCGCCTTTATCTTCTTCTTCCTGCCAACCATGGCCATCCTCTGCTTCTCGAGCTTCGATGATTTCCTCTATTCGATGTCGATCAACGAGAAGTCGAACTCCGGCGCCTGGCAGCCGATCATCTGGCCTTTCCGCGCCGTCATCACGATCTCCACCGGCATGCTGTTCCTGCAGGGGATTTCGGAACTTCTGAAGAGCATCTATGCCGCCCGAACGGGCGAAGTGCTGGTGAAGCACGAGAAGATCGAGGTCTGATCACATGAACCTAAACGAGATCCTCGGCGCCATCATGCTCTTCGGCATGGTCGCCGTTATTTTCATCGGCTTCCCGATCTCCTTCACGCTGCTGTTCCTGGCACTGGTCTTCGGCGGCATCGGCCTCGGTTGGGCGCAGACCTTCGATCTTGCCTACCTGCAGATCTGGGGCACGATGAAGGACGAGATCCTGCCCTCGGTCCCGCTGTTCATCTTCATGGGTTACATGACCGAGCAGGCAGGTCTCATGGAGCGCCTGTTCATGGCACTCCGCCTGTTGCTGTCGCGGCTACGCGGTGCCCTCTATCTGGCGGTCATCCTGACCGCCACCATCTTTGCCATGGCGACGGGTATCGTCGGCGCGGCGGTGACGGTGCTCGGCATCATGGCCGGTCCGATCATGATCAAGACGGGCTACGACTCGCGGCTTTCCGCCGGCGCGATCGCGGCCGGCGGCACGCTCGGTGTTCTCATTCCACCGAGCGTCATGCTCGTCGTGATGGGCCCGACGATGGGTGTGCCGGTCAACCAGCTCTACTCGGCCGCGTTCGGTCCGGGCTTCCTGCTGGCGGGCATGTACATCGCCTACTGCCTCACGCGCAGTTTCATCAATCCGGCTCTCGGCCCTCCCGTGCCGCCGGAGGAGCGGATCGCTGCACTTGAAGCCGTGAAAACGGCTGTTGTGCCGCGGCCGGTCTGGGTGTTGGGGTTGGTCAGCCTTGTCGTCATGTCGCCGATCCTTGCATCGCTCGCGATCAGTGTCGTCGAGATGGTAGTCGGTCTCTTCTTCACAGTGCCGGAAACACCCAAAGTGATCGTCGGCGTCATTGGAGCGGCGTTGGCTCTCTTCGGTGCGGTCCAGTACCTGCGGGCGCCATTCTTCCGCTCGGTCATCATTGGCATTGCGCCGCTTGCCGCACTGATCTTCTTCACGCTCGGCACGATCCTCGCGGGTCTCGCAACGCCGACGGAAGCTGCCTCGTGCGGTGCCTTCGGCGCCACGTTCCTGGCGATGGTCTACGGCAAGTTGACGCTTGGCGGTCTGAACAAGTCCGTCTTCGGCATCTCGACGTCAATCGCTGCGATCGTTGGCTACTTCATCGGCCACCATTTCATCGACGTGGGCCCAAGTGCATTGGGCGCCGGTGGTATATTCGGGGCGCTCTGTCTCGGCCTTATCCCGGCGTTTCTCTACAGCCCACCGCTGCGCAATGCCGGCATGGGAACCATGGTCACGTCGGCCATGGTGCTTCTGCTCGCCGTTGCTTCGAACGTGTTCGGCGCCGTCTTTACCAAGCTCGGCACCGCCGGTGTGATCACCAACGGCCTCATCGCGATGCCACTCGGCGACATGATGAAGCTGGCGCTGATCATGGTGATCATCTTCATCCTTGGTTGGCCGTTCGAGTGGCCAGCGATCATTCTCGTCTTCCTGCCGATCTTCCTGCCGGTGGTCGAGAAGCTGAAGGTGCACGGCCTGTCCAAGCTCGACCTGCTGATCTGGTTCGGAGCTCTGGTCGCGGTCAATCTACAGACAGCGTTCCTCAGTCCACCCGTGGCCATGTCCGCGTACTATCTGCGCAACGTCGTGCCACAGTGGAGCCTTGCCACCATCTATCGCGGCATGGCCGATTACATGGTCATCCAGTGCATTGCGTTGGCCGGGCTGTTCTTCTTCCCCGACATCTCGCTCTGGCTCGTCCGCGTCCTCAAGTAATTGCAATCCGGCAATCGGGATTGTGCTGCGGCCGCCTCCGGGCGGCCGCAATGCGTTTGGAGGCTCGTTGCCTTGAATAGGCAGTTGCAGCAGGCGCCGCCGTCCCTTAGATAGGTCTCGGGAGGTTGGCGGCGGACGGGACCCTCGCCAACCGGGTCAGGTCCGGAAGGAAGCAGCCCTAACGATCCGGTCTCGGGTCATCGTCAGCCTCCTTTTCGACTGCGCCTTCGGATGCCCACGCTTCGCGCACCCGGCGCGTGCATACGGCTACCGGTGTCAGCTGGCCGCAGCATGAACGCGGGTCGGTCATCGGCAAATGGCAACGCTGCCGCAGTAGGGCACCCGCCTTGAATTTGGTCGAGCCGTTCAGCACCGCACAGTTCAAGCGTGGGAGCTCATTCCGGAAATGGCGAAAAAGAAATCCGGATCCGATGGCGACGCGGCGGATGCAGCAGCTTCGCCTGCGTCGGCCAGCACCAACAGCGCCCCCGCGACCACGGCCTACGTCGTCCTCGCCCGCAAATACCGCCCGCAATCCTTCGACGACCTGATCGGCCAGTCGGCCATGGTGACGACGCTGCGAAACGCGTTCGCCGCCGACCGCATCGCACAGGGCTACATGCTCACCGGCGTCCGCGGTGTCGGCAAGACCACCACGGCGCGCATCCTGGCCCGGGCGCTGAACTACGCCGGCCCGGGCTTGCCCGATCGCCCGACGATCGACATGCCGACGCTCGGCGTGCATTGCCGCGAGATCATGGAAGGCCGCCACCCCGACGTCGTCGAGATGGACGCCGCCTCCAACACCGGCGTCGACAACATCCGCGAAATCATCGACAGCGCCCGTTACAAGCCGATGGTGGCGCGCACCAAGGTCTTCATCATCGACGAGGTGCACATGCTATCGAAGGGCGCGTTCAACGCCCTTCTGAAGACGCTGGAGGAACCTCCCCCGCACGTGAAGTTCATCTTCGCGACCACGGAAATCCGCAAGGTGCCGGTGACGGTGCTTTCGCGCTGCCAGCGGTTCGATCTGCGCCGTGTCGATGTGCCGGTGCTGGTCGAGCACTTCAAGAAGATCGTCGCCAGCGAAGGCGCCAAGGCCGAGGACGAGGCGCTGGCCCTGATCGGCCGCGCCGCCGAAGGCTCTGTCCGCGACGGCCTTTCGGTGCTTGATCAGGCGATTGCAACGTCGGGCGCCGCCAATGGCGTCGTCACCGCTGCTGACGTGCGCGCCATGCTCGGCCTTGCCGATCGCGGGCGATTGTTCGACCTGTTGGAGCATCTGTTTGCCGGCCGCGCCGGCGCAGCCCTCGACGCATTCACGGCTCTCCACCGCGACGGAGCCGACCCGATCCAAGCACTGGCCGACCTCGCCGAAGCCGTGCATTTGACCACGCGCATTCGTATCGCCGGGACGGAAGCCGCGGGCCTCGAACTCTCGGCCGAGGAGAAGCGGCGCGGTACGGCGCTCTCCGCCAAGCTGTCGATCGCGGTGCTTTCGCGCGCCTGGTCGATGCTGCTCAAGGGGCTCGAGGACGCCGGCCGGGCGCCGAATGCGCAAGCCGCCGCCGAGATGGTGCTGGTCCGCGTCGCCCACGCGGCGGACCTGCCGTCGCCGGAAGAGATCATCGCGCGGCTCGGTGGCGGCACTGTTTCCAGGCGAGCCGACGGCGGCCCGCAAGGCGAGCAGGCACCCGCGCGTGAGGAACGTTCGCCGCTCAACCGGGCAGCAGGCGCAGCGCTGGCCGTTGCGCGGCCGACAACAGCAGCGACCGCTGAACCACCGCCGCCCAATCCGGACGACTACGGCGCCTTCGATCCAGGCGTCGACGCAGCGGAGTTGCTGGACGAAAGCGATGGTACCGAGAGCCCGGAAGCAGAGGTCCAGCTGCCCGCCTTCGCAGATCCGCGAACGTTCCTCGAAGTCGTCGAACTGGTCGGCCAGAAGCGCGACGCGCGCCTGAAGGTCTACCTCGAGGAAAACACCAGTTTGGTCAAGTTCGACGCTGCCGGTGTCATCGAGCTGCACTTGTTGCCGGGTGCGCCGCCGGAGATCGCCAACGAACTCCGCGAAAAACTCAACAAGTGGACCGGCCGCCGCTGGATGGTTGCGCTGAGCAAAGTGCGCGGCGACCGGCCGATCGGTGAGATGCGGCGCGCCGCCGATGCGGCCGAGCTCGAAGCGTTGAAGGCGCATCCCGCCGTCGCCGCCGTGCTCAAGGAGTTCCCGGACGCCAAGATCGCGAGCGTCAAGCCCGTGCGCCCGCGCATCGACGAAGACGACAAGGCTGCGGGCTGACGACTGCGCTTCCATCCAGCGCGATAGCAGGAGAGATCGGTCATGAAGGACCTGATGAAGATGATGCAGCAGGCCCAGGAAATCCAGGGCAAGATGCAGCGCATGCAGGAGGAGCTGGCGGCGCTCGAGGTCGAAGGCCAGTCCGGCGCCGGTATGGTCAAGGTCACGCTCAACGGCAAGGGCGAGATGCGCGGGTTGAAGCTCGATCCGGGGCTCGTGAAGCCGGGCGAGCACGAAATGATCGAGGATCTCATCATCGCGGCGTTCTCCGACGCCAAGGCCAAGGTCGAGGCCCAAATGCAGGAAAAGATGCAGGAAGTCACCGGCGGTCTCGGCTTGCCGCCGGGCATGAAGCTGTTTTGAGCACGGATCGCAGCACACAACGCGACGAGCGCGAGGGAACTGCGCAAACAAGCGTACACACGGGGGAGAATGCCAGTGTCGAGCCGTCAATCGTCGTTGTCGAACCTTGCGCGCCGCCAGTTGGCCGCAACAGTCATTGCGTTCGCGGGGCTCGGGCTTTGCCTACCTGTCGCTGCCGCCGACTGGCCGACGAAGCCGGTCAAGATCATCTACAACTATCCGGCCGGCACCGGCGGCGACGTGGTGTCCAGGCTGATCTCCGAGGCGCTGAGCCAGAAGCTCGGACAGCCGTTCATCGTCGAAAACCGCGCCGGTGCTGCCGGCAGCGTCGGGTTGGAAACGGCTGCGCGCTCGACACCGGACGGCTACACGTTCATAACGAGCCCGAACGCGCCTCTGGTCTTGTTGCCATTGTTGCGCAAGGTGCCCTACGACCCGAAGGATCTGCGGCCGCTGGCCGCGATCGGTGAATACGTCTACGGTTGGTCGGTGCTGCCGAACCTCGGCGTCAAGACCGTGGCCGAGTTGGTCGCGATGGCCAAGGCCAAGCCCGGCGAACTATCGTACTCGTCGCCGGGCGCCGGTTCCGTCACCAACCTGCGCGGCGAAGTGCTGAACCAATTGGCCGGCATGGATATCACGCATATCCCGTACCGCGGCGGCCCGGACGCCTTGAACGATTTCCTCGCCGGCAACGTCAAGATCATGCTCGACAACAACCAGTTCTCGCAGGTGCGCGCCGGCAAGGCGCTGATGCTCGCGGTCACCACGCATCGCCGGCATCCGGATTTCCCGGATGTGCCGACGATGGCCGAAGCCGGTTACACGATCGACCTGCCGACGATGCTTGCGCTCTATGCGATCAAGGGCACGCCGGAAGACATCGGAACCAGACTCGGTGAGGCTGTCGCCGAGATCATCGCCCGGCCCGAGATCCGGCGTCGCCTGCTCGACATCGGCTTCTTCCCGATGGACGAGAAGCCGGCCGAAATTCTCAAGTTCAACGACGCCACGACCGTGTCCTACGCCGAGTGGGTGAAGAAGGTGAACTTCAAGATCGATTGAGGCTGGGCGCGATCTGTGTAGGGCGCATTAGGCGAAGCCGTAATGCGCCGATTGAGCGCCAGATCGGCGCAATACGGCGGCAAGTGCAGCGCCGCCTATTGGCGCCCTACGCTTTTACGCCCCGCGGATGCGCAGCCTCATAGACCTGCAGCAGGCGGTCACGGTCGACCTCGGTATAGACCTGGGTGCTCGCAAGGCTGGCGTGTCCGAGCAATTCCTGGATCTGGCGCAGGTCCGCACCAGCCGCCAGCAGATGCGTTGCGAACGAGTGGCGCAGGGCGTGCGGCGTCGCCGTTTCGGGCAGTCCGAGGGCCAAGCGCGCGCGCTCGATCAAGAGCTGGATGATGCGCGGCGACAGCGAACCGCCCTTCTGGCCACGGAACATCGGCTCGTCTGGCGGCAAAGGATACGGACAGAGTTTCAGATAGCGCGCGATTGCCGCGCACGTCACCGGCAGTACGGGAACGACGCGCTCCTTCGAGCCCTTGCCGACGATGCGAATGACGTCGCGCAACTCCGTCGGCGCATCGCGCGGCGTCATCGACAACGCCTCCGAGATGCGCAATCCCGAGCCGTAGAGCAGCAGCAGCACGGCTGAATCGCGCGCCTCGATCCAGTCGAGGTTGGCACTCGCGTGATCGGCGACGAGGGCCGCCGCCTTTTCGCGCGTCAGCGGTTTCGGCACGCCGTGTGGCACCTTCGGCATCTGCACGGCAAACACGGCGCGGCTTTCCAGCACCTCGGTGCGTTCGAGCCAGCGGAAGAACTGGCGCAGCGCCGACATGGTGCGGGCGAGCGAGCGGCTTTCGAGACCGGCGCGCCGGCGGGCGACCATGAAGGCGCGGATTGCCTTGGTGTCGAGCGCATCGAGATCGCCGAGGCAGGGCGGGCGGGACAGACGGGCGCGCAGGAAGGCCAGGAAATCGCGCAAGTCGCGCGTGTAGGCGGTGATCGTTGTTTCGGCGGCATCCTTCTCGTGCGCGAGATGGTCATGCCAGCGCGCGATCGTCTGGCGGAGATCGTCCGCCAGATCCAGCCCGGCCGGATCGGCGAGAATGTCCGCAATTGTCTCGGTCACGAGCCGGTCTCCTGATTCGGGGGCACCAGCATGAGCATCCGGGCGCATTCGTCAACGAACTGTTAACTGCTGTCTCAGAACGACCCGCTCGGCGTGCAGGCCCGGCAAAATCTCGCATTTTAATGGAAATCGCAGAACGGCATTTACCATTTTCCGCCAACTTCCAGGCTCGGTTCGGCCTTGTTGGTCGGGCAGATCAGTCACGGGCGTTCACTTGCGTAGGAGTTTCGATTGCAGACCGAGCAATTTCATTGTTTAGCCCGTATTCGCGCCGAGCATAAGTGCAAGTCCCTTGTTCGCGTGGGCGCGGTTGTATTGGCACTCGCGGGCGCGTTGACTGCGGCTCTGCTGCCGACCGTCGGCGATGCGCAAACGGCCGGGCAAGGTGGCGCTTCGATCAAGGAGCGCAATGCCGGCGTTTCTCGGGTGCGAGCAGCAAGCACGCCGCGTAGCGAAGCCGATCAGGCGCTGGTCGACGGCTGGCCGCTGTACCGAACGGAACGAGGCCAGACCGCGTTCAACGACACTATGGCGACCTTGAAGGCAACCGACGGTGCAGCGCCTTCGACCGAAGCATTCAAGGGATGCGCCGAATTGGCGTGCAATCTTTCGCTGCCCGCGATTGACCAGGAGGGCTGGATCCCGCCGGGCCGGCTCTGGGTTTCGCCGACCGAGTACGTTGTTTTCTCGCATAGCCCGCGGCCACGCAAGGCGCAGCGGCGCCAGTTCAAAAGCATGCGCTACTTCGTCTACCACGAGTTCCACAACAGCTCGCGCAACACCGACCCCTATGACACCATCTCGTCGCACAGCGGCTCCGTGTTCGTGCCGTTCTATTTGAGCAAGCAACAGACCGACGCGAAGGGCCGGCGCTTCGTCGCCATCATCCAGATCGCGCCCTACGATGTGGTCAGCATTCATGCGTCCGACAAAGGGAGTGCCGGACCCGGTGTCGAGGTCGCCAAGAACGTCACCGATACGCTCGAGCCCCTGCAGGCGACTGCGGGCGTCGCGCTCGGTGTCATCATCAAAGCGGCGGCGCCGCATCTCCGCGTCGTCAATCACCGAGGCACAGAGGGTCAGCCGATGTTGCGCGCCTACGAGCAACGGCTGGAAACGCTGCGCGGCAAGTCCGGTGCTGCGGCGGTGACACTACCCTTCACACCGGCGCCAACGCAGCGCGTCGCCGTCGCCAGTGCCGCGCTCGAGGAGCTGATCGTACGCCGTGGATTGTCGCCGCGCATTCCCGTCGCTGAGCGCGGCATCGTGCGATCGGCTTCACTGAAACCGGTGCTTGAGGCGACCGAGGAGCCGGCTCTGGTCGAGCCGATCCGGCGCGCCGTACCGCCGGCATGCGCGACGGCGAACACCGGCTACCTCGCGCAACGCTGCCGCGATCGCGCCGCCACGCGTGAGTAACCGCACATCGCCGACTCAGTGCGCGGGTACGGGGAGCGGCAAGTCGGAAACGCGCGTTCCCGCGATTGCTGCCGTCACTCCCGGCTTGCCGGAGCGCGCGCGAGTTCGGCTAGTCGTGATGCAGCGACCGTCAGGCGCGCGACATTGAGCTCGCCAGCGCCCGCAATATCCGCCAGATCGCGCCCGATGCGCTCGCTGTCGGCGCGCCGCTGTCCGAGCCACCTGGCAAGCCCGCCATCGCTTGCGGCATTCAGCGACAGCGCCGCCAGCGTGATCGTGCGTCGTGCCTCCGTCAGCGCATTCGAGGCGCCGGCAATCGCCAGCCGGTCGTAGTCGTCGTTGCTGCGAATGCTGCGCGCCCGTTCCGAGATCTCGTCGATCTGGAACCGGTCACCGGCTTCGAGGAAGGCGCGCGCGGTCGGCCGCACGGCGTAGCCGGCCTGCTCCGCCGTCGCGACGATGACAGGCGCGTCGGCCAGCAGCGGCAGCAGCGCGATCTCTGCGGCGAGATCCTTCGGCACGCCGTCAGCGATGAGCCGGGTTTCGAGTGCCGTCTGCCGCGCACGCCCTTTTTCCGGCACAAGTTCGGCAAACGCTGTGCGCATCTCGGCCAGGCCGGCGTGGTGCCGGGTGATCGTGCTGGAGAGATCGCGCACCGCTGCACCATCCCGCAAGAACTGCGCCGTCGTGCGCGCCAGCAGATCGCGTACGCGTTCGTACAGCTCGAGCTGCACGTCACCCTTGACCAGTCCATCGAGCGCGTCGATGCGCTTCCAGAGATCAGCGAGGCCGAACACGCTCCGCGCTGCCATGAACGCGAATGCAACGTCGGCGATCGGCTTCCCCGCCTCGTCGGCGATCAGCAGCGGCGTCGGTGCGCCGAGCCGGTTGACGAGGCCGTTGGTCAGCGTCGTCGCGATGATCTCACGCTTCAGGCGATGCTTGGCGAGATCCGGCGCGTAAACTTTCTGCAGCGCCGGCGGGAAATAATCGATCAGCAGCCATTGCATGTAGGGGTCGTCGGGCACCTTGCTCGCCAGCAGATCATGCAGCAGCGCAATCTTCGCGTAACTCGAGAGGATCGCGAGCTCCGGTCGCACGAAGCCGCGGCCGCCCCGCTGGCGCTCCGCGATCTCGCGATCGGGCGGTAGCGCTTCGAGCCGCCGGTCGAGCAGACCGCGCCGTTCCAGCGCGCGAATGAGGCGCGCGCTTGCGGCCACGTCGGCTGGTGCGCGGCGTTCGGCAAGGCTCAGTGCCAGCGACTGTTGGTAGTTGTTGCGCAGGACCGCCGCCGCGACGTCGCCGGCCATCTCCTTGAGCAGGCGATTGCGTGCCTCGGTCGTGAGCCGGCCGTCCTGCACGACGGGGCCGAGCGCAATCTTGATGTTGACCTCCTGGTCGGAGGTGTTCACGCCGGCCGAATTGTCGATGAAATCCGTGTTGAGGCGGATGCCGCGCGTCGCGGCCTCGATGCGCGACCGTTGCGTCATGCCGAGATTGGCGCCTTCGCCGATCACTTTTGCGTGCAGGTCGGCGGCGTTGACGCGAATGGCGTCGTTGGCGCGGTCACCGACATCGGCGTCGGTCTCCGCGCTGGCGCGGACATAGGTGCCGATGCCGCCGAAGAAGAGGAGATCCACCTCCGCCATCAGGATCGCGTGCATCAACTCGGCCGGCGCCATCGTTGGCGGTTCAACCTTCAGCAACGCGCGCACTTCGGGCGAAAGCGCAATCGATTTGGCATTGCGCGAGAAGACACCGCCGCCTTTCGAGATCAGCGTCTCGTCGTAGTCCGCCCAGCTCGAACGTGGCAGCAAAAACAGGCGTTTTCTCTCGATAAAACTCTTGGCCGCGTCGGGATCCGGATCAAGGAAAATGTCGCGGTGATCGAAGGCGGCGACGAGACGCGTCTGCTCCGAGCGCAGCATGCCGTTGCCGAACACGTCGCCCGACATGTCGCCGACGCCGACCACGCGAAACGGTTCCTTTTGGATGTCGCGGTCCATCTCGCGGAAGTGGCGCTTCACGCACTCCCAGGCGCCGCGCGACGTGATCGCCAACCCCTTGTGGTCGTAGCCGGCCGAGCCGCCGGAGGCGAATGCGTCGGCGAGCCAGAAGCCATGCGCTTTCGAGAGGCCGTTGGCGGTATCGGAGAAGGTCGCCGTGCCCTTGTCGGCGGCGACGACGAGATAGGGATCATCGCCGTCATAGCGCACGACGCGCGGCGGCGGCAGAACCACGCCGTCGACGATGTTGTCGGTGATGTCGAGCATCGCGGTGACGAAAATCTTGTAGGCGGCGATGCCTTCTGCCGCGATCTCCTCGCGCGTGCCGCCGCGCGGCAAGAGCTTTGGAATGAAGCCGCCTTTGGCGCCTGCTGGCACGATGACGGCGTTCTTCACCTGCTGCGCTTTGGCGAGGCCCAGCACCTCAGTGCGGAAATCGAGCGCCCGGTCCGACCAACGGATGCCGCCGCGCGCGATCGGCGCGAAACGCAGATGCACGGCTTCGACGCGCGGCGAGGCAACCCAGATCTCGCGGAAGGTGCGCGGTTCCGGCGCCATGTCGAGATCGCGGCCGGCGAACTTGAACGCGATCGTCTCCGGCGGCTCACCCGACTCCGTTCGCTGATAGAAGTTCGTGCGCACCGTCGCGGTTACAAGACGCATCAACTGGCGGAGGATGCGATCCTCGTCGATGGTGTCGACACGCGATAGAGCGCTTTCGATCCGCGCCTGCACGTTTTTCATTGCGGCATCACGCTCAGCCAAGGTTACGTCGCGATCCCGATCGAAGCGGAGCATGAACAGCTCCAGGAGATCACGCATCACACCGGCATGCCGTACCACCGTATCCGCGATATAACGCAATCCGAACGGCGAGCCGAGCTGGCGCAGATAGGCCGCGTAGGCGCGCACGATCGCAGCCTCGCGCCATGTGGCGCCGGTAACAGCGACCAGGCGATTGAAGCCGTCGCTCTCGGCGGCTCCACGCGCGACTGCGAGAAAGCAATCTTCCAGCCGCCCGCCCTGCACCGAGTTGCCGTCGAGTTCAAGCGGGCTGCCGTCGGCGGTCTCGAGAACCATATCGTGCAGCACGACCTGCTGCTGGCCCTCGGCGCGCGCGGGACGGATGGTGTAGGTTCGCTCGTCGATGACGGAGAAGCCGAGGTTTTCCAGCACCGGCACGCGCTCCGACAATCGGATCGGCGCATCGAGACGATAGATGGCGGCGTGCACGCGCGCCGGCGGATCGCCGGCCTTGCGATAGAAATCGATGGCCACCGCGCGATCCGGACCAAGCCGCTCGATCCGCTGGATGTCTTCCAGTGCGCGCGTGACATCGAACGTCTCGGCGTAACTCGCGGGGAACGCGCGGCCGTAGCGTTCGATGCGTGCCTTCGCGTCGCCGGGCGCACTGCTGATTGCATCGCCGAATGCATCGTCCCAGGTCCGCACGATCGTGCTGATCGCCTGTTCAAGCTCGGCTGCGGCGACTTCCGGTGTCACGCCCTCGTAGCGGCCGATGATGAAGTGCACGCGCACCAGGGGGCTTTCCGCGAAGCTCGGATAGAACGCGGAAACAACGCCGGCAAAGCGTTCCGCGAGGTAGGCGCCGATCCTCTCGCGCACCGTCGTCGAGAAACGGTCGCGCGGCACGAACACCAGGACCGAGACGAAGCGATCGAAGCGGTCGAGGCGCGTGAAAACGCGCACGCGCGGGCGGATCTCGAGGTCGAGGATGCCGGACGACCAGCGCTCCAGGTCGGCAAGGCTGATCTGGAACAGCTCGTCGCGCGGCAAGGTTTCGAGCACGTTGAGCAGCGCCTTGCCGGTGTGGCTGTCTGGTGGCACGCCCGCTGCTTCGACGACGCGGGCAACCCTGTGCCGCAACATCGGGATCTGGCGCGGCGATTGCGTGTAGGCCGATGACGTGAACAGGCCGGTGATGCGCAGCTCGCCCTTCGGCTTGCCGTCGGCACCGTAGATCTTGCTGCCGACGTAGTCCATGTGCACGCGGCGATGCACGCGCGACATGACGTTGGCCTTGGTGATGATGAGCGGGTTCGGACCGAAGAAGAACCGGCGGATCTCCGGTGTCATCTCGACCAGCTCGCGGCCGCGGCGCAGCACCTGCACGTCGGGGTCGCGCAGAATCCCGAGGCCGGCCTCGGGCACTGCGATGAGTTCACCGGTTGCAGCGTCACCCGACAACGCGAGATCGCTGCAGCCGAGGAACGTGAAATTGCCGGCGGCGAGCCATTTCAGAAACTGCACAGCCTCGGTCAGCAAATCGCGCGGAACCGTTGCCGGCGCCATTTCCAATTCTTGAATGGCGCGATTGATGCGGGCGAGCATCGGCTTCCAGTCGGCAACGACGACGCGCACCTGATCCAGGATCGTGGCAACGGCATCGACCAGAGTCTTGGCATCGGCGTCGGACAGCCGGTCACAATGGATGGCGATGTAGCTTTCCTGGCGGTTCCCGGCATCGGCACCACTGCTGACCGCAGAAACGCTGCGCAAGCGGCCATCCGGCGAGCGCTCGGTCTTGATGATCGGATGCAGGGCAAGATGCACACGATAGCCGCGCGCCTGGATTTCGCCGAGGACGCTGTCGAGCAGGAACGGCATGTCGTCGTTGACGATCTCGAGCACCGACAAGGGGCGGGTCGAGGCTGAGACGACCAGCTTCGATGGCCGCACCGCGAGCTTATGGCGGCCCGCCGTTTTCTCACCGATCCAGGCGAACGCCGCGTCCACTTCGGCCGCCAGGGACCTCGGCGAACAATCCGCAAGGCTCGCGCTGTCGGTGGACGTCAGAAGCGCCTTTCCGAAATCGCCGCGGCCGCTGGTTGCCGGCCCAATCCCAGTGTCTGGATACATCGAAGTATCAGGAGACGTCGCGGTTCCCGGAGACGACGTCAGGGCATCCAGCGCACGGGCGAGAATCGCCTCGCCGGTGTCATCCGTCACGCTGGTCATGGCCGGCTCCTTTGCGGGCTTGGGCACGATGCAGCGTATGATCGGGTGTTCGCCGCGACCTTTCAACGACAAACGGGAGTGCGAGGAGGGGTAATTGGGTCGGTCTATCGGTGACAGTCCGAACGCATGCCGAATCCGTGCTGATCCGCTTGAGTCCCGAGAAAGATCACGGCCATGGCGGGCCTTCGACGATGGTGTGAGCCGCCCCGTCGCGGTCGGTCTTGAAGTGATAGCCGATCTGGCCAGCCCCGAGTTGGCCGACACCGCCGGCCACGGGTGATCTCGCCGACGAACACGAAGCCCTGATTGCCGCGAAAGGCCGTCCGGATAGCGGTCGAAGTACGCGGCGCGGTTGAAGCTCTACAGGTCGCGTGGCAACGGGTCGGCTACGAACTCGGTTTCGGCTTGGCATTGTCCAGGGCTACGCCAGCCTTGCCCGGATCGGCCTCGAGGGTCGCTATGACTGCGCTGCGATCGGTACGGTCACAGACCGCGGGGCGCGATTGTGCGGCGAGGCTGCCGTCGGCCAGATCGTTGTGAGCCAGTGGGTCGTCGCGTTCAGCCGGTTGTTTGAGGGCTTGCCGCGCCGGCCCGAAACCAGACCACGGTCGCCAAACCGCCGATACGCCGCGACCAGCGGCTTAAAGTGCCGAACCTCGAGATTGAGCAGTTCAGCCGACCCGCGCCAGCTTCATCGTCCGTTCCGCCACCTGCCGGACCACGACCAGCCGGTCCCGCTCCTTCGCGCCCAGAACGATCAGATCCGCGTCGACAAGTCCCGCCGATTGACCAGCTCGTAAGAATGTCGCTATCGGTGGGTGTAGATCCGCCATTCTTGCAACCCATTCATGTCCTGCGGGTCGGCCGCAAGGCCGGCCGGCGGTGACCTCAAAAAGGGACATCTCAAGCTGGGGCCAACAGGCACAACATTCCGCTTGACCGCTGCACATCTTATCGCCATGTTCCCGACCGCGGAGGCGAGCAGTGTTGAACTGACTCGACGTATTCGTTGTGGCAGAAATCTTACTTGTTTCGGATGCGATGATTTCCGTACCTTTGTATCGTTAAGCGTGCGTATCGTTAAGCGAGCGTGTTGCAATGCGAGATCGGTCAGAAAGCGCCGGTAGCTCAGTTGGATAGAGCACCAGACTACGAATCTGGGGGTCGTGGGTTCGAATCCTTCCCGGCGCGCCAATAAAATCAAAGACTTAGACGATTTTGACCTTTAACGCAACGGCCGTTGTCTCGCACCGGTCACGCAGCTGCGTGACCCATGGTGACAACCCATCGTTAGCGCATGCGCTTTGGCGGCACGCCTCGCGCGCGCGAGGCCACTCTACGCCTTGACCTGCCACCGCCAAATCACCGACCATGCTCGGCATGAGCGAACCTTTCCAACTGCAGCAGCAGATTCCGCAATACATCGGCTATGAGGGCTTGGCACGGGCCCTTGGAGTGTCGACGAGCACTATTCGGCGCAAGGTGCGACGCAAGGAATTGCCTGATCCTAAGGACGTGTCTCCCAATCGGCGCGGTTGGCGCATCGATGAGCTTGCTCTCCGGTATCCCGACAAATTTGGCCAGCTGGTCGCTAACGGCGTCTCCGACCCGAACGATCTCCCGCCGGACGAACTCGAAAACCAAGCCCGCGATCTTGCAGCTCGGGCTCACTCAAAGCGAACCGGCGAAGCCGTTGATCGGCGTGACATCGGGTTGCATTACTCGCCGCCGGTGAGCGTAGAGGATTTCATGGGCGCGCAATTGGCAGACCACAAGGTCCAAGTCGAGTATTTGGCGCGTGATTGTCGCCGGCGGCGTCAATCAACTCCCGTCTTGTTTGTCGCGAGCGACTGCGCTTTTTTCTCCGCGCGCTTTCGTTCGAGCGCTTTGCGCGCGCGATAGCTTTCGACGTTCATCTCGAAGATCGTGGCGTGATGGACGAGGCGGTCGACCGCGGCCAGCGTCATGGCCTTGTCGGGGAAGACCTTCCCCCACTCGCCGAACGCCTGATTGGCGGTGATCAGCATCGAGCGCCGCTCGTATCGCGTGCCGATCAGCTCGAACAGCACGCTGGTTTCCGCCTGATCCTTGCTGACGTAGGCGATGTCGTCGAGGATCAGCAGGTGGTACTTGTCGAGCTTGGCCAACGCGCTCTCCAACGCCAG
>JANLQP010000354.1:0-5993 GCA_031367895.1 Hyphomicrobiales bacterium
GCCGGTGATGTGCAGGTTCGACGGCGCGGTGCCACGTGGCGGCTTCTCGACCATCTTGCGGATCGGTGTTACCGCGGCCGCCGGATTCTCGACGCCGACGATGCCGTACATATGCGTCTGGTCGTCGGGCACCGGCGAGACCGCGACGTGATTGCCGCCCCGCTCGTTATAGGCAGCGATCATGTCGGCGAGGCAGGGCGTCGTTTTCGAGTGGTGCAGCATGTCGGGGAGCAGCAGCGCGAACGGCTCGTTGCCAACGAGTTCACGTGCGCACCAAACGGCGTGGCCGAGCCCCAAAGGCGCCTGCTGCCGCGTGAAACTCGTTTGGCCGGGCTCGGGCAGATCGCGGATCAGCAGATCGAGCTCGCCCTTCTTGCCACGCTCGGCCAGCGTCCGCTCGAGCTCGTACTGGCTGTCGAAATGATCCTCGATGACGCCCTTGTTACGCCCGGTTATGAAGATGAAATGCTCGATGCCGGCAGCGCGGGCTTCATCGACCACGTGCTGGATCACCGGCCGGTCGACGACGGTCAGCATCTCCTTCGGCATCGCCTTGGTGGCCGGCAGGAAGCGGGTGCCGAGGCCTGCCACCGGAAACACGGCTTTGCGGATCGGGCGATGCTTGGTGGTCATATCGTGCACTCCGGCGAAAGGGTGATGATCGGCAGCCGCGTTCATCGCATGCAAGCGACGTGCAGCGACCGCCTTGTACACGGCGATTCGGGCGACGGAATGCCGTCTTGAGCCGCTTACATGACCCGAGCGTGAACAAACCTTTAAGATCTGGATAGCCAAAAGGTGACCACATGACGATCCTGGTGACGGGCGGAGCCGGCTACATCGGCAGCCACATGGTGCTGGAACTCTTGGACGCGGGCGAAAGCGTCGTCGTGCTCGACAATCTGACGACCGGCTTCCGCTGGGCCGTACAGCCTGCCGCCAAGCTGATTGTCGGCGATGCCGGCGACGAGGCAGCACTGCGAGAGTTGTTCCGCGCGCACCAGATCGAGGCGATCATCCACTTCGCGGGCTCGATCGTCGTGCCGGAATCGGTCGCCGATCCGCTCGGCTACTACCACAACAACACCGCCAAAACGCGCACGCTGATGGCGGCCGCGATCGAAGCCGGCGTCAAGCAGTTCATCTTTTCCTCGACCGCCGCCGTCTATGGCGACGTCAAGGTGAACCCGGTCACCGAGACCGCACCCCTGATGCCGATGTCGCCCTACGGTACCTCGAAGCTGATGACCGAGCTGATGCTGAAGGACGCCGCCTTCGCCCACGATTTCCGCTATGTGGCACTGCGTTATTTCAACGTCGCGGGCGCCGATCCCGCCGGCCGCTCAGGGCAATCGACACCGCGCGCCACGCATCTGATCAAGGTTGCCTGCGAGACCGCACTCGGCAAACGAACGCATATGGAAGTGTTCGGCACCGATTATCCGACCGCCGACGGCACCTGCATCCGCGATTTCATCCACGTCAAGGATCTGGCGCGGGCGCATGTCGCAGCTTTGAAACATCTGCGCAGCGGCGCCAAGTCCGACGTCTTCAACTGCGGCTACTCGAAGGGCTACTCGGTACTCCAGGTGATAGACGCCGTGAAGCGCGCCTCGGGCAAGACGTTCGATGTGCGCCTCTCGCCGCGCCGTCCAGGCGATCCGCCGGCGATCGTCGCCGCCTCGACCAAGATTCGCGACGCGCTCGGCTGGGTGCCGGAGCATGACAACATCGACCGCATCGTGGCACAGGCGCTGGCCTGGGAAAGCAAGCTGGAGACGTTGAAGGCCGCGGGTTAGGGCGTGAGGAGTGGTCAGTGGTCGATCGGAGTGAACCGGCCCTGACGGTGCCGAGTTATTCGGCGCCCGCCCCGGTGAAGTCCGACATGGTGCCCGCTGTCGGACTTCGAGAGTGGTCGAGGTGACGGAACTGTCCGCCATTGGCTCGCTCACATCACCTAGGCCTACTGCCGGCCGCAAAACGGCCTACAATCAGGGCGAGACACGTGATTCGTGGACGCCCTGGCCGGGAGAGCGAACAATGCGGGCTGCAGGGTTCATATTGAGGGGCGCTGTGCGAGGGGCGGCTCCGGCGATCTGGCTGCTTTGTGCGGCTTTGTTCGCTTGGCCGCTTGCACCTGCTTACGCCGATCCGGCCTTCAAAGCATTTCTCGAAACCGTCTGGACTGAAGCCAAGGCCGCGGGCGTCTCCCGCGCCACGTTCGACCGTGCCTTCCAGGGCGTCGAACCCGATCTCAGCCTGCCGGACCTGGTGCTCGCCGGCCGTCCGCAGAACAACAGCAAAGGCCAGGCCGAGTTCACGCGGCCACCGCAGGACTACGTCGCACGCGATCAGCTGATCCGCCTCGCCGACCAGGGCCGCGCCCTCCGCACCAAGCACGCAACCACGCTCGTCGAGGTTGAACGCCAGGTCGGCGTCGATGGGCCGGTCGTGCTCGGCATCTGGGGCCGCGAAACGGCCTTCGGCGCGCACCGCTCGACCCATTACGCAGTGCGCGTGCTGGCGACACAAGCCTACACCGGCCGCCGCCAGGAGATGTTCCGCGCCGAGCTGATCGCCGCGCTGCGCCTATTGCAGGACGGCATCCTGACCGTCGAGACGATGCGCTCGTCCTGGGCCGGCGCCATGGGCCTCACACAATTCATGCCAACGGAGTTTTACCAGTCCGGCCACGACCTCGACGGCGACGGGAAGATCGATCTTTTCAATTCGGTGCCGGATGCGTTGGGGTCGGCCGCAAAACAACTGAAGCAGAAGGGCTGGATCAAGGGCCTCGCCTGGGGCTTCGAGGTGCGCCCTGGCGCAACCGTCGACTGCGCCAACGAGGGGCCGGCCAATCAGCGACCGATCGCCGACTGGATGAAGCAGGGCGTCGTGCGCGCCGATGGGCAGGCGTTTCCAAGTGAGCACGTGAGCCAGACCGCCTATCTGATGTCGCCCGGCGGCGCCTTTGGCCCGCAGTTCCTGGTGACGGATAACTTCAAAGTGCTGCGCGCCTACAATACGTCCGATCTCTACGCGCTGTTCGTTGGCCACCTCTCCGACCGGATCGCAGGCGGTGGTGATTTCCGCACGCCCTGGGCGCAGATCAAGCAACTGGCTCCGAAGGACATCGAGGAGGCGCAGCGGCGGCTGAAAGAGCGCGGCTACGCCATGGACAAGATCGACGGCAAGATCGGCTCCAACACGCGCTGGCAGATCGGCCTCTATCAGCGCCAGGCGGGACTGCCGGTCGATTGCTGGCCAACCGAGCGCCTGCTGACGAGTCTCCGCCGCGTGGCGATACAGTAATGGCGATTGCCCGCGCCAGATATGCGGTGCTGACGGCAGGTGTGCTCGCCCTCGGGGCCGCGTGCCTCGCGTTGCCTTTCGCACGCATTCACGCCGAGTCCGGCGCCACGCTCACCAGCGCGACCGGAGCGGTCGCGGCGACAATGTCCGCGCCGGTTGCAAGCGTATCGGGCGCCGCAGAACTCCCGCGCATGTCGGTGCCAGCAGGCATGGCTGACAAGCTTGCAGCCTTCATCTCGGCGCTCTGGCCGGACGCGCAAAAGCGCGGCATTCCGCTGGCGCTGTATGAGCGCGCCTTCGCTGGCGTAACACCCGACCCGGACATCTTCGATCTGCTTGCCAACCAGCCCGAGCACACGTCGGCACCGTGGGACTACATGAACCGGCTCGCCTCGGATGCGCGGATCGAAGCCGGGCGCCGCAAGCTCGCCGAGCACGCGGAGTTGCTGGCCAAGATCGAGGCCCGATACGGCGTCGACAAGCGCATCGTGCTGGCAGTGTGGGGTGTTGAATCGAACTTCGGTGCCGGTCCTGGCACGCGCCATGTCGTCCGCTCGTTGACGACGTTGGCGGTTGGCGATCCCCGGCGCCCGGAGTTCTGGCGCACAGAACTGCTGGCGGCGCTGACAATTCTGCAACGCGGCGACGTGACCCTCGAACGGATGACGGGATCGTGGGCCGGCGCCATGGGCCATACGCAGTTCATGCCGACCACCTACCTTGCGCATGCCGCCGATTTCGACGGCGACGGACGCCGCGACATCTGGGGCTCGGTCGGCGATGCGCTGGCCTCGACCGCGAACTACCTCAAAGTTTCTGGCTGGCAGGCGGGCGAACCCTGGGGCATGGAAGTCGTGCTGCCAGCAGGCTTCGATTTCGCGCACTCGCGCCCGGGCACGACGAAGGCGCTTGGCCAATGGAGCGCACTCGGTGTGTCGGCGCCATTTGGGCGGCCGTTGCCGGCAAGTTCGCAGAGCTTCGCCCTGGTGATGCCGGCAGGCTCCCGCGGGCCCGTGTTCCTGGTCTCGACGAATTTCAAGGCGATCCTGAAGTACAACGCGTCGAACGCCTACGCGCTCGCGGTCGGCCACATCGCGGACCGGATCGGTGGCGGCGATACGCTCGCTGGCATGTGGCCCGTGGACGATCCACCGCTCGGCCGTCATGGACGGCAGGAGTTGCAGCGCCTGCTTTCAGCACAAGGCTACGACACCGGCTCAGCCGACGGCATCCTCGGCAACAGCTCCCGCGCAGCGATCCGCGGCTTGCAGCTAAAGCTCGGTCTCCCCGAGGACGGTTACGCCGGCGAGCGGCTGTTGATGAGGATCAGGGAAATGACGGGGAGAAGATGGGGAGATCAGGGGTACCCCAGGGTATCCCCGAATTGACGCTCCTTCGTTGCCGGTATATCCTTCCTGGACATACACAAGGGGTGCGCCATGCCCACGACAACTGTCATCTTCAAAACGAACAAGACCCAAGCCGTCCGCCTGCCCAAGGACGTGGCGTTTCCGGAGGACGTGCGCGAGGTCGAGATCATCAAGATCGGTAGTAGCCGCGTGATCAGCCCGGTCGGACACCGTTGGGATACGTTCTTCGCCGATCCGGCAAAGGTGTCGGACGACTTCCTGACCGAGCGTGATCAGGGCACGTTCGAAGAGCGCGAGCCGATCTAAGACAATGCTGCGCTACATGCTCGATACCAATACCTGTATCCGCGCAATGCGCGCAGACGCGACATCGCCGCTCGCTGGCCGCTTCAACCGGCACGCCGAGCAACTGTGCATATCAAGCATCGTCCTGGCCGAGTTGCATTTCGGCGCCGAGAACTCGCAGCGTGTCGCAGAGAACCTGCTCCGCATCGAGCAGTTCGTTGCACGGTTGCAGAATGTTTTAGATTTCGATGCGCTCGCTGCCGCCGACTTTGGTCGTTTGAAATCGCAACTGCGCAAGACGCCGATCGGCCCGTTCGACACTTTGATCGCCGCGCACGCGCGCAGCCGGCACATGATCGTGGTCACCAGCGATGTTGGCGAGTTTGGTCGCGTGCCGGGTCTGGCAGTGGAGGATTGGTCGTAGCAGGCACAGGACCTCGCGCACATCTGCGAACTTCGAAGTCTGTCGCTACGGCCTACATGATCCGCCCTTGCCGACCCTCGCCCATTTCCCTCGTCCGCCATCTTGCGCTAGCCTCGCTTCTCCTGCTGCCACGAGGGGGGGATGCTGCCATGCGTTGGATTGCTGCCAAGCTTGCTGTCACCACTGCCGCCGTGCTGTCTTTGCTGGTGCCTGTCGCCCAACCGGCGCTGGCACAAACCCCGAAGAAAGGCGGCGTGCTGAACTTCGCCGTCGTCGCCAGCCCGCCGAGCTACGACTGCCACGCCGAGATCACCTTCGGCGCCATCCATCCGCTCGCCCCGCACTATTCGCTGCTGCTGAAGGTCGACGGCGCCAAATTCCCGCAGCTCACCGGCGATCTCGCCGAGACCTGGTCCGGCACACCCGACGGCCTCAGCTACACATTCAAGCTGCACAGACAGGTCAAATTCCACGACGGCTCAGCCCTGACCTCGGCCGACGTGAAAGCCAGCTACGAGCGCATCATCCGCCCGCCAACGGGCGTCATCTCGGTCCGGAAATCCTACTATGCGGACTTCGGCGAGATCGAAACGCCGGACGAG
>JANLQP010000028.1:0-33457 GCA_031367895.1 Hyphomicrobiales bacterium
CGACGAGGTGATGGGCAGGCGCGCCGCTAACGCGTTCTGCCAGGTCCGTCCCTGCGGCCATCACGCCGAGGCCGCCCGCGCGATGGGTTTTTGTCTTTTCAACAACGTAGCAGTTGCCGCCCTGTACGCCCGCAAGAAGCATGGCGCGGAACGCATCGCGGTCGTCGACTTCGACGTCCACCACGGCAATGGTACCCAGAATATATTCTGGAATGACAAAGACTTGTTCTTCGCCTCGACGCACCAGATGCCGCTCTATCCCGGCACTGGCGCGCTGTCGGAAACGGGCGTCGGCAACATCTTCAACGCGCCGCTGCGGCCCGGTGACGATGGCCGCCCGTTTCGCGAGGCCTTCGAATCGCGCATTCTGCCCAACTTGAAGAGCTTCGGACCGGATCTGGTGCTGATCTCGGCCGGGTTCGACGCGCACCGGGACGACCCGCTCGCTCATCTGGCGCTCGTCGAAGCGGACTTTGCCTGGGCGACGGAGCAGCTTGCCGATGTTGCCCGGCGCCATGCGAATGGTCGCCTCGTGTCGATGCTTGAAGGCGGCTACGATTTGGCGGCATTGGGCCGCTCGGTCGCCGTTCATGTCAAAGGGCTGATGAATGCCGCCAGCTGAGGCGTCGGGCACAGACAGTCCAGAGGAAATTGGAATGCAGACAATGGCCAAATCCGCGGCACGCCATGCCGACATCAAGGAAATGACCTTCGAGCGCGCCTTGAAGGAACTCGAAAGCATCGTCGGCCGACTCGAGCGCGGTGACGTCGAGCTCGAGGAGTCGATCACCATCTACGAGCGCGGTGAGGCGTTGAAAGAGCACTGCGACCGGCTCCTGAAGCTTGCCGAGGCCAAGGTCGAGAAGCTGACCTTCGCCCAGGATGGCACGCCGAAGGGGACAGTCCCCTTCGAGCCGGAGCAGTGACGATCAGACGATCAATTGCCGCCACGGAAGCTCTGGCCCTTCCAGAAGCGCTCCGATTTCGAGGACGTGTGCTCCAGCCGCGGATGATATTGCCCAAACGTCTTGCAGCACGACACCCGGCTGGCGCCGTTCTTTTTCGAGTTTTTCTTGGCGTCGGCTGGTGCGGTGGCGAGCAAAAGGCCCGCCAGCGAAACAAGTGCGATGACGAACAGCCGCGCGGGCATTGACGTTTTGTGCATACTTGGCTCCAAAGAAAATCATTTCTATTCAGCAATTAGAGACGTTTTTCTCATGTATCGTCTCAACCCAAAAATAGGCAGGTCGAGATCATTCTGTCCACAGCACAACGCCTTCGGCGGCATAACGATTTCGTTACTGACTTGGTCGGACAAAGGCGCCGGGAACACGCCACGAGATGCGACCGCCGCGACGAAGTGGGAGTTAAAAGTGCAAGCCGTTTTGCGTTAAGGTAGAACAACGGTATTGCAGGAACCTTCTTTCTTCGCCGAGTTCTTTGCGATACAAAGCGCCAACCGTTGAACGCCAACGCGTTCAGAACACCACGTCCCTCTAGTGAGCGTCCGGCACCATGAGCACCGCGTCCAAGACCCCGCTTCTCGACAAGATCAAGTTCCCGGCCGACCTGCGTCGCTTAACTGAGAAGGACTTGGGCCAGGTCGCAGCCGAACTCCGCCAGGAGACGATCGATGCCGTCTCGGTGACTGGCGGCCATCTCGGCGCCGGCCTCGGCGTCATCGAGTTGACCGTCGCTTTGCATTGGGTGTTCAACACGCCGGACGACCGGGTGATCTGGGACGTCGGGCATCAGGCCTACCCGCATAAAATCCTCACCGGCCGCCGGGATCGCATCCGCAGCTTGCGCCAGGGCGGTGGCCTCTCCGGGTTCACCAAGCGCGCCGAGAGCGAGTACGACCCGTTCGGTGCCGCCCACTCCTCGACGTCGATCTCGGCCGCCCTCGGCATGGCCGTGGCGCGTGATCTCGACGGCCGCAAGAACAACGTCATTGCGGTGATCGGCGACGGCGCCATGAGCGCCGGCATGGCCTACGAAGCGCTCAACAACGCGGGCGCCCGCAACGAGCAGCTGATCGTCATCCTGAACGACAACGACATGTCGATCGCGCCGCCGGTCGGCGCCATGTCCAATTATCTGGCGCGCACCACGTCGAGCGGCACCTACCTGCATTTCCGTGAGGTCGCCAAGCAGTTGGCGAAGCATCTGCCGAAGACGTGGGAACGGGCCGCCGCCCGCGCCGAGGAATACACGCGCACCTACTGGACCGGCGGAGCCTGGTTCGAGGAGCTGGGCTTCTACTATGTCGGCCCGATCGACGGCCACGATCTCAACGTGCTCCTCCCCGTCTTGCGCAATGTACGTGACGCCAAAAAGGGCCCGATCCTGGTGCACATCGTGACCAAGAAGGGCAAAGGTTATCCGCCGGCTGAATCCTCGGCCGACAAGTATCACGGCGTCAACGCCTTCAACGTCATCACCGGCGCCCAGGCGAAACCCAAGGCCAACGCACCGAGCTACACCAAGGTGTTCGCGGACAGCCTCATCGCCGAAGCCCGCAAGGACCCGAAGATCGTCGCCATCAGCGCCGCCATGCCGTCCGGCACCGGCCTCGACCACTTCGGCCGGGAGTTCCCGGACCGCACGTTCGACGTCGGCATCGCCGAGCAGCACGCGGTGACGTTCGCGGCTGGATTGGCGACCGAGGGCTACAAACCGTTCGCGGCGATCTACTCGACGTTCCTGCAGCGCGGCTACGACCAGATCGTGCACGACGTCGCCATCCAGAGCCTGCCGGTGCGCTTCGCGCTCGACCGCGCTGGTCTCGTCGGCGCCGACGGCCCGACGCATGCCGGCTCGTTCGATCTGGCCTATCTCGGCTGCCTGCCGAACTTCGTCATCATGGCCGCCGCCGACGAGGCCGAGCTCGTGCACATGGTCGCGACCGCCGCGTCGATCAACGACCGGCCGAGCGCTTTCCGCTATCCGCGCGGCGAAGGCGTCGGCACCGACATGCCGGCGGAAGGTGTGCCGCTCGAGATCGGCCGTGGCCGCATCGTCCGCGAGGGCTCGACCGTGGCGATCCTGTCGCTGGGAACGCGGCTTGCCGAAAGCCTCAAGGCCGCTGACCAGCTCGCCGCGTTCGGACTGTCGACTACGGTAGCCGATGCGCGGTTCATGAAGCCGCTCGACACGGCTCTGATCGACAAGCTGGCTGAGAACCACGAAGTCCTGATCACGATCGAGGAAGGCAGCATCGGCGGCTTCGGCAGCCACGTGCTGCAGCATCTGGCGATTTCAGGTCACCTCGATCGCGGCCTGAAGGTGCGCCCGATGGTGCTCCCCGATACCTTCATCGATCACGACAAGCCCGAGAAAATGTACGACAAGGCCGGCCTGCACGCAGCCGGCATCGTCGCGACAGTCCTCGGCGCCCTCGGCCGCCAGGTGCAGGCGAACGAGATTTGAGCAGTGGTGCCGTGCACAAGCGGTGCGATGGCACGCTTCCCCTCTCCCCGTGCCTGCCCTTCACGGGGAGAGGGTTAGGGTGAGGGGCGGCAACGGGCACTGACGACAACGGGCACTGTCTTGCGATCGTCCGGTATCGGAGCCGAAGCTGGCGTGTCGTGATGTGTCGCGAGCATGTGCCGCACGTCGCAAGTGACCCGATCCGGACAAACTACCGATAATGTCAGCGGACGCGCTTTCGTCGGCTTAGCGCTCGGATTGCAGACTTGTAGATTGCGTGAAGCGCCGTCAATACATTGACACGGAACATAAATAGAACTTTACTTCAACCCTGTACAATTGCGCACATTGCGCCGCCACCGCAACATCCCTAGTCTTGATCCGTCATGACCGCCGTCAACCCCGACATCCTCACCTGGGCGCGTGAGACTGCCGGCCTCTCGCTCGAAGAGGCGGCCGGCCTCATCCAGCTCAACGACGCCCGCGGCCAGAGCGGTGCCGCGCGCCTGAAAGCAATCGAGGCAGGCGACGACGAGCCGAGCCGCAGCCTCCTCAAACGCATGGCCGACCGCTACCACCGGCCGCTGATCACCTTCTATCTCCCGGCCCGGCCGGCCCCTGGCGACCGCGGCGAGGACTTCCGCCGTGCCCCGGACGCACCGCCCGTTGATTACGATCCCCGCCTCGATGCCCTGTTGCGCGACGTACGCGCCCGCCACGACATCGTGCGCACCCTCCTCATCGAGGAGGAAACCCCGCCGCTGCCCTTCGTCGGCTCACTCAGGCGTAGCCGTGCACCAGCTGACATCGCCCGCGCCATAGCCGACACCATCGGCTTCGACCTCAGAGCCTTCCGGCGCGCGCGCAACGCACGGCAGGCCTTCGCCTATCTGCGCGAACGGCTCGAAAGCGCAGGCATCTTCGTGCTCCTACTCGGCAACCTCGGCAGCTATCACACAAACATCTCCTCGACGATGTTCCGCGGCTACGCCATTGCCGACACCGTCGCGCCCTTCATCGTCATCAACGAGAACGACAACGACACGTCGTGGGCATTCACAGCGCTGCACGAGGCGGCGCATCTCTGGCTCGGCCAGACCGGCATCAGCGGCGCCGCCCACACCAACCGCATCGAGCAACTGTGCAACGATGTCGCCGGCCGCCTGCTGCTGCCCGCCGAGGACCTCGCGCCGCTGCGTACTCTCGCCGGCCGCCCGTTCGATGTGGTGCTCGGCGAGGTGTCGCGCACGGCGCGCGACTGCAAAGTCAGCCGCCGGATGGTCGCCTACCAGCTGCTGCGCCAAGACGTCATCGACGGCGGCATGTACCAGAGTCTGACTGAGCGCTTCCGCGCCGATTGGGAGAAGAGCCGCTTGCGCGATCCCAATGCTATCCCCGACGACGGCGGCGTTAGCTTCTACGTTGTGCGCCGGCACCGCCTCGGCCCGGCCTTGATGTCGCTCGCGCAGCGCGCTGTCGCCGGCGGGGAACTGGCGCCGATGCGGGCGGCGCGCTTGCTCGGCGTCAAGCCGACGTCCGTCCATCCCCTCCTCACGGCATGAGCAGCGGCCACCATGCTCTATCTGGTAGATGCCAACGCCATCATCCACGCCAAGGATCAGTATTTCGCCATCGACCAGGTGCCCGAGTATTGGGCCTGGCTCATTCACCAGGGCGAGGCCGGGCGCATCAAGATTCCGCCCGAGATCTTCGAGGAGATCAGCCCGGGGCGCGACAAGAACGATCCGTTCTATCTCTGGCGCAAGGACAAGCGCACCGCGAGCGCTTTGGTGCTCGACGAGGACGTCGACCCAGCGCGGGTCCAGCACGTGCTCGCCAAAGGCTATGCTCCCGACCTCGACGACAACGAGACCGAGCAGATCGGAGCCGATCCGTTTCTGGTCGCCTATGCCCTCGTCGATGCCGCCGGTCGCACCGTGGTCACGACGGAAGTCTCCAAGCCGAGCCGCACCCGCGCCAACCGGCATCTGCCGGATGTGTGCCGCGACCTCGGCGTCACGGCGATCAATACCTTTCAGATGAACCGTGCCCTAAACTGGCGCACAAACTGGATGCCCTAAGGGACGCGGGTGTGAGTGCCCATGTCCGCACCTGGGAATAGGTGACATCGTCAATCATGACGACGGTTCGGTCGCAATTGTGGCCCATAGCGTGAGTAGCGCTAGCGTGGCAGACCCGACGCGATCAGGTCAAGCCCGGACATCGAACAGCCTGGACATCCGACAAGCCGCACATCGAACACCCGCGACAACCTTCTTGCTCGCGACGGAGCAGCGTTGCTAGGTTGCTGCCACGGCAAAGACGCGCACCGACGAGACGTGCGTCGGCCACGAACGGACAACCCTGGGGAGACAAAATTCATGCGTCGTCGTAAGTTTCTGCAGTTGGCGGCTGGTGCCGGCGCCGCTTCAATTGCCGCACCGTCGGTGCTACGGGCGCAGGCGGCGTGGCCGGAGCGGCCGATCAAGTTCATCGTGCCGTTTGCTGCCGGCGGCGCCACGGATCTTCTGGCTCGCCCTTGGGCCGATCTGCTTGGCAAGACATTCAATCAACAGGTGATCATCGAGAACCGGGGCGGCGCCTCCGGCCTGATCGGCGCGGAGGCAGCGTTCCGTTCGGCGCCTGACGGTTACACGCTGTTTTTCACGTCCAACTCGACGACGGTGTTTCAGCCGCAGTTGCGCAAGATCAACTACGATTCAAAGCAGTTCATTCCCGTTGCGCGAATGGGAGACTCGATCTCCGGTTTCATCGTGCATCCAAAGCATGGGTTCAGGACCATCCAAGATTTGGTCGACTTCGCAAAGAAGAACCCCGGCAAGCTCACATTCGGGTCATCGGGGCCCGGCACCACGACGCATCTAAGGCTCGAGATGCTGGTCTACAAAACCGGCATCGAGATTCTACACGTACCCTATCGTGGCGGCTCCGATAGTCTGCAGGATCTCCTTGCCGGCACAATCGACATCATGAACGAAGGTTCGACCCTGTCGCACGCCAAGGCTGGCAAGCTGACGCTGCTCAACGTCAACCATTACGAGCGATTCGCCGAATTCCCCGATGTGCCGACGCTGACCGAGGCTGGCATCAAGGATGCGGACGTTCCGGTATGGTTTGGCCTCTATGCGCCGCCAGGAACGCCGAAGGAGATCGTCGAAAAGCTGAATGCAAAGATTAACGAGATCTCCGCGACGCCGGAGATGAAGGCAAAGCTCCAGGCGGCATCTGCCGTGCCGGTTGTCCAAAACCTGGCCGATCTGCAAAAGCACCTCGACGCCGACTACAAGAGCATCGGTGACTTGATCAAATCGGCAAATATCAAGATCGAGCAGTGATATTGAGACGGCCACGAGAGATCGGGCCGCCCTTTTCTGTGACAGGTGCGTTTCGAAGGTTCGCGCAGTCTGCATACCAAAATTGCGGCAGGCATTTATCGCCCGGACCATTTCCGGGTTAGCCTGATGCATCAGGCGAGGGGCGACCGCCTCACGCCAACAACACGCCAGGAGGAACACCCGATGAGCACGAAGCCAGCTGGTAAGCCTGCCCTCGACGGCATCCGCGTCGTCGACCTCACGCAGTTCGAGGCCGGCACCTCGATCACCGAGACGCTGGCGTGGCTTGGTGCCGACGTGATCAAGGTCGAAAATCCGATCGGCGGCGAGCAGGGCCGCAATGCGTCGTCCGAGCGGAAGGACGCCGACAGCTACTATTTCATGCTGCTCAACGCCAACAAGAAGTCGGTGACGCTCAATCTCAAGGACAAGCGCGGCAAGGAGATGCTGCGCAAGATGATCGCCAAGGCCGACATCTTCGCCGAAAACTTTGCGCCGGGCGTGATCGAGAAGCTCGGTTTCTCCTATGAAGAAGTCGCCAAGATCAACCCGCGCATCATCTACGCGACGGTGAAAGGCTTCGGCAAGGGCAGCCCCTACGAGAAGAACCTGGCGTTCGACATGATCGCGCAGGCAGCCGGAGGCGTCATGTCGATCACGGGCGAGGCGGATGGGCGGCCGATCAAGCCCGGCGTGACGCTCGGCGATACCGGCACGGGCCTTCATGCGGTCATCGGTGTGCTGGCGGCGCTGTTCCAGCGCACAGTCACCGGCCGCGGCCAGAAGATCGAGGTCGCCATGCAGGACGCGATGGTCAACTATTGCCGCATCGCCTACTCGCGGCAGCTGCTCACCAACAAGGCCTGCGAGCGCAACGGCAACAGCGTCGTGCTCGGCAACGCGCCGTGCGAAGTGTTCAAGTGCAAGCCGGAAGGCCCGAACGATTACGTTTTCATCTACACGAGCCGCGCCACCAACGCCCATTGGGAACGGCTCTGCGAGGTGATCGGCCGCGAGGATCTGAAGGCGGACCCGCGCCTCGCGACGCCGCCGCAGCGCGGCAACCACGCCGCCGAGATCAACACGCACATCGAGGCGTGGACCAAGAACTTTACCAAGTTCGAGGCGATGGAAAGGCTCGGCTCCTCCGGCGTGCCTTGCGGCGCAGTGATGGATACGAAGGAGCTGTCCGACGAGCCCTCGATGCGGGCACGCGAGATCTTCGTCGATGTTGATCACCCCGTACGCGGCAAGGTGACGATCCCCGGTTGGCCGGTAAAAATGTCGGACAGCTATGTGCCGGTGAAGGCTTCGCCGGTGCTCGGTGCCGACACCCAGACTGTCTACGCCGAGATGCTCGGGCTCTCGAAGGCCGACATCGACGCGCTGAAAAAGGATGGTGTGGTTTAGTCGGGTAAGTGCAGGGGTGATGCCGTGAGTGGTCAGTCGTGAGTGGTGCGAGCGGACGCGGAGACAGGCGATGTCCAGTACGGCCGATGGGACGGTGGAGGCGGAGCAACGCGTTTTGCTCGCGCGGACGGCTGCGCACCACGAAAACGACCGCTTCCTGCAGTCGGCAACCCGGCGGGATACAATCGTGATGCCCATTTTGGAGCCGATTGCGGGCATGGACGCAGACGCCAAGCGGATCGTGTTCGATATCGTGCTGATGCGGGGTTGAGGCGCCCGAAGCGACCGAGCTGCAAACACAATGACACATTCGATGCTGCGAACCCTCCCCGAGCAGGTGCCGATGCGCGAAGGATTGGCCGATACGCCCGGTGCCCGCCTTTCGTATTGGGATACCGGTGGTACGGGCGAGGTGGTCGTGCTTTCCCATCCGGCTTCGCAGTGCAGCGCCATCTGGGCCTACCAGCAGCCGGTGCTTGCGCGGGCCGGCTATCGCGTCGTCGCCTACTCACGCCGCGGCTTCAGTCGCTCCGAGGCGGGGAGCCCGGCGGATCCCGGCACCGAGGTCGGCGACATGGCGAACCTGTTCGACGCGCTCGGGGTCGACGCTGCGCACGTGATCGGGGCGGCAGCCGGCGGCGGCGTCGCGATGCGTTTCACCGTGGCCCACCCAAAGCGGGTCAAGTCGCTGGTGCTCGCCGGCTCGATCGTCGGGCCGTCGGAGCCCGATTGGCAGGCACTCTACGCGCGGCTCGGCATCGCCGCGGTCAAGGCCCACGTTTCGACGGCGTTCATTGAGCTCGGCCCTTCCTATCGCGCGGCCAACCCGGAAGGTACGGCGCGGTTCTCGAGACTTTCGGCCGAGGCGCATCGTAACAAGCCGGGCGGCCAACCATCCGGCGTCGACCTCAAATTCGTATCGATGCAGGCGACGCGCGTGCCGGTGCTGCTCGTCACCGGCGAGGCCGATCTCTATGCGCCGCCGCCGCTGCAGTACCTGCTTGCAGCCCATCTGCCAACCCATACGTTTGCGACGCTCCGCGCGGTCGGCCACGCGCCCTACTGGGAGACGCCGGACGAATTCAATGCTCTGGTGCTGGACTTCCTGGCACGCGCCTAACGCGGCAAACACCGTAGCAGGCGCGCTGACCCAGCAATCACCGGTCGACAAGCGGCCGGACATCAGTTATCTAGCGCGCTTCTCCCACACCGTGGGTTTGCCCGTTTACGGGCCGCATGAGCTGTCGTCGCACTGCTTCTGGCCCGTCGGATGCCCACTTCGCATCCGGGCCGGGAAACTTGCGCTGACGGACCGCTCCTCTGCTTATGATGTCGAATGAAGGAAAAAAAACCGATGAACATCATCCAAGAGCTCGAGCGCGAGCAGATCAAAGCCGTGCTGGCCAAGCGCGGCGTGCCGGAGTTCGGCCCCGGCGATACGCTCAAGGTCATGGTCAAGGTGATCGAGGAGGTCTCGGCCGACCCGAAAGCCAAGGGCAAGGCCGCCAAGGGCAAGGAAGCCACCAAGGATTCCGTGCGGCTGCAAGCCTACGAGGGTGTCTGCATCGCGCGCTCCGGCCACGGCATCAACGAGAGCTTCACCGTCCGCAAGATTTCCTACGGCGAAGGCGTCGAGCGCGTCTTCCCGATCTACTCCCCGTTCGTCGCCGAGATCGAGGTCGTGCGCCGCGGCAAGGTCCGTCGTGCGAAGCTCTACTACCTGCGCGGCCGCCGCGGTAAGGCTGCACGCATTGTCGAGCGCACCGACGCCCGCGCGAAGAAGCTCGCGGCTGCCTGGAAGGGCTTCAAGAAGCCGAAGGGCGAGGCGGACGCACTGACCAAGATTACGGGTATCTCGGGTGATCTCGCCAACCGGCTCATTCAGATCGGCTGCATCAAGTTCGAGCAGATCGCCAATTTCTCCGATGACGACATCGCCAACGTCGACGAGATGCTGAAGCTCGAGGGCGCGGTCGAGAAGGGCAAGTGGGTCGAGCAGGCTCAGGCGCTCGTCGCCGAGGCCGCTGCCGCCGAAGTCCCAGCCGAAGAGAAGAAATAAGGCGGTAGAACGCCTGCTTGTGATCATGAAATGCCCGGCTCGCGCCGGGCATTTGCGTATGTGCCGGGCGTCGATGCCGGAGGTGGCGATCCTCTGTGGACCCTGGCGATCGGAACCGCGAGCCGAAGGCAACTGCGTCGCAGCGATGAGGGGTGGGAAGGAAGCCGAGGGCAAGACCTGAGCCGACGAACAGGAACCGGATCCCGAGACAAATGAAAACCGGCCCACTTTGCAGTAGGCCGGTTCAGAGTCGCGAGCGTTCGATCGAGACTGGACCGTTACTTCATCGGCTCGTAGGCAACCGGCGTATCTCCGAGTTTCATCTTCAAGCTGGCCGAGACGATATCGACCTGGCTGTCGACCTTGCCGATGAAACGGAACGGAGCCGTACCGACAAGCGTCGTGCGATCGATGTCGTTGTCGCCGATGCCGAAGATGTGGCTGTAGGCGACGTCGAAGGCGATCTTGTCTGACCACTTGTAGGTGGCACCGATGCTGGTCCACAGGCGATCGACGTCCGGCACGCGCTGGGTGCGCTCGGTCGCATTCTGGATCGGCGAGATCTCGTAAGCGATACCGCTGCGCAGCGTCAGCTTGTCATCGCGCTTGTATTCACCGCCGAGCGAGAACATCCAGCCATCATGCCAACCGAGCGGCAGCGAAGTGATGAGCCGGCCGTTTCCGGTCGGGCACAGCGCATTCGGACCTGTATTATCGGCGCAGACGACGTCGAGCTTCTCGACGCGGCTCCAGTGGCTCCACTCCACCGACGAAAGCACCGTCAGGCGCTCGGACGCCGCGTGCCGCAAGCTGAGGGTCACGATCTCCGGCAGGTTGATCCCGGCCTGAATGCCGGCGTTGCCGCCCAGCGTGTTCAGGATATTGCCCTGCAGGTTGTGATTGATCGATGAGCGATAACCGAGACCGATCGACGTGGCGTGCGACGGTGTCCAATTCACGCCCGCGACGAAGCCAAACCCGAAATCGTCGGCCTTGATGGCGTTGGTTTGCCCGGCAGCAGCGCCGACTGGGGAGTTCGCGGCTTTGAGCCGTCCCTCGATGCGTTCCATCTGGACGCCAACGCCGACCGAGAAGTTCGGGGCGATTTTATAGGCGAACGTCGGCGTGAAATTGTAGGTTTTGATCTCGGACGTCTGCGCGAACACCGAGCCGGCCCAATTGCGGTGCGACGGTTCGGTGACGAGCCCGAATGGCGAGTTGATGCTGATCGCTGCCACCAGCTTGTCGCTGACGCGGTAGCTCATGTACGACGCGGGAACGATCGCGTCCTTCGCGATGTTGCCGCTATTGGGGTCCAGCGCCAGCGCGGTTCCCGCCGCGTTGAACGTGGTGCCGGTCATGTCGACACGGCCGAAGATGGCGGAGTAATGCGCCTCGGAATAGAAGCCAGCCGGAGCGTAGGCGGCGACGGCGGGATTCCAGAACATGCCGGAGAGACCGCCGCCCGATGCGGCGTTACCGGCGAACGACATTCCCTGGAACTCGGCCGACTGCTCGCGAACCGCAAAACCGCCGGCGATGGCCGTGGTCCCCAGCAAGACCGTCATTGTCGAAAGACCAAGGGCAGCGGCAGCCGTGCCGTTGATGATCCGATTTCGTTTGATGTGAATGCGCATATTCCCCCTCATGTGTTCAGCGTGTCTCACCCGTGACACGCGACACATGCGGGTGCAGTAGACCGTAGATAACCGATTCGGGAGGACGCGCCCCGCGCCAAACACGCAACCGGTGCACAAATGCTGCACGCGTGGCTGACACGCCACAAAACGCAACCGTAAGTCTCGGATCGGGCAACCAAAAGAGGCCCAAGCGCTTCACAAAAGCGAAACGCCGGGCACAAGGCCCGGCGCATTCACCCCAACGTCCTCTTTGGTGTAGGGATAGGCGGCGACCCCTGACTTGGCCGCCTGCCTTAATGAACTCCGCCGCGGTTACTTCATCGGCTCGTAGGCTACCGGAACGTCGCCAAAGCGATATTTTATGCTGGCCGAGACGATATCGACCTGACTATCGACCTTGCCGATGAATCGCAGGGCGGTGGCGCCCGTGCCGCTGGTCCGGTCGATGTCACCATTACCAACGCCAAAGATGTGGCTGTAGGCGAGATCGAATGCGAATTTGTCATTCCACTTGTAAGTCGCGCCGGCGCTGGCCCACACACGGTCCATGTCAGGCACGCGTTGCGTGCGCTCGGTGGCGTTCTGGATGGGCGACTTCTCGTAGGCGAAGCCGCTGCGCAGCTTCAAGCTGTCGCTGTACATATACTCGCCACCCAGCGACGTCATCCAGCCGTCGTGCCAGCCGAGTGGCAGCGACGTGATTACCCTGCCGTCGCCAGTCGCGCCGCAGAGCACGCTCGGGCCGGTATTGCCGTTGCAGACGATGTCGAGCTTCTCGACGCGACTCCAATGGCTCCACTCGCCGGTGGCGAGAATGGTCAAGCGCTCTGTCACCGCCTGGCGCAGGCTCAGAGTCACGATTTCCGGCAGGTTGAGGCCAGCCTGGATCGCCGCGCCTTGGAAGCCGAGCGGGGTTGGAACCTGGCTGATCGTGCCTTGCAGGTTGTGGTTGATCGACGACCGGAAGCCGAGGCCGATTGACGTCGAAGCCGTCGGCGCCCAGTTGACGCCGGCCGTGAAGCCAAAGCCGACGTCGTCGCCTTTGATGATGCTGTTCACGTCCTGGTTTGGCGCAGTTACACCGGCAGCTTGCTTGAGGCGCCCCTCAATCCGCTCGATCTGCAGCCCGACGCCGATCGAGAGCGTCGGCATCAGCTGATAAGCGAGCGTTGGCGCGAAATTGTAGGTCTTGATTTCGGATGTGCGCGCAAACGTCTGGCCGGCCCAGATACGGTTGGACGGCTCCGTCACCAATCCGAACGGCGAGTTGATGCTGAGAGCTGCGACGAGCTTCTCGCTCAGCCGGTAGCTCATGTATGACGCTGGGACGACGGCACCCTTGGCGATGTTGCCGCTATTAGGGTCCAGTGGCAGCGCGGTGCCGGCGGTGGTGAACGTATTGCCCGTCATATCGACATGGCCGAAAATCCCGGAGTAATGTGACTCCGTGTAAATGCCGACCGGCGCATAGGCTGCGATCGCCGGGTTCCAGAACATGCCCGAAAGGCCGCCGCCCGAAGCCGCGGCACCAGCAAACGACATGCCTTGGAACTCAGCCGACTGCTCGCGGACCGCGAAACCGCCAGCGTATGCCGCTCCACTCAGGGCCAGCAACGCTGCTGAGGCGCCTGACGCCAACAAAATCCCACGCGACAGACCACGCATTTCGACCCCTCCATGTCCCCGAGCGCGACGCGCCCATCCTTCAGCAGTCCACTGGTGGAACCCTAGGCAATCGGGGCGTCACACTGCAATTACCGAATCACTCGGATTGCGCGCCGGCATGCGAATCAAAATCAACTGTGGCAATTCGGACATAATCAAGCGCCTTCGGTGAGATTGCCTCCCCGCAAAACGGCAAAAGGTGCCGGGCCGGAGCCAGACACCCTGTTCTCATCGGATCCGTATCCACGGCCCGGATGCGCAGTGGGCATCCGAAGGGCCAAGAAAAGCCGGCCCGGATGCGCTCGTGCCGGAGGCGCGTCTTCGACACGACTGGCATCCGAAGGGCCAAAAAACTAACGCGAGTAGAACTCGACCACCAGGTTCGGTTCCATATGCACCTGGTAGGGCACGTCGGCGAGCGCCGGCACCCGCAGCAGTTTCGCCTGGTACTTGTTGTGGTCGGCCTCGATGTAATCGGGAACGTCGCGCTCCGGGCTCTTGGTTGCCTCGAGCACCAGCACGAGCTGTCGCGAGACTTCCTTGACCTCGATCACGTCGCCAACCTTGCAGCGGTAGCTCGGCACCGTCACGCGGCGGCCGTTCACCGAGATGTGGCCGTGGCTGACGAACTGGCGGGCGGCGAACACCGTCGGTACGAACTTGGCACGGTAGACAACCGCGTCGAGGCGGCGCTCCAAGAGGCCGATCAGGTGCTCCGACGTCGAGCCCTTGAGGCGGGCGGCCTCATGATAAACCTTGTTGAACTGCCGCTCGGTGATGTTGCCGTAATAGCCCTTCAGCTTCTGCTTGGCACGCAGCTGCTGGCCGAAGTCCGACATCTTGCCGGCGCGGCGCTCGCCGTGCTGGCCGGGGCGGGATTGGCGCTTGTTCAGCGGGCTCTTCGAGCGGCCCCAGATGTTTTCACCCAGGCGGCGGTCGATCTTGTGCTTGGCGCGAATGCGCTTGGTCATGGCAGTTGGCTCCGTCTTTCAGTATCCACGGGGATCGAAACGCTCCTTCCTTTGCCGGCGCCGGTCATCACGGGCGTGATCACCGACGTCCAGCCGACAGGATGCATGGGCTTGAAAGCCGCAACCGCAGGGGCGCAAAAGCAATGCGGGCCGAAACGCGGCCCGCATGAGCCGGGTTCTAGGGGAGACGGCCTTCGGCGTCAACCGCATTGATTGAACACATGCGGGATCGCCCAACCTCGCGGTTGTCATCGTCGGGCTGTCATCATCGGGCTTGTCCCGATGACCCATCGTGCCGCAAACTGAAGAGGAGACGCGGAGTGCTCACTCGACCGGTTCACGATCAGCGTCGAATGGTGCTGTCCTTGTCGGGCAATTGCATCGTCGTGACTCGATGGACCATGGGTCATCGGGACAAGCCCGATGATGACAACCGATAAGTTTGTCGTGAAGGCACGAGGCACCACCGATATCGACCAACATGGAGCGCCACACGTGAAGGAATTCGAGGTTCGGCCGGACCTGACCGACACCCGCCTCTCGACGACCGTGACCGGCATCGACCACGAGGGCCGCACGGTCGAGACCGAGGTCGTCACCGAGCGGCCGCTGACGCTGTTCCTCAACGCCCGCGAGATCGTGACGATGATGACGATCGGCGATCATCCGAAGCTGCTGGCGGTCGGGTTCCTGCTCAACCAGAACATGCTGAAATCAGGCGATACCATTACCGGCATCGACTACGACGACGACATCTCGGCCGTGGTGGTGCGCACGGCTGAACAGACCAACTACGAGGAAAAACTCAAGAAGAAGGTGCAGACCTCCGGTTGCGCGCAGGGCACCGTGTTCGGCGACCTGATGGAGGAGTTCGATCAGATTAGGCTGGCACCCGATGCGAAGATCCGCACGTCCTGGCTCTACCAGCTGACGCGCAAGATCAACACCGAGCCGTCGCTGTACCTGAAGGCCGGCGCGATCCATGGCGCGGTGCTCTGCCAGCAGGACCGGCCGCTGCTCTATATGGAGGATGTCGGCCGCCATAACGCCGTCGATAAGATCGCCGGCTACATGTTCCTGAATGGCGTCAGCCCCGACGATAAGATTTTCTACACGACTGGGCGTCTCACTTCCGAGATGGTGATCAAGACGGTGAAGATGGGCATCCCGATCCTGGTCTCGCGCTCGGGCTTCACGGCCTGGGGCGTCGAATTGGCGAAGACGGCCGGCCTCACCCTGATCGGGCGGGCACGCGGCAAACGGTTCGTGGCGTTGTCGGGCGCAGAACGCATCGTGTTCGATGCTGATCTCAATGCAATCGAAGCCGAAGACCGCAAGCACGGCCGCAAGGCTGCCGGCGGCGGCGATTGAGGCGGGTCATTGCGACTGCGGCGGCATGTCCGTGACCGCAAAAGGCTGTCGAAGAGTTTCGCGCTGTGCCAATCTCTTGTCCGGACAATAGCGGTTGGGGATACACGCAATGGACGGCAGGCGACCGACGATTTCCTCGATGAACGGTATCGTCGCAGCGGCGCACCCGCACGCGGCAGCGGCAGGCGCCCGCATTCTCGCGCACGGCGGCAATGCCTTTGACGCGGCGGTGGCGACGGCCGCTGCCTTGAATGTGGTCGAGCCTTACATGTCGAGCTTGGCGGGGCAGGGGCTCGCCACCTGCTGGATCGCCAACGAACAGCGCGTGCGCACGTTGAATTTCGTGCCGCGCATACCCCAAGCCTTCCCGGTCGAGCGCTTCAGCAACCGCGAAGAACTGGCGCGCGGACCCCTGTGCGTCGGCGTGCCCGGCAACCTCGCCGGCTGGCAGGAACTGCAGCGCGCACACGGCCGACTGAAGCTTGCCGACGTGTTCGCGCCCGCCATCGCCCTTGCCCGCGACGGCTATCCGGTGACCGAGTTCAACATCGAGGAAAACAACCTCACCGAGCCGGAAATCCGCGCGCATCCCGTTCTCTACGCAGTCTGGGCAAAGACCTATACGAACGGCAGCGGCAAGCTGCATGAGGGCTTTATCCTCCGACAGCCCGATCTCGCGCGCACCCTCGAGGAGATCGGGAGCAGAGGCCCCGAAGCGTTCTACGCGAAACTCACCAAGCATCTATCGGCGACCGGCGGCTGCATCACCAGCACTGACATTGCCGCTATCAAACCGACCTGGAGCGATCCGGCCACGACGCGCTATCGCGACCTCACCGTCAACGTGCCGCCGCCGCCCTGCGAGGGGTTCCAGTTCCTGCTCGCGCTCGCCATCCTCGAGGGCTTCGACATCAAGTCGATGCCGCGCAACGGCGTGCAGCACCTGGATACCGTCTGGCGCGCGATCCGCCTCTCGGCCGGCGAGCGCATCGCGCACAACAACCCGAGCCCGGCGAAGCTTGGCGAGCTGTTCTCGGCGGCCAACATCGAGCGCCTGCGCGCCCGCGTCCGCGACGGCCAGCCGGTCACCGGGCCGACCGAACAATGGACGGCGCCGCAGCCCGAGCCCGCCCGCGAGCAGCACACGACGTCGTTCTCGGTCGCCGATCGTGAGGGAAACCTCATCTGCGTCACGCAGAGCCTGGGCAGCCCCTACGGCTCGGCGGTGATCGTTCCGGGAACCGGCGTCCTGTTGAACAACTTCCTCTACTGGGCGGATGTGCAGCCCGGCAGCCCGAACCGTTCCAAATCCGGCGATGCCTTGCCGATGTGCGTCTCGCCGAGCCTTTCGTTACGCGATGGCAAGCCCGTCCTCGCGCTCGGCACGCCTGGCAGCTACGGCATCAAGCAAACGCAGACCCAGGCGATGGTGCAGATCGCCGACTTCGGCCTCGCCATCCAGCACGCGATCGAAGCGCCACGTGCCCGCCTCTGGGACGGCCGTAAAGTCTACGCCGAAAACCGTTTCGAACCGGCAACGCTCGCGGCATTGGCGCAGCTCGGGCACGAGGTCGAAGTCGGCCCCGCCTGGACGATGCGGGTCGGCGGCATGCACGGCATCACCGTCGATCCCGAGACTGGCGCCAAAGCCGGTGGTTGCGACCCGCGCCGCGACGGCTACGTCGTGCCGGCGTGAACATCCGGGGCGTGAACATCCGGGGCGAGACCTCGAGTTCCACTCCGCCAGCCACTTGTGACAGCGGCTCAATCGCCACCCAGCTCAGCTCATCTTGCTGCGCGGCATCGTAGCGTTGACTTCGCGCTTCTTCATGTAGAGCGAGGCGAAGTCGACGGGGTCGAGCATCAACGGCGGGAAACCGCCTTCGCGCGTGAGATCGCTGACGATGCGGCGGAGATACGGGAACAATAGCGCCGGCGCGTTGATGTTGAGCATCGGCTCCAAAGCCTCCGGCGGCGCGTTCTTGATCTCGAGCAGGCCAGCGTAGACCATTTCCAGATCGTAGATGATGCCGGTGGCACTCTTCGCCTGGGCCTTGAACGATAGAGCCACCTCGTGCACATCGGGGCGGATGAGCGTCGGCTCGACGTTGAGTTCGAGGTTGAGGTTCGGGTTCTCGGGCGCGCCGTCGAGCAGCTTGGTGATGCTCGGGCTCTCGAACGAGAGGTCCTTCACGTACTGTCCGAGAACGCGCACCTGCATGGGCGCACCCTGCCCGACATTCGGCTGATCGGCCATCGGTTCAATCCCTTTGTTGCCAAATCGATCTGCTCAGTCGCTATCACGGCGCCTCGTCACCAGCAATCCCGCGAGGACCCGAAAGGACCGTTCAAGTTTGCGGAATGTTGCGTCGTTCGCGTGGGACGAAGCGCGTTGTCGCCAGCAGCTCCGGATCTTCCGCCGCATGCAACCGCTCCAGATGCGTTGCGATATCGGCGCCGAGCAGCGAGCGGCAGAGCGCCTCTGCCAGCCGGTCGGCGCCGATCCTGAGGCCCGGAATATCGCCGGCGAGCGCACTGTGCGACACGGTCACGCCCCAGTTGAAGACGTGAAGGTGGCCAAGGCCCGGAGTGGCACCAACGGTGCGCTCCATCATCTCGAAGCCCGACCCGACAAAGGGGAAACGCGCGCACTCCGGAACGCGCGCAGCCTCCTCAGGCGAGATCCGGTCCCGCCAGAGCAGGATGTTGTCGCGCACCAACTCCAGTTCCGGCCGCATCGTCAGATCGACATCGAAGCCGGTTGCCAGGATCGCCATATCGGCGCGGTGGTCGCCTTGCGGTGTGCGCATCGTGACGCCGTCCGCGTCGGGGCATAGATCGGTCCACGGCGCACGAAAGCGGATCGAGAACGCAGCATGCGCGTCGCATCGCAGCACCGACTCGTGCGGTGGCGGCGCCTGTTCGCCAGAAATGTAGGTGAAGAACTGCCAGCGCGTTGCGTCGTCCAGAGCCGAAAACCCCCGGAGGCAACCGATGAAGCTCGCCCATTTCGCCTTGTTGACCTGGGGCAGATGCGGACGGCGCACGAAAAGCGTGACCTCGCTTGCTTCGGCCTCGAGCGCGGTGGCAGCACAATCGAATGCCGACGCACCAGAGCCGAGCACGGCGACGCGGCGGTCGGCGAGTGCGGCGAAATCGATGTCTTGCGATGAGTGCAGGCAACGCCCAAGCCCGCCGCCTGCCGCGACAAGCCCCGGGAACGATGGCAGCCGCAGTCCGCCCGATCCGTCGCGGCCCGAGGCAAGCACGATCTTGCGCGCGAACACCTGCTCGACGCCAGCTGCCCGGCGCAGTGTCACGGCAACTCCCTCGGCTTCAGGCGCAAGCCTGATGACCTCGACGCCGTTCTCGACGGGAATGCCGACCGTCTCGCGCACCCAGATCAGATAGTCTCGCCAGTCGAGGCGGCCAGCCTTGTGCAGCCGCTGCCAACCGGCCTCGCCGTGCTGCGCCTCATACCAAGCGCGAAAGGTCAACGAAGGGAACCCGAGATCCGGCCCGGTCAGCGTCTTCGGCGAGCGCAGAATCTGCATGCGGGCATAAGTGCCCCACGGTCCCTCCTCGCCCTTCGGGCAGCGATCGACGATGCGGAAATTGCGGATGCCGTCGCGCATCAGGGCGAAGGCCGCGGTCTGGCCGCAAAGACCGGCGCCGACCACGAGGACATCGAACACAGCATTGCCGTCGCGCGTCGATGGTGGCACCCAGTTGGCCGCTGGAAAATTGAGGCGCTCCAGGTCGCGCCGGGCTTCCATCGCAAGCCTCTCCAGTGCTGCATTGTTGCGCTCGCTCTTCACGCCTTCCCAGATCTCGGTCATTGTGCGGCTGGTTCCGTCAAATCGAATGGCATCGCATGTCCCCCGTGATCGAACTCGATTGCTACTACAGCCTGTCCTCGCCCTGGGCCTATTTCATGGGCCCGAGACTGCAGGATATCGTGCGCCGGCACCGGCCGAAACTGCACCTGAAGCCTTACGACTTCCAGGCGATCGTACCGGCGACCGGAGGCGTTCCCTTGCGCACCCGGCCCGAACCGCGTCGCCGTTATCACGAGACCGAGCTTACCCGCTGGCGCGACTATCTCGGCATGCCGCTGGCATTGAAGCCGAAGTACTACCCGCAAGTCGTCACCGATCCGGACTGGAACAAGTACGCGGGCTGGATGGTAATCGCCGCCGGCCAGCAGGGCCTCGATGCGCAGCGCCTCTCGCATGCGCTGTTGCGGGCACTGTGGGCCGAGGAGCGAGACACCGCCGACGCCGGCGTGCGCAAGGCAATCGCGGATGAAAACGGTTTCGACGGTGCTGTACTGGTCGCGATGGAGAAAAGCGAATCCGCGATAATCGCCTACCGCCGCTACACCGCAGAAGCACTGACGCTCGGCGTGTTCGGCGCACCGACGTTTATACTCGGCGGCGAAATCTTCTGGGGCCAGGACCGCCTCGATTTCGTCGACCGCAAGCTCGACCGCATGCGCACGGTTGCACAGAAGTAGCGAACTCAGTGCGCTATCGGGGTTTGAGCGCTATCGGGGTCAGCCCCAAGGGGCTGACCCCGTCGAATGCAACGCGAGCGCGCGTCACGCTTCCATGCGCCCCTTGTTGCGCTCGGCGAGGATCGGGCGGACGAGCTTCTTGAAACGCCAGCATTCCTCGTCGTGCAGATAACCCGAGAGACAGAACGAGTGGCAGCCGGCGTCGATGTACTGTTGCAGCACATTGGCGCACTGCCCCGGATTGCCGACGATCGCGATTCCCGCTCCTGGCCGCGCCCGCGCCAAGCCTGACCAGAGGTTCGGTGCAATCAAATCACCCTTTTCCGCACGCAGCGCCTGCACGCGCTGATTGGCGACGGAGGTGGCATAGTAGCTCTTGATGTACTGCTCGCGCTCAGCCGTTACGTTGCGGATCAGGCCGCCGGCGGCGTCCCATGCGTCTTCTTCGTTTTCACGGCAGACGATCTGCAGCCGCATGCCGAAACCGAGTTCATCGACGCGACCGTGCTTGGCCGCCAGATGCCGCAGCATCTTCATGTTCGCCGAAATCTGCTCGATCGTGTCGCCCCAGAAGAGATGCACGTCGGAATGCTTGGCTGAAATCTCTGCCGCCTGCCCCGAGCCGCCACCGAGATAGAACCGCGGGTGCGGCTTCTGGTACGGCAGCGGAACCAGCTCAGCTTTCTTCAGCGTGAAATACTTGCCCTCGTAGTCGGTGGGTTTGCCGCCCGATGTCCACAGCTTCTTCAGGACGGTGACCTCTTCGTCCATGATCTCGTAGCGCTGCTCCTTCGACCAGCGCACGCCCTCGGCGATGTTCTCCGTCTCGCTCTGGCCGGCGATCAGGTTGACCGAGATGCGCCCACCCGTCAGTTGATCGAGCGTCGCGATCATCTTCGCCAGTAGCACGGGATTGATGTAGCTCGGCCGCGCCGCAATGAGCATGCGGATCTTTTTCGTTCGCCCGATCATAAGCGCGCCGGTCATCCAGGCATCCCAGCACTGATGCCCGACAGGGATCAGCATGTACTCGAAGCCCGAGGCTTCGGCCGCCGCGGCAACGCGACTGAACATCTCCATGCCGGCCGGCACCTTCAACGGTGTGCCGTAGTCGTCCGTATCGCCGCGGGTGGGCAGGAACCAGCCGAACTCGAGTGGGCGCATCGTGGTGTCTCGCTGCGTTTGAGTTTACTCGATAATCACTCAAAACTTACTATTGTCATGGTCGGGCTCGTCCCGACCACCCATTGTCCAACAAGCTCGACGCGAGAATTCTGCTACGACGTTCCAGCGAAATTTAGTTTCTGCGCCCGGTGCACCATGGGTCCTCGGGAGTCATGTCGAAGACGTGCTTCGCACTTGGGCCCGAGGATAACAACCGTGCATGTTGTTAGCCCGTCACTACGACCGGTTCTTGCGCTCGCGGATTTCGCCGAAGACCTGCCAGTCCGGCGCCTTCTCCATGCCGAGACGCTTGCGGATGGCAGCGCTTTGCGGACGCAAGAACGGATTCGTCGCCAGCTCCACATCGACACGGGTCGGCAGCGTCGGCTTGCCCGCCGCCACCAACGTCTCGACCTCGGCGACGCGGGCCACCAGCGCCGTGTTCTCCGGTTCGATCGTCAGCGCGAACTTGGCGTTCGCCAACGTGTACTCGTGGCCGCAGTAGACACGCGTCGCAGGTGGTAGCTTCGCGATCTTTTCGAGCGACGCCCACATCGTCTCCATGTTGCCTTCGATGACGCGGCCGCAGCCGATCGCGAACAGCGTGTCGCCGGCGAACGCGACCGTCTCCGTCGGCAGCCAGAACGTGATGTGGCCGGCAGTGTGGCCGGGCGTATCGATAACCCGCACTTCGGCGCCGGCGAATTCAAACGTATCGCCGCCGCCGACGGTCCTATCTAGCCCCTTGATCTTCGCGGCCTCGGCTTTCGGCCCGATGACCGTGCACTTCGTCTCGGCCTTCAGCGGCTCGATGCCCTGCGTGTGGTCGGCATGATGATGCGTGACAAGGATGTGGCTGAGCTTCCAACCCTTCTCCTTCAGCGCGCGACGCACGGGCTCGGCCTCCGGCGCATCGATCGCCGCGGTCTGGCCGCTGGCTGCGTCGTGGATCAGGACGCCGTAGTTGTCCTTGAGGCAGGGAAACTGATGAAACTCGAGCTTCGCCATGGCGGAGGGCCTCCGGTTGCGGGATGGGTTGGTCGGAGTATAGGCGAAAGGGGTGGATGGGGCTATCGTTACCACCTTGACTGTCACCTTGACTTGGGCTGCCATCCGCAGATGAAGTCAAAACTTGAGCGCGCCGGTCGTTGTTTTCCGCCTGCGTCATGCGCACGTCCTTGCGCTTCGGTGGCGACGAGAACCAGCGAATTTCCAGCGCGTTTGGGCCCGACGAACGCTTCGTCTGATGCCCGCACTCGGCGCACTCGAAGCGCCGGCCTTCGTGCTCGCGCCAGACCCGCGTCGTTGCTCTGGTCCGACATGGCCTATCTGAGGGGATCGGTATGTCCCTCATGCCCCGACTGCCGCTTAGCCGCGAAGCGGCGGATGGAGAACGGCGCGATCGGCATGTTGGTCGAGCCTGTCGTCATGATCTCGGCAATGACGGAGCCGACGATCGGCCCGAGTTGGAAACCGTGCGCCGAGAACCCAAAGGCATGGAAGATGCCGTCCTCCGTCCCGCTCGGGCCGATGACCGGGATCTTGTCCGGCATCTGCGCTTCGATCCCGGCCCAGGCCCGCACGACCTCGGCGCCGCGCATGATCGCAAAGAGATCCAGCACGGTTCTGGCGCCAAGGCCCAGCTCGCGAAAATCGAGCTCGGTGAGATTGCGATCCGGCGACGCCCGTCCCAATCGCCCGCCGCCGATCATCACCGTGCCGTTCGCCAGTTGCTTGAACGACAGCGGCCGCGACGTGGCGCCGACGACCGGGCGCACGAACGGCGGCATCGGCGCGGTGATCATCATCATCGGCGCGATAGCTTCCAAGGGCACCGGCTCGCCGAGTAAGGCCGCAATCTCGCCGGCCCAGGCACCGGCGCAATTCACGACGCGGGTCGCCGTGTGATTGCCCTTGTCGGTCGTGATCTCCCAGTCCCGTCCCTGCCGCCGAAGACCGCGGACACGGCAACCTTCCGCGAACTGCACACCCAGGCTTTCGGCCTTGCGCTTGAACGCCAGCGTCGTGCGATAGGGGTTTGCCGCGCCGTCGGCACGCGAGACGATGCCGCCGACGCAATGCTCCGCCACCGCTGGCAGCAGGTCGCGCAGCTCGCGGGCGTCGATGACCTCCTCGTGCGCGAAGCCGAGGTCGCGGAGCTGTGCCGCGCGCGCCGACAAAACCTGCATATCGGCTGCGGTCTCCGCGATCTTGACTTGGGCTGACGCTTCGAAGCCGCAATCGTCGTCGACGAGATCGCGGATGCGGTGCCAAAGTTCCATCGACGCGACCGACAGCGGCACTTCGGCGAAATCGCGCCCGAGCCGGCGCACGCCACCGGCGTTGACGCCTGAAGCATGCCGGCCGACGTGATCCTTTTCGATCACCAGAACCTTCACGCCGCGCCGCGCCAGATGCAGCGCTGCGGAGCATCCATGGAGACCGCCACCGATAACGATCACGTCGGGCACAGCCGTCATCAGCGATCTCCCGTATCCCGGCCGACCAGCAAACGTTCCAAGCCGTAAAGTCGATCGATCGCAAGCAGGAAGACGACGGTCACGGCAATGACCGCTGCCGAGACCGAGGTGACCAACGGATCGATGCTGTCCTGGATGTGCGCGAACATGCGCACGGGCAGCGTCTCGGTGCCGGGCGCCGCGATGAAGACCGTCATCGTCACCTCGTCGAAGGACTGGATGAAGGCCAGCGCCCAACCACTCGCGATTCCCGGCACGATCAATGGCAGCGTAACCCGGCGAAAAACCTGCGGCTCGCTGGCGCCGAGCGAGACCGCTGCCTGCTCCAACCGCCGATCGAGGCCAGTTGCCGAGGCGAGCGTCAGCCGCAGCGCGAATGGCAGCACGATCACCAGATGCGCGAGCACGAGGCCGGCGAAGCGGCCACCAAGGCCGATCTCGGTGAAGAAGCGCAGGAACGCGATGCCGAGCACGACGTGCGGTATCATCAGCGGCGACATGAGCAATGCCGTCACTGTTTCGCGGCCGGAAAAATCGCTCCTGGCGAGTGCGAGTGCAGCCGGTACGGCAAACAGAACCGCCAGCGTCGACGACAGCAGACCAATCTTGACGCTGGTCCAGAAGGCGGAAATGAACTCCGGATAGAGGGCGATCGCGCGAAACCAGCGCAACGAGAAGCCACGCGTCGGCAACGACAGGAAGCCTTCGGGCGTGAACGCGACCAGACACACGACAACGATCGGCGCCAGCATGAACACGACGAAGAGCGTGTGGAAGAGCAGCGCGACCCACCCGTTGCGGCTCATTCGAATGCCTCCCGGTAGCGTCGCTCGACCACGCGATTGCAGCCGACGATGATGGCAACGAGTGCGAGCAGCAGCAGCATGGCAATCGCCGCGCCGAGTGGCCAGTTGAGCGTATTGAGAAACTCGTCGTAGGCGAGCGTCGCCACCACCTTCAGCCGGCGGCCGCCGATGATCGCGGGCGAAGCGAACGCGGACGCCGCCAGCGCGAAGACGATGATGCCGCCCGCAAGCACGCCCGGCATCACTTGCGGCAGCACGATGCGCCGCAGGATCGTGAACGGCCGTGCGCCGAGCGACGCCGCCGCGTTCTCGATCTGCGGGTCGAGGCGTTGCAAGGACGCCCAGACCGACAGCAGCATGAACGGCATCAGGACATGCGTGAGTGCGACGATCACGCCGATTTCCGTGAACATGAAAGGGATCGGCACGGAGATGATACCCGCATTCATAAGCAGCTTGTTGACGACACCATTGGCGCCGCCGAACAGCAGCGCCCAGCCGAGCGTGCGCGCGACAACCGAGATCAGAAGTGGCCCGAGTGCCACGAGCAGGAAGATGCCCTTCCACGGCGCCCGCATCCGCGAGAGGATGTAGGCTTCGGGCACCCCCAGCAGCGCGGTCGCGAGCGTGACCAGCAGCGCGATGCGGAACGTGCGCAGGAAGACGTCGTGGAAATAACTGTCGCCGAAGACCTCGCGCCAGTTCTTCAGGATGAAAACGTTCTCGATGCCCTTGTACTGTCCCCAATCGTTGAACGAAAGCACCAGCGTCATCGCCAGCGGAACCAGCACGATGGCGACGAACAGCAGGAGCGCGGGACCAGCCAGGAGGTAAGCTGAACGCGTGGCATGGGGCTCGGTCATGCGCCAGCTCCGGAGCCGATGGCGTGGATGATCATATCCTCGGTCCGCCAGCCGACCCGGACAGGCGAGCCTTCGGCGGGGATCACCTCGCCGGTGTTCTGGTGGATCATCACCAGTCGTCCGGACGCCGTCTCGATCTGGCAGAGCCAGTAATGGCCCTGAAAGACGCGAGCAATCATGCGCCCATCGAGGCCGGGCGCGTCGGACGCAATGAACGCCAGCTTTTCCGGCCGGATCGAGATGTCAACCGGCCCAAGCGCAGCTTGGTCCTGCGGCCAGTGCGCATTGCCGATGCGCACGTCGCGCCCGCCGTTCGCGCCAGTCACCGCCTCGCCCGTCAGCCGGTTCGTGCGGCCGAGAAACGTCGCAACGAAGGCGTTCGATGGCCTCTCGTAGACGTCCTGCGGCGAGCCGATCTGCGCGACGCGGCCTTGGTTCATGACGATGATCCGGTCGGAAAGTGCCATCGCCTCCGACTGGTCGTGCGTGACCAGCAGCGTCGTTGTTCCGAGTGTCCGCTGGATCTGGCGCAGCTCGATCTGCATTTCTTCCCGCAGTTTCGCGTCGAGGTTCGACAATGGCTCGTCGAGGAGAAGGATGCGCGGCTTGATGACGATGGCGCGAGCCAGCGCCACGCGCTGCTGCTGGCCACCCGACATGCGCCGGGGATAGCGGCCGGCCAGTTGCCGCAAGCCGACGAGGTCGAGCGCCGCATCGACGCGATGCGCCCGCTCTTTGGGAGCGACCTGCTGCATCTCGAGGCCGAACGCGACGTTTTCGGCCGCCGTCATATGCGGGAACAATGCATAGCTCTGGAAGACGATGCCGAGCCCGCGCTCCGAGGGGCGCACGTTGAGCAGGTCGCGTCCGTCCAGCGTGATGGCCCCCGAGGACGGCGTGACGAAACCGGCGATCATCTGCAGCGTCGTGGTTTTGCCGCAACCGGAGGGACCGAGCAGGGCGACGAACTCGCCTTCTTCGATCCCGACCGACAGGGCGTCCACGGCTGCCTGATCACCGAAGCATTTGGTCAGCTTGTCGAGAACGAGGAATGTCATGAGCCCCCATTCCCCGGCTGAGAAAAATCACCCGGCAGCAATACCATATCCACTATTTGCTCGGTGCCAGCTGCTCGCGTGGTTTTCAGCGCAGATTTCTCAGGTTTCGACAAATTGCGAACTTTAAGCATCGATGTAGCGCCATCACCGCTCGACCTCGCGGTTCCAGCGCTTCGTCCAGTCCTCGCGGCCAGCATTGATCGCGTCCCAGTCGGGCGAGATGATCAGCTTGGCACGCTCGCCGACCGGCGCCATCTTCAGCTCGGGCATGGCGACATCGACCTTGGTATTGACGGGGCCGTTGCCCATCTCCTTGGCCATGACGGACTGCACCGGCGTCGAGATCAGCGTCTTGATGAATTCATGGGCCAAGGGATTGACCACAGCCTTCGCGACCGGGCAGGCCGACGCCAGCAGGATCGGCGCGCCTTCCTTCGGATAGACAAAATCGACCGGGAAGCCAGTGTTGGCGAACGCCTGGACGCGCCCCGTGCCCCAGACCGCGAGTACCGCCTGACCCGATTGAAACAACTCGGTCATCTTGCCCGGTGACGGCTCATAGACGAGCACGTTCGGGTTGATGTTCTCCTTCATCACCTTGAAACCGGGCTCGATCGCCTTTTCGCCGCCGCCGTTCATGCGCGCGAACATCATCAGCGTGTACAAGCCGTAGGTATTGTTGATCGGCGGAATGACCAGCAGCTTCTTGAATTTCGGGTCGGCAAGATCGGCCCAGGACGTCGGGATCGGCCAGCCCTTCTCCTTGAATACCTTGGTGTTGACCATGAAGCCGGTGCCGGTCTGACCAACAGCGACGGCCTTGTCGTCCTTGAACAGCGCGGCCTTGTAGAGATCCGCTTTGTCGAGGCCCGCGATCGGCGCGCAGAACCCGAGTTGAATGGCTTGATACATCGGCCCATCGTCGACGATGGCGACATCGATCACCTGGTTCGCCTTCTGCGCCTGCAACTTGGCAATCGTGTCGGTGGAGTTGCCGGGCGTGTACTCGATCTTTATGCCGTGCTTGGCTTCGAAGGCCGGAAACACGTCTTTCCGCAGCACCTGCTCCCAGGACCCGCCATAGCCCGCGACGACAAGCGTCTTCTGTGCGTTCGAGTCTGCGCTGAATGTAACCATTGCGGTCGTAACCGCAATTGCGCGTACGATCCATTGCATGGACGTCGTCCTCCCGTTACCAGCGCGGCGCCGGTTATGGCCGCTAACGGTCGCATGGCGCGGCGTCGTGCGTCAATCGACGACACGACACGACACCACGGCAGCGGCGTCCCATTTGCAGTGTTCCGGAATGTGTGCACGATGCGCTCTCGCAACAGACGGATCGAAGCAGGAGATGCGGCAAATGCGTTGGACACTCAGGCCCGTTTATGCACTCCCGGCCTGGTTTGGCTTGGCTATAGGTCTTGCGACTGCGCCTGTCTCAGCCCAGGCGACATTCCCCGAACGTCCGATCACGAATATTGTCGGATTTCCAGCTGGTGGCGGCACCGATCTGATCGCGCGGGGTGTCCAACGCGCCTTCGAAAAGGCGATCGGCATGCAGATGGTCATTAAGAATGTGGTCGGCGCCAGCTCGAGTATTGCGACGACGGAAGTGGGCGAGTCCGTCCCGGACGGGCATACGGTGCACATGATCTCGAACGCGTTCGTGATTCAGCCCTACCGGTTGAAAGTCACCTACGACGTGAAAAAATTCGAGCCGATCTGCCTGATGACGGCGTCGCCGATGCTGGTCGTGACAACCAAGACGTCCAAGTACAAAACGATGGCGGACGTGGTTGCGGCAGCGAAGGCTGAGCCCGGAAAAATCCCGTATGGCTCGCCCGGCGCTGGCACGGCGCATCAAATGTCCATGGCGATCGTCGACAAGGCACTCGATCTCAAATTGAAGCACGTGCCGTTCAAAGGCTCGAATGAAGTGGGTCAGGCGCTGCTCTCCGGCACGCTTGATCTGGCCGCTGTGCACCCCCAAGTCATCGAGCAATTCGACTTGCTGCCGTTGGCCGCCATCGGCGCAGAGCGCGCACCTGGCTACGACGCTGTGCCGACAGTGAAGGAGGCGACCGGAACCGAAGCGATTTCCTCACTCTGGATCGGTCTCATCGCGCCGCCAGGAACGCCGAAGCCGGTCATCGCGAAGCTCGACCAAACGTGCAAGGCCGCGCTCGCTGACAAAGAGACCATCGACCATTTCGGCAAGCAGCATCAGCCGGTCTCCTATCTCGGTCCAGTCGAGTTTGGCAAACTGATCCTCGACGAGTTCGATCGGGCACGCCAAGTCATGGATTCAGCCGGCCTCAAGCAGAACTGAGCACTATCGGCACGGGTTGTCGGCGACTGATCCTGAGGCGATTGAGCCCGCCAGAAGAAGGAACGGCAAGCGTATGAGCGGATGGCGGATCGGGGTCGATTCAGGCGGGACATTCACGGACATTTGCATGGTCGAGGAGGCGACCGGCGAACTCCAGGTGTGGAAAGTCTCCTCGACGCCCGATGATCCTTCGCGCGCCATTTCCGACGGCGTCGTTGAAGGCTTGACGTCTGCGGCCAAAGCCAGCCCCGCCGACACGATCTACTTCGGCCACGGCACGACAGTCGCGACCAACGCCCTCATCCAGCATCGCGGCGTCAAGACCGGCCTGATCACGACGGACGGATTTCGCGATCTGCTCGAGATCGGCCGGCAGCGGCGGCCGCATCTCTATGACTTGCAGTGCGACAAGCCGCCGATGCTCATAACGCGCGATCTTCGCTTCGAGGTGCCCGAGCGGTTGCGCCACGACGGCCGCATCGAAACGCCGCTCGACGAAGCCGCCGTGCGCGACGCTGCGTGCAAGCTCAACGCGGCAGGCGTCAAAGCGATCGCTATCTGTTTTCTCTATGCCTACGTCGATCCCCGCCACGAAGCACGGGCGCGCCGGATCGTCGAGGAGGAATGCCCGGGCATTTTCGTGACCGCATCGCATGAAGTGGCGCCCGAATTCCGCGAGTTCGAACGGCTCTCGACCGTTGCCGTCAATGCCTATCTCGGTCCTGTGCTGGCAACCTATGTCGAGCGGATCGGACCGCGTCTCGATGCGCTCGGCCTCAAGGGGCCGCGCCACATCACGCAATCGAATGGCGGCGTCATGTCGCTTGCGACGGCGCGCGACCAAGCTGTGCGCACCGTGCTGTCGGGCCCGGCAACCGGCGTCGTCGGTGCGCTGAAAGTGTCGGCACTCTCGGGCTTCGAAAACCTCATCACGTTCGATATGGGCGGCACCTCGACGGACGTGGCGCTGATCGAGAATGGCCGCCCGAAGCTCGCCGGCGAGATGGAGGTGCACGGCTATCCCTTGAAGACGCCGATGCTCGACATTCACACGGTCGGCGCCGGCGGCGGTTCCATCGCCTACATCGACGCGGGCGGCCATCTCAAGGTTGGCCCGCGCAGCGCCGGAGGTGTTCCAGGCCCCGCATGCTACGGTCTCGGCAATCTCGAGCCGACCGTGACCGACGCCAACGTCGTCTTGCAAACGTTGAACCCGCTCCATCTGCTCGGTGGCCGCATGGCGATCGAGCAGTCGAAGTCGAAGGCCGCCGTTGCCGCACTCGCCGACCGCCTCGGCCTCGACGTCATGCAGACCGCGCAAGGCATCATCAGCGTCGTCACGGCCAACATGGCGAAGGCCATTCGCGTCATCTCCGTGCAGCGCGGCCATGATCCGCGCGACTACGTGCTCGTTTCTTTCGGCGGTGCCGGCCCGTTGCATTCGAGCCGCCTCGCGCGCGAGCTCGACATGCCGCGCATTCTGGTGCCGCGCAATCCGGGCATCCTTTGCGCGCTCGGCCTGCTGCTCACCGACCTGATGACGAACTATTCGCAGACGCGCATCATGCCCGTCGATGACAAGTCGCCCGGCATCATCACCGAGGTGTTCGCCAATCTCGACCGGCGTGCCAACGCCTGGTTCGACGGCGAAGGCATCGCGCCTGCGATGCGGCGCACGCGGCGGACGATCGACATGCGCTACGCTGGCCAGAACTATGAGTTGCCGATCGCTTGTCCCGACGACCTGACCGCGGCGGACCTCATGCCGTTGCTCCGCAAAGCCTTCGAGGCAGCGCATCAGCAGATGTACGGCTATATCGCGCCGGAGGAGCCGATGCAGATCGTCACCTTTCGGCTCGAAGCAACGGGCCTCGTCCGGCCAGTTGAAATGCACGCGCATCCGAAAGCCGTTACCGCGCTCGATAAGGCCGTGCTGACAAAGCGTGACGTCTGGCTCGCCGAGACAAAGAAATTCACCGCATGCCCTGTGTATGACCGCGACAAACTCGGGCCTGGTCACAAGATCGCTGGCCCCGCCATCATCGAGCAGATGGACGCGACGACAGTCGTGTTGCCCGACCAGATGGCGACCATCGATGCCTATCTCAACATCATTGTCGAAGGTTGATGTCCGTGAACGACGCGCCAAATGCCGAACGCGTTGCGCCTCGCCCTGGTGCGATCGACTCGATCACCGTCGAGGTGATCGGCAACGCGCTCGCCTCGATCGTCGAGGAGATGGGCGAAACCTTGGTGCGGGCGTCGTATTCGACCAACATCAAGGAGCGGCGCGATTCTTCGACCTGCCTGTTCGATGCGCAAGGCCGCACGCTGTGTCAGGCGTCGCACATTCCGATCCACCTCGGGTCGCTGATTGGCGTCGTCGAGGAGATCTACAAGCGCGTACCGCTTGTCGAGATCCATCCCGGCGACGTGTTCGTCGGCAACGATGCCTATACCGGCGGCGGCACGCATCTCCCCGATATTGTGCTGGCGGAGCCGATCTTCTATCGCGGCGAGCTTGTCGCGTGGGCGACCAACACGGCGCATCACGCCGATTTCGTCGACCGCAGCCACGCCCACATTTTCCAGGAAGGGCTGCGCATTCCGCCCGTGCGACTCTACCGCAAAGGTCAAATTGTCCAGGACATCCTCGACCTGCTGTTGCTCAACTTCCAAGTTCCGCGTGAACGGTTGAACGACCTGCGCGCGCAGATGGCGGCGAACCGCCAAGGCATCCAGAGATTCGAGCGGCTGTGCGACCGCTATGGCCGCGATGTCCTGCTCGAAGCCTGCGATGCGCTGCTCGACTATGCCGAGCGTGCGACGCGGGCTGGCATTCGGACGATTCCTTCTGCCGTCTATACGTTCGAGGACAGCTACGAGAGCAACGAACTCGATCAGATCCTGACTTTCAAGACGCGGATCGAGGTCAAGGACGACGAGATCTTTCTCGAGTTCGATGCGCCGCCGCAGGTTCGCGCCGGCATCAACCTTGTGTGGACCGGATTGCTGGCGACGGTCTACTACGCCGTGAAGGCGCTTGTCGGCGCTGATATCCCGCCGAACGCAGGTCTGTTCCGGCCGATCCACGTCACGGCGCCGAAGGGCTCGATCCTGAACGCGGCGCCACCCGCTGCCGTGAACTCGCGCCTGCATACCGGACAGCGCGTCGTCGACCTCATTTTCGGCGCGCTCGCACCTGCGATGCCGGAACGGGTGATTGCGGCCTGTAACGGCGCCTGCACCAATTCGACATTCTCCGGCGTCAATCCGCGCACGGGCGAGTTCTACGTCTACCTGGAAACGATCGGCGGCGGCTTCGGCGCGCGCGCCGGCAAGGACGGGCTCGACGGTGTCCATGTCCATCTCACCAACACATCGAACCTTCCCGTCGAAGCCCTCGAAATGGAATACCCGCTGGTTCTCGAGCGCTATCAGCTGGTCGATGGCTCAGGCGGCGCCGGCACCTGGCGCGGCGGCATGGGGCTTTATCGCCGTGTGCGCATCGAGGACCACGAGTGCCGCACCTACATTCACGGCTCGCGCTTCCGCACCGGTCCCTGGGGCCTTTTTGGCGGCCGTGAAGGTGGCGTCGCGCATTTCGACTTTTCGGAAGGCGTGCAATTTCCGGCAAAGGCGCGCGCCGTCATCCAGGACGGACAGCGCGTGCACATCACCACCCCGGGCGCTGGCGGCTATGGCGATCCCAAGGCCCGCGATCGGGATTTGGTTCGCCGGGATCTCGCGGAAGGCCGCATCACGCCCGACATTGCGCGCGATGTTTACGGCTTGGATTTCTGAGAGCAAGGACGGCAAAACCGCGCGAGGGTGGAGGTAATCCAGGGCGATTCAGGTCTTGCCATTGAAACAACCAAAGTTGTCATCCCGGGGCTTGTCCCCGGGACCCATCGTGCCAGGACCGCAAGCGTTGATGGTTTTGCACTATGGGTCCCGGCAATAAATGCCGGAATGACAACCGTGGTTTATTGCGCTCGCGATGAATTGAATTGCCCTGGGAGGCAATCGCCCTCTGACGCGCTTGAACGGGGAGAGGGTTGGGGTGAGGGGCGGCAACGAGTCTGGAATGCGGGAATGCGGGAATGCGGGAATGCGGGAGTACGGGAGTACGGGAGTGGCGATCCCAGCGTCACGAATTCACGCATTCACCAGCTCACGACTGACGACTGACGACCTTTCTCCCCGCAGTGCCCAGCACTCGAGGTTTTGCGTCAATTCCAGGCGCAGGGCGGCGTAACCGCCGGGAACCTCTTGTAGTCGATGCGGCAAGGCCGCCCTGCCGCACGAAACCGGTGAATCTTTGCCGCCGTGGGTGGGCC
>JANLQP010000286.1:0-5103 GCA_031367895.1 Hyphomicrobiales bacterium
GGCCGGCGTGTCGATCGCGCCGGTGATCCTCAATTCGCCGATCAACGCCGCGCTGAAGAACGGCGTGGCGACCGTGAAGCTCAAATGCAGCCCGGAGGTGCGACCCGAGCAGCGCGTGGCGCTGCTGCTCGGTGAAACCGAGGTGCTGGCCGAGGCCCACACGGCACCGACGAGCGCGCTGACCTTCATCGTCAAGAACGCCGTGGCGGGAGAGTTCCTCGTGCGACTGCGCGTCGATGGCATCGACAGTTTGCTGGTCGATCGCTCGCTCATGCCTGACAAGCCGCCCGTGTTCAAGAGCCAGAAGGTGATCATCAAATGAGCGCGAACGCCAGTTGGCAAGAAGGCAACGCGCGCTACCTTGCGGCGGGGCTGCAATGGCTGCGATTGCGTCTGGAGCGCTTGGCCACCTGCAGCGCCGTCGAGGCCAGCACGCCGATTGCCGACGAAGCGCTTCTGCAGGCCGAGCAGGAGTTTGCGCTGTGCGAATCGCAGCTGGACCCGCCGCATGCGCTGGCGCTGCTGGCGCAATGCCTCGGCTTGTCGCGCTTCGAACAGCAGGTGCTGCTGCTGTGCGCTGCGATGGAGCTGGACACCCGCACCGCCGATCTGTGCGCCCGTGCACAAGGCGAGGCGGTGCGCCGCTATCCCACCTTCGCTCTGGCCCTGGCGCTGTTTCCCGATGCCGCGTGGGACGCGATGTCGCCCGATCGGCCGCTTCGGCACTGGCGGCTCATCGACATCCAGCAGGGCCATGCGCAGCCGCTCACCACCAGCCCGCTGCGCGCCGACGAGCGCATCGTGAACTACATCAAGGGGCTGAATCACCTCGACGAGCGCCTGAAGGCACTGGTCGCGCCGTTGCGTGCCGGCGGCGAGGCGGGCCCGCTCCAGCCCTCGCAGCAGGCCGGGGTCGAGCAGATCGTTCGCGCGTGGAACATGACGGTGCCCGGCGCACCCTGGCCGGCGGTTCAACTGCTGGGGGCTGACGCGCCGAGCAAGCACGGCATCGCGGCCGGCGCGGCTGCGCACTTCGGACGCCACCTGTACCGCATCGCAGCCGACATGCTGCCGGTGGGCCACGACGATCTCGAAGCCTTGTCGCGGCTCTGGCAGCGCGAGTGCACGCTGCTGCCGATCGCGCTGTACATCGAGTGCGCCGATGGCGCGCCGAGCGGGCAGGCGGCGCTGGGTCGCTTTCTGTCGCGCAGCGACGGCATGTTTTTCATCGATGCACGCGAGCTGCTTCCCAAGCTCGGCCGGTCGCACATCGCGGTCGACGTGGCCAAGCCGACACCTGCCGAGCAGCGCGGCGTGTGGGCCGAGGTGCTGGGCCGTCGTGCTGCCGGCAACCCGGCGGCGCTGGCGGCGCAGTTCAACCTCGATACTGCGACGATCAGAAGCGTTGCGGAGAGCGCGCTGTCGGACGCAGTGGCTATCCGCGAGAAGGCACTGGAGAGCGCGCTTTGGGATGCGTGCCAGAGCGCCGTGCGCCCTGGCCTGGACGCGCTTGCACAGCGCATCGACAGCAAGGCCACCTGGGACGACATCGTTCTGCCCGCCGAACAGCTCGCGCTGCTGCGGCAGATCTGCGCCCAGGTGCGCTGCCGCGACCAGGTCTACGAAGACTGGGGCTTCGCGCAGAAGATGAATCGCGGACTGGGCATCAGTGCATTGTTCGAGGGGGCGAGTGGCGTCGGCAAGACGATGGCGGCCGAGGTTATCGCAAATGACCTGAGGCTTCAGCTCTATCGCATCGATCTGTCCACCGTCATCAGCAAGTACATCGGCGAGACCGAATGCAATCTGCGGCGATTATTCGATGCGGCGGAGGACGGGGGTGCGATTCTCTTCTTCGACGAATGCGATGCGCTGTTCGGCAAGCGGAGTGAAGTCAAGGACAGTCATGATCGCTACGCGAACATCGAGACGAACTACCTGTTGCAGCGCATCGAGGCATATGGCGGGTTGGCAATTCTGGCTACCAACATGAAGAGTTCGCTGGATGCGGCCTTCGTGCGAAGGCTGCGGTTCATCGTCGGCTTTCCATTTCCCGGCCCGACCGAGCGGCGCTCGATCTGGCAGAAGGCATTTCCGAGCGGCGTGCCATGCGGGGAGATGGACTACGAGCGGCTCGGACGATTGAACCTCGCCGGCGGCAGCATCCACGCCGCGGCGCTCGGTGCTTCATTTCTCGCAGCCGAGGCCGGCACCACGGTTGACATGCGCTGCGTGCTTGCGGCTGTTCGGAATGAATGGATGAAGCTCGGTCGGCCGCTGAACGAGGCGGACTTCCGCGTGCTGCACAGCGATGGGGTGGTGGCGTGACGATTCATCTGCATATCGAGCGGCTTGTGGTCGACGGACCGCTCGCCGCAGACGCGATGCAAAAAATCGAGTCCACGGTGCAAGGTGAACTGCAGCGCTTGCTTGCCAAAGGCTCGATCAGGCCGGAGTGGCGGCACGGCATTGTCCTGGCGCGTGCCGATTCGGCGCCGATCGCAGCGGTCGCGACGCAGGCCGACCTCGGCGGGCAGATTGCTGTACGCATCCACCGACTGCTCGCCGGATGACGTCATGATCGCCGCGTCCAAATCCGATCGCAAGGCCAGCGTTGTCGCGTCACGGCCGTCGCGTGCGGCATCAGGAATGTTGCAGCGCCAGTGCGCCTGTGCAGCGGCGTCTTCGCCCGGATCTTGCAGTGAGTGCCGCAAGCGGCATCTGCAGCGCAAACTCAGCATCGGCGCGACGCACGATCCGTTGGAAGCGGAGGCGGACCGCATCGCCGATCAGGTGCTGACCGCGCCAGCGTCGGTCTCGTTCAGCCGGGTGTCTGCCGATGCGCAGCGCAAAACCGAGGTAGCGGACGAGACCGCGAGCGAAGCGCCCGACAGCGTCGACCGCGCGTTGTCGAGCGCGGGTAAACCGATGGACCCATCGCTGCGGGTGGACATGGAACGGCGGTTCGGCCACGACTTCTCGCAGGTGCGTGTGCATGCCGATGCGGACGCTTCCCTCTCGGCGCAAGACGTCAATGCGCAGGCCTACACCGTCGGTCGACACTTGGTGTTCGGCGCCGGCCGATATGCACCGACCACGCATCAGGGCCAGCGGCTGCTGGCGCATGAATTGGCGCACGTGTTGCAGCAGACTGGGGGCGATCCTCTTGCCTCCGGCAACAACACTCGCAGCGCGGTTTCAGCGTCCAGCATCAGCACCGCCGCACTGACCGTGCAACGCCAGCCGAACGATGAACCGATATCGCTGCACTCAAGCTACAACCCGGGTGCGCATGCGTATGACGACTTGGTCACCGAGGCCGGGAAGATTCATCACTGGCTGCAGAAGCACCCGGCCACCAGCCCGGAGCGCACTGCACTGGAGACGCAGCTGGCGCAGATCATCCAGACCGCCAATCGACTCGGCCAGCGCATGGGTTACGCGCCCTTGACGTTCGTCGATCTCACACCGGCCTCGAAGAGCCCCGAGCAGGTCGACGGGCTGAACAAACTGAACAGCCTGTCCCAGCCGCAGACGCCATCACCCTTCCTGCAGGCGCCGAAAGCCAGTGCGCCACCCGAACACAAGCCCGCCGCGCCCGTCACAATGCCAGCCTATCTGAACTGGCAACCGCTCTTTCTCGAAGGGCTGAGCGCGGGATTGCAATCCGACGCGAAGCTGCAGGCGGGTTGGGCGACGCTGAAGGCGCAGCTCGCAGAGCCTGGCGGCAAGCTGAGCTTCGCGGGAGGCTCGGCGGCAGGCATCGTGCCCGGCGCGGTGGTTGCTGTGGTGGACATCCCTTACTCGCTGCTGAAGGCGTACGTCGAGTTCGGCCTGCAGACGAACTTTGGCCATGTGACGAAGGAGCAATTCGACAAGGCGATCGAGGAAGTCACCGCGGGCATCAAGAAGTTCGTGGCACGTATTCCCGAACTGGTGAGCGAAGTCGCCAACGAGCCGAAGCAGGTCGGCGGCTGGGCCGCGGAGCTGATCAGCGAGAAGATCCGCGAAGACCTGTTTCTCGAAGAGCCGGACAAGAAGGCGCCTGCCGACAACGCCTCGAAAACCGACAAGTCAACCGATCCGTTCGGCCTGGCCGGCATCAAGCTGCCCGATCTCTACAAGGCGTCGCAGGACTTGCTAATGCGCGGAAAGCCGGGTGAGAAGGGTCGCTTCATCTTCAATAAGGGCGTCGCGTGCGGGATGGCGCTCGGCTACACGCTGATGAACATCGCGATGCTCTTCATCGGGCCGGAAGAGATGGCCGGCAAGGCGGCATCGATAGGCGCAAAAGGCCTCGAAGCCTTGAAAGCCGGCGGCTTGTGGAGGCGCCTTGGAACGATCGCCGAATCGATTCCGGAACTGAAGGGCCTGCTGTCGGCGAAGCGCGCTGCGACCGAAGCGAAGGCCGTCGCGGCTGCCACGAAGGAAGGTGAAGCGCTGGCCGGCGTCGCGAAGGCCGCCGGTGGCGAGGCATCGCTGGGCAAGTTGGAGGCCGACGCGGTGGCAGTGGTCGACAAGAATCCCGGGCTCGTGACGGGAGAGCCGGGTCATCGCCACGCGCGGATCAGCCCCGAGCACGAAATCGTCGAAGTGCCGACTGCCGGCGGCGGCGTTGGGTGCGAACTGCACTCGCCGTCGCCGTTTCCCAAGGTCCCGTGTCCGAAGGGCATGGGCAAGGCCCAAGGGCCAGCGGCCAAGCCCGCCGCGTTGTCAGGTCCTTCCGATGCGACTGTTCAACCCGACGGACTTCGCATCCACCTCTCGGAACGTCGTGCCGAACGTCTAACGAGAGCCGAGCAGGCCGAGAAGTGGACAGACCTCCCAGGTACGGACCGAACGAGTCTCGGCAAAGCCTACAACACCATCGTCGAGACCGTCACGCGGGAACTGGCTTCCGGCGGTCGTGCAACGGTGCTGCACTACCAGAGTGTGTCGAAAGCTGCTGTCGACGAGCTCGCCAAGAAGGGTGGCCGCGTGCTAATCACCGAGGGCCGGCTTCCGAGCGGTGCTCGATTCGATATTGCCGAGATTGATTTTCGCGCCGGCACGGTCGACCTGCTGGATCTAACCGCGATGAAGAGCGGGCCGCATACCGGCAAG
>JANLQP010000074.1:0-2421 GCA_031367895.1 Hyphomicrobiales bacterium
GGCAATCACCAAGGTCGAAACCCCTTCGAGCGTGTTCAGGCCACGCAGCGCCCCGAAGTGCATTTTGGGCACGCCGGTCAGAAGGTCGTGCTTGTCGAGATATGTGCAGGTCCTCTTGTAGGTGATGAGGCCAACGCGGCCCGGCCGCTTGAAGCGCCGCTCGTGTTCTTCGAGCATCCACACCAATTGATGCAGCCGCTCGATGGGGTGGTCGGATGCCAGCCGCTTCGACAGCTTCAAGCCCTTCGGCGCGAGCTCGCCCATGCGGGTCGGCGCCCCGCGCACCATCGTGAGCTTGGCGTGCTTGGGTTCGGCGCGGATCGTGATTAGCTTGTCCTTGCGCCGGGGCGTGCGCGCCAGGGCCAACTTCATGAGTTCGGGGTCGGCGGTGGCATCGAGTATCAACAGGGGATGGTTGACTGCAAACGCGGGCAACTTGCCCATGTAGCTCAACTCGGCGCGGCGCACGTTGCTGTCCTTGTCTTTTCGTCGCTGGGGTGCGGACCGCACGGTTAAGCCGACAACCCGGCTCCGCTGCGGTGTGCGGTTGTGATGGTCGAGCAGCTCAAGAAACGCGGTCATCCAGCGGATCACCCGAAGGCGGCGGCGCCTGTCACCGTCGACGTCGTCGAACCGCTTCTTCTTGAGCGCGTGCCGCATTTGCTGCTGCACGTTGCCCACCAGCGCGCGTTCGGCCGCCTTAAATTTGTCGCTGGCGAGGCTGGCCCAGGTTCGATCATCCCGCTCCAGCGTCAGCGCTTCGGCGATGCTCGACAACGGCAGCTCCTCGCTGGTTTGCAGGACCGCCCCCACCGCTCGCGTGGTTTCGTGCAGGAGTTCCTCGTCGCTGTCGAGGTCGCTCAGCGCGCGACAGTCGAGCCGCATCGATTCTCGGGTCGTTACGACTCCAACCAGGCCTTTGTCCTTGAAGAGAACGCTTTGAGACCGGAGCCCTTTCTGAAGCCAGTCCACTTTGACCACGTGTGAGCGGCGCAAGGCGTCGGCGATGCTTTCGTCGATCACGACGAGCGCGATGGGCGCAGCATCGTCGTCGGCTGCGTCCGAGATGCCCGGAATGACGCCATTGCGGAAATAGGCTTGCGGCACCACGACGAGGCCCGGTCCTCTATCAGACCACTGCTGCAGGTAAGGACAATCGGCTTTGCGCTCGCAGGATTCGCAGGCGGACTGCGTGACGCTGACGCCCATCTTGACGGCCGCTTCGATGGTTTGCTTGACGACCTGTCGCTGGTGCGCTGGCGGCTCGCACATACCCGGCTGATCGCGCCCCTTGACGATGCGAAGCGTTGGCACCTGCACGCCTTGCTCGGTCGCCAGGCGCTCGCACTGCTCGGCCCACTCCACGGCGAGTTTGTGCGTCGGCACCACCACGACCACGCGCTGCTTGCGCAGGTCGTCCAGCTGCAAGATTTCCAGCATCGCCGTGTGCGACTTGCCGAGCCCCGGGCTCGCGGCCAGCGTTTCTCGTGGCGGTTCTTTGCATTGCGGAGTCTTGTTCCAGGCCTGTGCCTCAGAAATGAACCGGCGAATCTCCTTCCTCATCGCCGCCTCGGCTTGCTTCAGCGGCAAGCCGGGCTCGGGGTGCAGCGCACCGGTTCGCCGCGCCAGGGCCAATCGCTCACGCTGCCGGGCTTCGGCCTTGGCGTAACCCTCGGCGAGGTAGCGTGCGACTTCAGCCTTGTAATGCTCGATCTGCTCGGCGGATCGTCCGTCGCTTGGTGCCTTGTCGATGACACGCCCGAGCTTGGCAGAGACTTTCTGCACCCATTCCTCAGTCAGCGCTCGCCCCTCCATGACGGCGTCGCAGGCCATGCGCCAAGTCACGTGCAGCAGCGGGCGATGAAAGCCGTGCTGATTGGGGCCGTCGCCGATCAACGGCAAGCACTCCTCGATCTGCCCCGGCCAGGAAACGTCATCGACGGGCAACGGTTCGAATCCACCCTTGCCGTTGCTGACGACTTCGCGCGGCTTGTCGACTTTGGACCGGGCGACAGTTTCGATTGTGGGCACCCGGGACCACGATTTCTGACTGCCGAGCAACCCGAGCCGCGTCGCGATTGGGTCGTGGCCACCTTCAAACATCGCGCTGAGATACACTGGCTGCACGCCTTGATAGAGGACAGTATCGCAGGGCGCGTGAGGACTGTCGGAGAGACCTTGGGACTGAAGGTTGGCGTTGTGGTAGCGCATGAGGCGCTTCATGGCGCTTGGCAACAGCGGCTTGTCAAGCCAGCAAAAGTAGTGAAATCGCGCATAGCTCGGATCAACCAATCCGCACGACCCCGACGCCTGCCACAGCAGCGGCCCCTTACGCATCCAATCCGGCAAGGCCAGCCTCGCGACCGTGGCCGCCGCAGCATCGATATCGGCAAAGACATCGACCTTCTCGGCAAACAAGGC
>JANLQP010000112.1:0-5042 GCA_031367895.1 Hyphomicrobiales bacterium
GCGATCCGCAGGCGGCTCAACGCTACCGCGAGATACTCGATGCGTTGTGCGGCACCGAAGAAGCCTGTTGCGGCGAGCGCGTGCCATTCGGCACTGAAGTGGGCGCGCTATTCGCCGGCGCGTGCGACGAAGTGCCGCCAGTCGACTGCAAAGAACCCGAATCTTGTGCTCCCTGTACGCCAGCGCAATGTGCTGCGGATGATTGTGGTTGCGGCCCTCCATTCCTCTCCGACGACAAGGTGTTGCTGCTCGCGATGGCCGCGCTGCACGTGGCTTGCGGAAAGCAGGTTCTGGCCAAGCGCTACTTGCAAGTGCTGCTTGGTCAGTTCTGCCGTTTCGAGACGCTCGGCGCGCTGCACGCCGCGTCGCTCAAGGCACTGCTTGGCGATGCTACGGCGAGGGCGCACGCGCGCGATCTGCTCGAGTTGCTGTGTGCCCAATGCCCAGCGACACAAGATAAGTCGGGGTGCACGCCGCGACATCCGCCAAGTTGCTGCGTGCCATTTATCAACCCAGATCTTGCGCGCTGTCTGCGCGAGGTAGTTAAGCATTGGTGCAACATCCACTGCTACCACATCTGCGAAGTACGGCCTCTGCGCGCTTGCCCCGGCGACGAGATCCTGATCGTCGGCTGCGGCTTCGGAGCTTGGCCAGGGCGCGTCGTCTTCCGCGGCAAAGCTGGCGCTTCGGCGAGCCCGGCGGTTGCGGCGAAAAGTTGGTGCGACGACCGCATCGAGGTCGACGTTCCGCAAGGCGCCGGTTGCGGCCTGTGGCTCGAAATGCCGCCAATGACGATTTTGGTCTGTGACCGCTTCCTGGAGTTGCGAGCAACGGGCTGCATCGACAACGGCTTCGAAGGCACCTCCGCCGAGATCCTCCGTTTCGACGTCAAAGGCCACACCTCGGGCGAATGCCCGCTGCAACCCGGTGAACCGCTGCGCATCCGCTGGAATACCTGCGCGGCTGACCACGTGCGCGTCGAGTTGATAGACCTGGCCAACAACAGTGTTATTGCCGCGCAAGATCCTGCCGTGCCGAGTGGTCGCTGGGACTTCACTGCGACCCAGTTCACGCGCACTGTGCGCTTGCGCGTGCGCATCACCGCCTTCGGCCGTTGCGAGCCGCCGCAGGTTTCGCGCCAGATCGACCTGGTGTTCCAAAAGCAGCCGAACCTGCAGGTGCAGGGGCTCGAGGTCACCCAGGGGGTGCAGCACTACCGCGCCGACCAGCATCTCACGGACCCGGCCGACCGCGGCGCGGACAACAGCCTTCGCCTCGTGACCAACAAATCCGGCTGGGTTCGCGCCTACCTGCGCAGCGGCCAGGATCCGACGTTCGAAAACGGTCAGCTCGCCGGAGTAAACGGCACGCTGCGCGTCGAACGGCGAGTCGGCGGCGTGTGGGGGACCATCGCCAGCCTTGCGTCGCAGAACGGTCCGATCACCGTCGAAGACAGCTTCGCGAGTTACGACGCCGAGCGCGGCAACATCAACACGACGCTCAACTTTGTCGTGCCGGCCCATCTGATGAGCGGGCTGCTTCGATTCACGGTGGACGTGCGCGGGCCGTTTGCGCCCTGCCCCGGCCATGTCGGTAGCCGCTCGGCGCAGATTGACGTGAACCTGCAGCAGACGCTGAACGCCGCATTCATCACGATAGGCTACAACGGGCCGAACGCGGCGCGCACCGGCAACATCGTGCTGCCAGCACCAACACTGGCCACTTGCCAGGCCGAGACGAGTTGGGCGTTGAGGACCTACCCAGTCTCGAGCGCCCCGAACGTGCGCGCCGCAGGCACCTTCGTGACCAACATGCCGATTGACGACCCGCGCAGCTGTCCGGGCTGCTGCTCGCCGAACTGGGGGCCGCTGCTCGGGCAGATCGCAGCGCTGGTCGCACTCGACCAGGCGGCGAACCCCGGCACGCCCTGGGTGTACTACGGCATCATCGCCAACGGCATTCCGGTGAACGTACCCGGTTGCAGCGGCGGCGCCACCGGAGGCGTGGCCGGCCAGCCGGTGACCTATGCCCATGAGATCGGCCATCAATTGGGTCTGCCGCACGCACGCTGCGGTAACGCCGGCAATGGCAACCCAGCCTACACCGTGTATGAACCATACGATCTGCCGGTCGACCCGCCTGGAACGGCGAACTGGACGATGGCGTCGATTGGCGAATACGGGTTGGACATCAACAATGGCGCAATCGCCAACCCGAACACCTTCGAGGACTTTATGTCCTACTGTGGGCCGGTCTGGATCTCGAAGTTTACCCACGACTTCATGACCAACATCAACGTGCTGTCGCCGGTGGTGGTGCCCAGTGGTGCAGCGCCCGCCCCGCGCGTCATCGAAGACCTGTCGCCGGGCTTCGAGCCCGATGCGCTGCGCATCGCGCCCTTCATCATGGTGATGGGAACCATCGGCCCCGACGGCGCGGTCGAAGTGGCCACCGTCGCGCACATCGATACGCGTTACCTGCGCGGCGATGGCCGGCAGACCGGCTATGTCGCGCAGCACCTCGACGGTGCCGGCCACATTCTTGCCGAGGACGTGCTCTACGTCTATGCCGCAGACGGCGGGTGCGGTGGCCACAAACCGCCGAAGGACTGCGATTGCCACGACGCAGCGAGCGAGCCGAAGCCGACGCCGTTCAAGGCGATGCTGCGTGACACTGGGCCAGGCATGAGCTTGCGCATTGTCAAGCGCGGTGAGGTTGTGTGGGAGCGCAAGGGTGCCGACAAGCCGCCAACGATTAGCGGTGCGCGCGCGACTCTGAACAAGAACGGCGATCTCGAACTGGCGTGGAGACTGAGCGGCGAATCGAAGAAGGAGGTCGATGTCTGGGTGCGCTGGACCAACGACGATGGCAATACCTGGCACGCACTCACAGTCGGCCAACGTGGTGGCTCGGCCACGATCGGTGCCGAACAGCTTCCCTCGGGTAACGTGCACTTCGAACTGCTCGCCAACGACGGCTTCCACACCGTACGCGTGATGACCGATGTTGTTACGATGCCGGCCAAGCCGCCGGCGGTCGCGATTCTCTACCCCGGCACGGGAGCGCGTGTTTATGGGGATCGGCTGATCCATCTCTGGGGTAGTGTGTCGAGCTTCACCGGCGCGGCGATTGATGCGGACGCAGCTGAATGGTTCATCGACGACCAGCCAGTCGGCAACGGTCTGGACCTTTGGGTTAAGAACTGTGAAGCGGGGTGCCACCGTGTGTGTCTGCAGGTGACCGAGGCCGGCCTCACCGGCACGTCGACGAGCGATATCGAGGTGCTGGGCGGCTAGAGGGGCCCGTCATTCGATCGGGATTTCTCGGACCTGAGACGGTGCCGGATCTTGGCCTTAAGGCGGGGAGAGCCCCTGCGGGCGCTGGACGGCGACTTACAGTATTACGGTCCATCCGATGACGCCAAGCGTTGCGGTGTGGTTGTTCAGCGTGATGATGATCGCTCGGGACACTTCTTCGCCATCGGCAAGTACCATCGACTGATTGCCGTCTAACAACCGGTTGCAGCGGACGGGCACGACCGCACCGCCGAGCATGCTAGCCGTTAGCCGTGGAGCGTCGAACTGATCTAGGGCCCTGCAACTCCAGCGCAACCCGCTGGTGTCCGAGAACCGATTCACTGAAAGGAGATCACGATGGCAACAATCGAATAGTGAATTCAACTGGAAAATCGTCAATGGGACGTGTCGTTCTACAACTTCGATCGAATCACTAGGCAGGACATGAAGGAGCACGCGGGGGAAGACCCTGTAACCGTGACCCTCATGTCGCTCGGGACAGGAATGACGGCGACGCGCCTGTACAACCCCCCTCCGGGACGGCGATGGGAAGGTGAAGGACGTGCTCATTTTCCGTCGCTACAAATCGGGCCTATCGAAAGGCCGAAGGAGCAAAGCCATGAGAAACGCGAAAAGAGGCAAGAAAGAAACAAAGAGGACCCAGGGCCGAGGGTCCCACGGCCCACATGATGACAAGCCCAACGGCCACAAGCGGCACGACCCGCTGTACTACGTTCCGGACGACCAAGGCTCGCATGACCACCGACACGAGCCTCCGGATAACCCTCGCTATCCCGATTCACGCATCTACGGGAGCTACGCGTCGAAGAAACCGCCGCCCTATGTGCCGCATCCCCTTGAGCAGACATGTTTCAAGCCGCGCAAGGAGGACTATAAGCCGCCGACCACCTGCGACGACCACGACGACGAGCTGTGTGTGCGCAAGGACCACCGCACGATGACCTCGGATGAGCAGAGTCGGTTCCTTAACGCGTTCACACAGATCAATGCGATGAATGCGCTCGGTCCGATGGTGGACATCCACGCGAACGCGATCCATCAGATGCACTCGACGCAGCGCTTCCTTCCGTGGCACCGCGTCTACCTCCTGCGGATGGAAGAGCTGCTTATGATGGTCGACCCGACCGTGTGCATTCCCTACTGGAAATCGAGCGAAGAGCAGACGTTTCCATCATGGCTCCTCGGGTTCACGCCGACCGTGAACCTGATCAGCGGCCCTCACACCGTCACCCGAAACATCGGCGCGTTCGCGTTACTGCCGAATGCGGCGGCCGTGGCGGCGGTGATGGCCAATGGCACCTTCAACGCATTCACGCCGGCACTCCAGGGGGTGCACAACTCGGGGCACGTTTGGGTGGGCGGGTCCATGGGAAGCGTACCGACGGCGCCGGCCGACCCGGTGTTCTGGATGCATCACGCGGAGATCGATCGCATCTGGGCCGCATGGCAGGCGACCAATCCCGGCCAAAATCCCACCTTAAGCGGCGCCGCGGCGACCATGGATCCATGGCCCGAGACCGAGGTCGACACACGAGACATTGCCGCTCTGGGATACACCTATGTCTGAAGGCATCGTATGGACGTCGAGCTTCAGGGCGCGCGCCAACTGCCACCCGAACATCACGGTGCCGCAGACCATAAAGTAGGCCACGCTGCCGGCGAAGACGGCTTTGGGGTGGGCCTTGGTGTTGCCGGCGACTAAGTCGACGGCGTCCAGAAACGCCA
>JANLQP010000117.1:0-33945 GCA_031367895.1 Hyphomicrobiales bacterium
TTCCCACTTGGCTTTCGCCTCGGTGTCGGTCTCCTCGGCGATGATCATGATCAGGATCAGCGCGCCGCACTTGCGGCCAGTCTCTCCCGTCGCCTTCACGAGCCGCGCGACGCTCGGCGCCACTGCCGTCGGCGTGTTCTCGCCGAATCTGACGCAAAAATTGTAGTCCACGTGCTCGGCGGCAAAGCGCGTTCCGGCGTCGCTCTGGCCGGCGCACACGATCGGGATCTGTGCCTTCGGCAGCGGGCTGCAGCGGCAGTCATCCATCTGGAAGAACTGGCCCTTCAAGTCGGATCGTCCGGTCGCCCACAACTCGCGCAGGACCGTCACGTACTCCGCATGGTACTCGTAGCGGCGCTTGTAGTGCTCAGCACCGGGCCAGAGGCCCATCTGCGTATACTCGCGCCGCTGCCAGCCGGAGACGATGTTGTTCCATCTGTTGGCGCGGCGGCAAAAGTTTGCTTAGCTGCAAGCGAGCAGCGAGGGGATCGAGATGAAAAAGCCGCACAGCACCGTTGGATCGCGCATGGCGGGCCTGAGCCAGGACTGGCTCGACAAGGTGAAAGAGCCGATCGTCGAGCCGGGTCTCGAGATCATCGATCCGCATCACCATCTCTGGGACTTCCCCGAGCATACGTATCTTCTGAAGGAGATCCTCAAGGACACCGGCGCAGGCCACAAGGTGCACTCGACCGTCTTCATGGAATGCACCGCCTGCTACCGCGCCGACGGGCCGGAACATATGCGACCGGTCGGCGAGGTGGAGTTCGTCAACGGCATCGCCGCCATGTCGGCCTCCGGCGCCTACGGGCCGACGCGGGTCGCAGCCGCCATCGTCGGCTTTGCCGACCTGACGCTCGGCGGCAAGGTCGAGGAGGTGCTGGCCAAATCGATGGCCGTCGGCGGTGGCCGTTATCGCGGCATCCGCTACATCGCGAGCTTCGAGGAGAAGGAGCCGCTGATCCACAACGGCCATACCAACCCGCCGCGGCATCTGTATCGTGAGCACGCCAAGTTCCATGAGGGCTTCGCGGTGCTGGGCAAGCTTGGCCTCACCTTCGACGCCTGGTGCTATCACCCGCAATTGCCCGACGTGACCGCATTGGCGAAGAAGTTCCCGAACCAGCCGATCGTGATGGATCACTGCGGCGGGCCACTCGGTCTCGGCTATTATGCGAGCCGGCGCGACGACGTGATGAAGCAGTGGAGCCACGACATCCGCGAGCTCGCGAAGTGCGACAACGTGATGATCAAGCTCGGCGGCGTCGGCATGCGTGTCAACGGCTTCGGGTTCGACACGCGTCCGTCGCCACCGACATCGGACGAACTGGTGCAGGCGTGGAAGCCGTTCATCGAGACCTGCATCGAGGCGTTCGGGCCGAAACGCGCCATGTTCCAGAGCAACTTCCCCGTCGACAAGCTCTCGGGCAGTTATGCGGTCTATTGGAACGCCTTCAAGAAGCTCGCCGCCAAGGCCTCGCAGAACGAGAAAGCCGAACTCTTCCGCGAGACCGCGCGGCGGTTCTATCGGATGCCTTGAACTGCGCACACGCCTCGAACTGAGCAGACTGGGAGTGATGTCATGGCCGAAAAGACAGCCAAGCCCACGGGTGCCCCGCCGCCGACCGAAGCTTGGGCATGGCCGGAGGAGAAATGGCGGGCGATCGTCAACAAGGTGCGCGCCGGGCGCTCGTTGAAGCCCGCGACGTGGAAGGGTGGCGCGCGTTGCGCGGTGGCGCTGTCGTTTGACAGCGACCACGAGACGACGACGTTGCGCTTCGCCGACATTTCGCCCGGCCGCCTGTCGGCCGGCGAGTACGGATCGCGCGTCGGCGTGCCGCGCATTCTGAAGCTGCTCGCCAAATACGACCTCAAGGCGACGTTCTTCGTGCCGGCCGTGACGGCGCTGTTGCATCCGGAGGAACAGAAGCGCGTCATCGCCGCGGGCCATGAGATCGGCATCCATTCCTGGATCCACGAGTTCAACTCGCAACTGCCGCCGAAGGACGAGCGCGATCTCCAGCTGCGCGCGGCCGACGTGCTGGAGAAGGTATCGGGCGTTCGTCCGGTCGGCATTCGGACGCCGTCGTGGGATTTCTCGCCGCATACACTCTCGATCACGCGCGAGATGGGGCTGCTTTACGACAGCTCGCTGATGGCCGACGACGAGCCCTACGAGATCCTGGAAGACGGCAAGCCGACCGGTATCGTCGAACTTCCCGTCGAATGGATCAGGGACGACGCGCCCTATTTCATGATGGATCGCATGGGCACGTCGCGGCCGTACACGCCGCCCGCCGGCGTGCTCGACATCTTCAAGCGCGAGTTTGACGGCGCTTACGCGAACGGCGGGCTCTATCTGCTGACCATGCATCCGCATATCACGGGGCATTCGAGTCGCATCCAGATCCTGGACGAGCTGATCCAGCATATCCGCCAGCAACCCGGCATCTGGTTCGCGCGCCACGACGAAGTCGCCGCCTACTGCAAGGCCGAAGCCCGGATGTGAGGCTCTCTTGGTCAATGGAAATCCCGTGATTTCGGCAGCACACGCACGTCGCGCGGATGACGCGCGCGCGGGTGTTGCGGATTGAGAAACGCGTCGGCGGGCGCAAGCTCGGGCGCCGTCGTGTGTGTGTCCGAGAGGCGGTCGAGTTCCCCGCTTCGGTCATAGACGCGCTCGGCCATCAGGTGGATGACGCCCTCCGGGCTCTTCTGGATGCGGCCTTCGACGAGCATCAGCCTGGCGCCCATCACCTCGCGGCGGAACCGCTCGAACTTGGAAGCCCACAGCACCACGTTGACGATGCCGGTCTCGTCCTCGAGCGTCATGAAGATGGCGTTACCCTTGCCCGGCCGCTGGCGCACCAGCACCACGCCTGCGGTTTTCACCCAGGCGCCGTCGCGCCGGGCGACGGCACTGGTGGCCGTCTGTATCCGTTCGAGATCGAAGACGCCGCGCAGGAATTGCATCGGGTGGCCTTTGAGCGACAGCCTGATTGTCTGGTAGTCGGCAGCGACGTGTTCAGAGGGCTGCATCTGCGGCAAATGCCCAGCGGGCTCGTCGGGAAGATCCCGCTCGCGGACGGCGGCAAAGAGCGGCAGCGTCGCGTCATCGGGGAGCCGCCGCACAGCCCAGAGCGCGTTGCGCCGGTCGAGATCGATCGAGCGGAAACAGTCGGCATCGGCGAGGATGCGTAGCGCCCGGTTCGGCAAGCCAGCACGCTGGCTAAGCCCCTCGATGTCCGTGTAGTGGTTGGCGCGGTTGGCCGCGATCCGGTCCGCCCACGGCTTCTGCATGCCGTCGATCTGGCGAAAACCCAGCTGCAGCGCGGTGCGCCCCTTGGCGTCGCGGCCAAGCGTGTTGTCCCATTCGCTCGCATTGACATCGAGCCCCAAGACTTCGACGCCGTGCTCGCGCGCATCGCGCACGATCTGGGCCGGCGCATAAAACCCCATTGGCTGCGCATTGAGCAGCGCGCAGGCGAAGACTGCCGGGTAGCGGCATTTGATGAACGACGAAATGTAGACGAGTTTTGCGAACGAGGCGGCGTGGCTTTCGGGAAAGCCGTATTCGCCGAAACCCTTGATCTGCTCGAAGCAGCGTTCCGCGAACGCGCGTGCGTAGCCCCGCGCCACCATGCGCTCGACCAGCAGCACCTCGAACGTGTGGATTGTGCCGACATTGCGGAAGGTCGCCATGGCACGGCGCAGCTTGTTGGCCTCGATGTCGGTGAACTCGGCTGCGACCATGGCGAGCTGCATCGCCTGCTCCTGGAACAGTGGCACGCCGAGCGTACGCGCGAGAATGTGGCGAAGCTCATCGGGATCATGCGGTGGGGCGGGCGAGGGAAAGACGACATCCTCCAATTTCTGGCGGCGGCGCAGATAGGGATGCACCATGTCGCCCTGGATCGGCCCCGGCCGGACGATCGCGACCTGGATGACGAGATCGTAGAATGTCTCGGGCCGCATGCGCGGCAGCATGTTGATCTGCGCCCGGCTCTCGATCTGGAAGACGCCGACCGAGTCCCCCTTCTGCAGCATGCCGTAGACGTCGCCCTCTTCGCCCGGTACCGAGGCCAGGTCATGATCGACACCCTCGTGCACACGCATCAGATCGAACGCCTTGTGGATGCAGGTCAGCATGCCAAGCGCCAGCACGTCGACCTTCATCAGGCCGAGCACATCGATGTCGTCCTTGTCCCACTCGATGAAGGTGCGGTCCGCCATGGCGGCGTTGCCGATCGGCACGATGTCGTCGAGGCGCTCGCGCGTCAGCACGAAGCCGCCGACATGCTGCGAGAGATGGCGCGGGAAGCCGAGGATGCGCGTCGCAAGGACGATGGCGCGGCGGATCAGCGGATTTCCGGGATCGAGCCCCGCTTGCCGCAAATGCATCTCCGAAATCGCGGAACCCCAGCTGCCCCAGACCGTGCCGGCGATGCGCCCTGTGATGTCGTCGGTGAGCCCCAGTACCTTGCCGACCTCGCGGATGGCGCTGCGCGGGCGATAGCGGATCACGGTCGCGACGATGCCGGCCCGCTCCCGCCCGTAACGGCGGTAGATATACTGCATCACCTCTTCGCGCCGCTCGTGCTCGAAATCGACGTCGATGTCGGGCGGCTCGCGCCGCTCGCTCGAGATGAAGCGCGCGAACAGCAGGTTGTTTTCCGCCGGATCGACGGCGGTGACGCCAAGCACGTAACAGACGGCGGAATTGGCGGCCGAGCCCCGGCCTTGGGCCAGGATGCCTTGTTCCTCGGCGTAACAGACGATGTCGTAGACCGTGAGGAAGTAGGGCGCGTAATTGAGTTCGGCGATGAGTTTGAGCTCGGTGTGCAGCTGCTGCTCGACCTTCGCCGGCAAGCCTGCGGGATAGCGCAGTTTCGCGCGTACCCATGTCAGTTGTTCGAGCCAGCCTTGCGCCGTCCAGCCTTTCGGCACAGGCTCGTCGGGGTACTCGTAGCGCAGATCAGCGAGCGAGAACCTGATCCGCGCGAGGAAGCTTTGCGTGGCTTCTATCGCCTCGGGGGCATGCCGGAAGAGACGCGCCATCTCAGCTGCAGGTTTCAGATGCCGCTCGCCGTTGGCTTCGAGACGCCGGCCGGCGGCCTCGAGCTTGAGGCCTTCGCGGATGCACGTCAGCACGTCCTGGATCGGCCGTTGCGCCGGGGTGTCATAGAGCACGTCGTTGACGGCGATGAGCGGCACCCTCGTTGCTGCGGCTAGCTCCCGCAATGCCGCGAGCCGGCGCCGGTCGTCGCCACGCAGGTGGCAGGCGGCTGCGAGCCAGACGCCTGTCGGCGCGGCGGTGGCAATCGTATGCAGCTGCCTTTCGAAGCCGCTGAGATCACGGATAAGATCATCGGGTGGCATCACGATCAGCATGAGATCGCGGGTATCGGCGAGAAGGTCGTCCCGCTGGATATGGCATTCGCCTTTATCCGCGCAGCGCTTGCCCTCGGTCAGGAAACGGCAGAGCCGCCCCCAACCCGCGCGCGCCGCCGGATAGGCGATGATATCAGGCGTATCGTCGGCAAAGACCAACCGTGCGCCGGTAACGAGACGGAACGCGTGCGCCTTCTGCCGCACGGTTTCGGTCGCGGTGGCCCAGGCTTCAGCGTCGGCCGTCTCGACCCGGACATGCTCGCCTGGTCCCGAGGCATCGCTCACGTGCTGTGGTGCCGGCAGCCCGTCACGCCGCAAATCCTCGAGCGCCCCGAACGCCCGTACCACCCCTGCGACCGAGTTGCGGTCGGCGATGCCGAGGCCGCTGTGGCCGAGCAGCAACGCCGTGAGGACGAGGTCCTCCGGATGCGAGGCACCGCGCAGGAACGAGAAGTTGGTCGAGGTGGCGAGCTCGGCGTACGCGGCAGGTCGCATCATGCGAACACCCCGTGCAGGAACCAGCGCACAGATCTCGCTCCTTGTACCGGTCTTGTCGGCCTCGCCGGGATCTGAGCGGACGATTGCGTCAGCCGCGGCCCCAAGTCCTCGCCGGTCGCCGTGACATCGGCACGGAACAGCCAGAACCGTCGCCCTTCCGGCGTTTCGATGCGCCAATAGTCGCGCGTGCCGTAGCCGGAAGCTTGGCTCCACCACACGTCGGAGATCCGCTCCGGCCCCTCAGCTGCAGCGACGGCATGCTCGACGCGCCGCCAGCGGAATCGGACGGGCTCGCCATCGAGGAGCGAGGCGTTCACCTCGATCGCCTGGGGCGGCTCGAAACACCGCAAAGGCCGGGACGGCATGCCGCCGGACCGCGGACGCTCCCAGGCCGACGCGACGTCTGCTGCGGCTCGCTTCAGCGGCACGCCCGCTTCGGCGGGCACGCGCATCTGCGCTGCCTCCGGGATATGCGTATCGACGGGCTTGAGCTGTGTGATGCGGTCGCGGCCGAAACGGGCACCGAGCCGGTCGATGAGAGCGGCGAAATCCCGGCTCCGGTTCTCGTGCCCATCGAGACTCGTCTGTACCTGCGCGCAAGCCTCGGCTCGTAGCACCTCGAAGCGGATCAGATCAAAGCCGAAACCCGGATCGAGCGGATCTGCGATGGCATCGAGCCGTTCCCGATACAGCCGCAGGATGACGTCCGGCGCACGCGTCGGCTGCCCGGTCTCGACACGGAGACGGCGGATGGCACCGTCCGTGCGGAAGAACGACGCCTCGAACAGGCGGCCGCCTTCGCCTTGCGCCTCCAGTTGCCGGCAGGCACGCTTGGTCAGCCCATCGACGAGGCGCATGATGACGTCCGCAGTCGCCACCGGCTCGGCGCAGCGCTGCTCGAAGCGGCGTTCCGGCGGTGGCCGTCGCGGCGTGATGTGCCGGTCGTCCTCGCCGAGGATGCGCGCGAGCTTCGTCGTGAACGCCGGCGTGAACCGCGCCGCGAACAGCACCGAGGGCCGGTCTGCGACGTCGCCGATGGTTCTCAAGCCCGCCCGCCGCAAGGCCAGCGCATCCGCGCCCGCGCATTCGAAAGCAGCGACCGGTAGCGCGCGGACGGCCTGGTCGTCATGCGCGAAAATCGGCGTTGTCCGTGCGAACCGGGCGAGGGCATTCGCCATGTCGGGCGTCGGCGCAACGGCGGCTTCGACGGCACTCGCACCCTCGATCCGCAGCGCCCGCTGCAGACGCGCTGTCAGATGTTCCTCGCCACCGAAAAGATGTGCGCATCCGGTAATGTCGAGGATCAGGCCGTCCCGTGCTTCGCTGGCAACCGAGGGTGTGAACGCGATTGAGGTTTCAGCGAGGCGGTCGAGAAACGCCGCATCTACCGCTGCATTGAAGGCAACGGCACGGAGTTCCGGCACTCGCGCACGGGCGTCGGCCAACGTCATGCCGGGCACGAGTCCATGTTCGCGTGCGCAGCCGTCGACTTCCCTCAGCCGCGATGCACCGCGAACCTTCTCGATGAACACCAGCGGTCGCGCTTCGGTTGTCTCGGGTTGCCGAACGCGCTCAAGCCGCCAAGCGTCCGCCGACAGTAGGGGGAACCACAGGCCGATGTAACGTCTGCGCAAAAGCTTGCTTTTCACTGTCCCACTCCACCTGCCAACACATCTCACCCATGCCGCCCCGATGCCGCAGCAGCGCGATGTCGTACTGCGGTCCAGCCGTCGTTTGTGCGCCGTCAATGCCGGGTGGCGCCCCGGATGCCGCCGGGCCGACGCGCCAGCGTGTCCACGCTGCACTTGGGCCCGCGACGCCCGCGACGCGCAGCAAAAATACCGTCACGCGCGATTTCTCCGAAGCCAGCGTCAGCCGCCGCGTGGCCGTCAGATCGATCAGTTGTCCCTTGTCCATTGTCTCGATGATGACGGCGCCGACCGCTGGCGAACGCGCCGCTTCGATGCCGATGCGCAACGCATCCATCACGTTACGGGGGGACACGAGCGTGATGCGCTCCGGATTGAGACCGAGGCTTGCCAAGCCTGTTCCATAGAAACTGCCGGCCTCGACGCGGGCCGCCGCATCCTGCACCCAGACGATCGGTTCCGCTGAGCCAGCGGCGCTGAGCGCGAGCGCGGTGCAAAATCCGGTTGCCGCCGCGGAATCTCCCGGCACGGCAATGATCTCATGCAGCACGGCCTGTTCGAGCCCCCTGAGGTCTAGCGGCACCTCCAACGCGGACTTCCCAAGGCAGCGTCTGTCGGACTTGCGGGAAGCCAGCATGTCGCGAGAGACGGGCTTTATGTCGATGTGCATGATCGGCTGTTCCAAGATGGCTGGGATGCTGCGAAGCGTGCGGCAAATTCGAGTTGTCTTGACAAGGCTAAAATGATCGTGATACGTTCTTCTAATGTTCATTGTATGATCTGTCAAGTTCAATATGCAACCGAGAGGCAATCATGCTGAAGCTGAAACCCAACTGCGAGTGCTGCGATCGGGATCTACCGCCACAATCGGCAGACGCCCGCATCTGCTCGTTCGAGTGCACGTTCTGCCGCGAATGCGCCGAAAAGCGGCTTCCCGGCGGGCGCTGTCCGAACTGCGGGGGCGAGTTGGTGAAGCGCCCGGTCCGCCCGCCCGATACGCTCGCGAAAGCCCCCGCTTCAACCGAGCGCGTCGTGAAGAAGCACGCGTTCTGCGCGTGACGCACACTCCCTGCGCAAGGTTGCCCAGAAGGGGTAGTTATCGCGTATGGTCCATATAGGATCGGCGACGCATTCATTGCGGGGCAAGCCGCACGGGGAAACAACAAAGCGAGGACGACTCATGGCGCAGCCTATGCTTTTCACACCGCTCACCATCCGCGGCGTGACGATGAAAAACCGCATCGTCGTCGCGCCGATGCACCAGTACTCGGCCGATCAGGGTTTCGCCACGGACTGGCACCTCATGAACGCCGGCAAGTATGCAGCAGGCGGCGCCGGCTTCGTCATGATGGAGTCGACCAAGGTCGCCCGTAACGGCTGCGGCACGGTCGGCGACACGGGCCTGTGGGATGACAAGTTCGTGCCCAGCTTCAAGCGCTGCGCCGACTTCATCAAGAAGCACGGCGCCGTGTCGGGCATTCAGCTCGGCCATTCAGGGCGCAAGGCGCGCCTGACGCGGCCCTGGGAAGGCGGCAAGCCGCTCACCGGCAAGGAGCCCGAGGTTTATGATTGGGACGGCTGGGAACTGGTGGCACCCTCCGCCATCTCACCCGGCGAAGATGTGCCGACACCGCGTGCCCTCTCCCACAACGAGGTGCGTGATATGGCCGTCAAGTGGGGCGAGGCGGCTCAGCGCGCCGACAAGTGCGGCTTCGAAATTCTCGAGATTCACGCCGCGCACGGTTACCTGATCCACCAATTCCTCTCGCCGGCAACCAACGTGCGCACCGACCAGTACGGCGGCTCGGAAGAGAAACGCATGCGCTTCGCGATCGAGGTGGCGGAGTGCGTGCGCGCTGTGTGGCCCGCTGAAAAGCCGTTGTTCATGCGCCTCTCCTGCGAGGACGACGCGGGATGGGATCTCGATCAGAGCGTGCGGCTTTCGGCCGAGCTGAAGAAGAAGGGCGTCGACGTCATCGACTGCTCGTCGGGGGGCACGCTCGGGCGCCTGTCGCCGATGGATTCCTCGCGCGCCAAGACCTACGGCTATCAGGTGCCCTACGCCGAGCGCATCCGCAAGGAAGCCGGCGTGATGACGATGGCCGTCGGCCACATCGTGCACGCGGATCAGGCGGAGGCGATCCTGCAAGGCGGCCGGGCCGATTTGGTCGCTCTCGCGCGGGAGATCATGTACAATCCGAACTGGCCGATGGATGCAGCACAAAAGCTCGGCGCCGATCCTGATTTCAAGATGGTACCGCCGCCGCTCGCTTATTGGCTGTCGAAGCGCGCCAAGTCCGGATTCGAAGGCAAGCCCTCCACCTATGTCAACGGCCTCGGCGAGCCGGCGGCGAAGTGTTGACCGACAGCTTTTGCCCCCTCTGTAAAGGCAGCTACCATGAACGCAATCCTGCCCTCCTTCTTGAACGTCGACGAATTCCTGCTCTGGGCCCAAGCGCAGGATCGGGGCGGCTACGAGCTGGAGAGGGGGCGGATTATTGTCATGAACGCGGAAAATACAAGACACGCAAAGACGAAGGTGCGGATCTACAATGCAGTGGTGCGGGCGATCGAAACCGCGAGCGTGCCGTTCTATGCACTGCCCGACGGGCCGATGGTGCGTATTGCTGGTCAACGCTCCTACGAGCCCGATGCGATGATTGCCCCGTTGCCCGAAGCCGCCGAGGACGCTCTCGAAATTCTCAATCCCGTCGCAGTTTTCGAGGTGCTCTCGCCGACACCGAGGAGCGTCCGCCGCGATCTCACGGAAAAAGTCGTCGGCTATGCGCTGGTGCCGTCGATCGAGCATTACATCGTCATCGATCCCGAGGAGCGCGCCGTGCTCCACTATACGCGCCGCGGCGACCTGCTGGTGCCACCGGCTGCGCCGGTCGAGGATGTGCTGCGGCTTGCATCCATCGGCATCGAAGTTCCAATTGATGAGATGCTTGGCCCTAAACCTACAACCTGAAACGACCGGCACATTCGAGGCTCTGACATGACCAAGGACGAAGCGCGCCGCGCAGCGGCGGGACACGGACTGAACAAGCTCACCGACAAGCATCTCGAACAGTTTGCGGCGACGCTCGAGAACGGTAAAAAGCTCGCGGCACAGCTGCCGAAGGATCTGCACTGGAGCGAGGAGCCGGCGCATGTGTTCCGCCTGACCAAGAACGCGGAGGACGGCAAATGAGTGATCTTGCCTTTCTCGGGCTCGCCGACGCGGCCGAGCTGATCCGATCCAGGAAACTCTCGCCCGTCGAACTGACGCAAGCGTTGCTCGCGCGCATCGAAAAGCTCGATCCGCGCTTCCACGCCTTTATCAAGGTGACGCCCGATATCGCGCTCGGGGACGCGAAAGCGGCCGAGGCCGAACTCGCGAGCGGCAAGTGCCGCGGACCGCTGCACGGCGTGCCGTTCGCGCTGAAGGATATCATCGATTACGCGGGGCTGCCGACGACGGCGCATTCGCGGGTGCTGATCGATAACGTCGCCAAGACCGACGCGGTCGTCACCGAGCGCCTGAAGGTTGCGGGCGGCATCATGATGGGCAAGCTGGCAACGCACGAGTTCGCGATCGGCGGACCGTCGTTCGATCTGCCGTGGCCGCCTGCCGTCAACCCTTGGGGCGGCAGGCATCTCCCCGGCGGCTCGTCGTCGGGCTCCGGCGTGGCGCTCGCATCCGGCTTGGTTCCGGCGGCACTCGGCACCGACACCGGCGGCTCCGTGCGCAACCCCGCCTCCATGTGCGCTATCGTCGGCTTGAAGCCGACCTACGGCCTTGTCTCGCGGCGCGGCGTGATCCCGCTTTCCTTCTCGCTCGACCACGTCGGCCCGATGACGCGGAACGTGCGTGATAATGCTCTGCTGCTGCAGATCCTGGCCGGCCACGATCCGCTGGATCCCGGCAGCGTCAAGGTCGATCTGCCGGATTACACGGCCACGCTGAATCGCGGCATCAAGGGACTTCGCGTCGGCCTTGTTCGCCACTTCTACGACGGCGATGTGACGGCGGATCCCGAGCAGATCGCAGCACTCGACAAGGCGGCGAAAACGCTGCGTCAACTCGGCGCCGACGTGCGCGAGGTGCGCCTCGCATCCGCATCCGAATACGAGACGTGCTGCCGCATCATTCTCGCTTCTGAGGCCTACGCCATTCACCGGACATGGTTGCGCGACCAGCCCCAGAACTACGGCGAACTCGGCCGTCAGCGCCTGTTGGCGGGCGCGGCCTTCACGGCGGCCGACTACATCGATGCCTTGCGCATGCGCACGCGGCTCACGGCGCAGACGCTCGATGTCTTCAAGACGATCGACGTCGCGCTGACGTCGTCGAGCCTCGATCCGCCGTGCGTTCTGGACGACACGGAGACGGTGTCGCGCATCTATCCGCGTCAGTCGCGGCAACCATTCAACGTCACCGGCCAGCCGGCGCTTGCGATGTGCGCCGGCTTCACCAAGACCGGCTTGCCGCTTTCGCTGCAGCTGATCGGCCGCCCGTTCGAGGAGGCGACGGTCTATCAGGTGGCACATGCCTATGAAGTGGCGGCAGGCTGGACCAAACAACACCCGCCGGGAATTTGAGCGCGGCGGCAACACTCGGCGCATTGGGGAGTGAGACATGGCAAAAGTCGTTTGGAAAGTGGAAGGCGCGGTTCGCACCATCACGCTGAACAGGCCGGAGAAGCGTAACGCGCTCGACGGTGAGATGATGGAAGAAATGCTGGCGATTCTTCGCATCGCGCCGAAGCCGGAGGAGCGCCTCGCCGTGATCCGCGGCGCCGGTCCCGTGTTCTGCGCCGGTCTCGACATGGCGTGGCGGGCGAAGAATCCGCAGGGCGAGTCCGGCATCGAGCACATGCTGCACGCCGTCGAAACCTATCCGCTGCCGGTCGTTGGTATCGTTCACGGCGACGCCATTGCCGGCGGCAATGAGCTGGCGCTGCATTGCGATCTCGTCGTCGCAAGCTCAGCTGCGCGCTTCGGCATGTCGCTGGCCCAAGTCGGATTGGCACCCAGCTGGTTCCTGACCAAGAAGCTGCTGGAAGTTGCCGGTCCGTCGACGACACGGAGAATCCTGCTGCTCGGCGATCCCTTGCCGTCATCGCGCATGTACGAACTTGGCCTCATCTCGCATCTGGCGGAGCCGGCTGAACTGGAAAAGATGGCCAGTGCCGTCATCCAGCGGCTCGCCGACAACGCGCCGTTGTCGCTGAAAGCGATGAAGGCCGTCATCAATCGCGAGATGGCGTTCCGCGACCAGATCCCGCACGAGGATGTCGATGCGATCGTCGACGTGGCGCGCACGTCGCAGGACGCGCAAGAGGGGATGAAGGCGCGCCTCGAAAAGCGCAAGGCGAAGTTTCGAGGGGTCTGAGGATGCCGGGACTGACAATGGCGCTGACGTTCCGAATTCCCTCCGACGGGATTGCGGCTTTCCAGAACTACGAGACGCGCGTCCTGCCACTGCTGGCGGAGTACGGAGGTGCGCTGCAACGGCGGTTGCGATCAAGTAGCGGCATGTTCGAGTTCCACGTTGTGCATTTCGCCACTGCAGAAGGGCTGGCCCGCTATCGAGCCGATCCGCGCCGGTCGGAGCTGGCACCGCTGTTCGAGCGATCAGGGGCAACTGTCGAGTCGATCGAGGTCGAGGACGTCAGATGAAGATCACGATTCTCGACGACTACTTCGATACGCTGCGCACGCTGCCGTGCTGCACCAAGCTCGCCGGCCACGACGTCACGGTCTGGAACGATCACGTCCAGGATGTCGACAAACTGGCCGCGCGCCTGGCGGACACGGAGGTGCTGGTGCTGATCCGCGAGCGCACGCAGATCCGCCGGGCGCTGCTCGAACGACTGCCGAAGCTCCGCCTCGTCAGCCAGCGCAGCGTCTATCCGCACATCGACATCGCCGATTGCACGCGGCTCGGCATCATCGTGTCGTCGAGCCAGCATCCAGGCACGCCGTCGTATGCGGCGGCGGAGTTGACCTTCGGGCTCATACTCTCTGCGATGCGGCAGATCCCGCAACAGGTCGCAGCTTTGAAGGCCGGCGTCTGGCAGACCGGCGTCTTTCATACGCTCCGGGGCAAGACGCTCGGCATTTACGGGTATGGCCGCATCGGTGAGGCAGTTGCAGGCTACGGCCGCGCCTTCGGCATGAACGTGGCTGTCTGGGCGCGCGAGAAGGCGCGCAAGAAGGCGACCGTGGACGGCTATGACGTCGCCCGCTCGAAGGACGAGTTCTTCGCGACGTGCGACGTGCTCTCGCTGCATATGCGGCTCGTGCCGGCGACGCGGCACATCGTCAAAGCGGAAGACCTGGCGCGCATGAAGCCAACCGCGCTGCTCGTCAACACCAGCCGTGCGCCACTGATCGAACCGGGCGCGCTTGCTGCGGCGCTCAAGGCCGGACGGCCCGGCATGGCCGCGGTCGACGTGTTCGAGGAGGAACCGGTTCGCGATCCCGCGCATCCGCTTCTGACGATGCCGCAGGTTGTGGCGACGCCGCACATCGGCTACGTGACGAGGGACGAGTACGAGCTGCAGTTTACGGACATCTTCGACCAGGTCGCGGCCTACGCTTCGGGCGCGCCGACCAACGTCGTCAATCCGGACGTCCTGGCAAACGTACGGCAAGCTTGAGGCTTCCCTTCGAAGGAACGACCGAATGGCCATCCGCATGACGAAGCCCTGGACGCCACTGACGCCGGACACCGTGAAAAAGCTCACCGGACAGATGGGCGTCTACCAGTTCGCCGACAGCAAGGGAGACTGCGTGTTCATCGGCTTTGCCGGGGGACGCTCGCTGTTCGGCTTGCGCGGCGAGGTCGAGAAGGGACTGACGGAGCCGCCCGATGGGGCCACGCAGTTCCGCGTCGAGGTCAATCAGCAGTACACCACGCGCTACCAGGAGCTGCTGATGGTGCACGTGCACGATCACGGCGACGTGCCCGCAGGCAACAGGGGCAAACCGCTGCCGAAGCTCGGGCGCCTGAGCCCGGATTGAGACTTTTCTGTTGGGCGCCAGATTTAGGCGCCATCTCAATGTAACGGCACAACGGCGATGGCTTCCGTCGATACGCTCGAAAGCCGCTTTGAAAACCTCAGTTTCGGAACCGCCACATGAACCTCGAACCGACCGAAGAGCAGAAGGCGATCATCGCGCAGGTGCGCCGTTTCGTGCGCGAGGAGATCGTGCCGCTCGAGGACAAGCTCGACCCCGACGCGAGTGAGTTGCCGCCCGAAGATTACGCGCGCCTCGTCGCCAAGGTAAAGGCGATGGGCCTCTATGGCCTCGACATCCCCGCCGATTTTGGCGGCCCCGGCATAGACATGACGACACGCGTGCTCCTGGCGATCGAGATGGGACAGCATCGTGCCGGCATCTACGCGCCTTGCTACGGCGTGTTCGGTACGGCCGGCCTCGCGCAGCTCTATGAGGCGACCGAGGAGCAGAAGGAGAAGTATCTGCGGCCAATGCTGCGTGGCGAGAAAAAGGGCTTCTTCGGGCTGACCGAGCCGTCGGGCGGTTCCGATCCCGCCCGCGCCATCCGCACACGCGCTGTGAAGACCAACGACGGCTGGGTGATCAACGGCTCCAAGGTCTTCATCTCGGGCGCCGACAAGGCGGACTTCGGCCTCGTTTTCGCGCGCACCGACCCCGAGAAGGGCCGCGGCGGCGTCACGTGCTTCATCGTCGAGACGTCGAATCCCGGTTTCCATGTCCGCCGCATCGTGCACACGCTGCGCTCGTCACACTACGCGACGGAGTTGTCGTTCACCGATATGAAGGTGTCGGATGCGTCGATTCTCGGCACGCTCAACAACGGCTTCGCCATCGCCAACGAGCGGCTTTCACGGCAGCGCATTCCTTACGCGGCACAGTGTCTGGCTCCGGCCTACAAGGCGCACGAGTTGGCGCTGGATTACGCCAAGCAGCGCGAGACGTTCGGCGCCGTGCTGGCGTCACGGCAGGCGATCCAGTGGATGCTGGTCGACAACGAGATCGATCTGCGGCAATCGATGCTGATGTGTCTCGCAGCCGCTGCGAAGTGCGACCGCAACGAGCCTTTCCGCATGGAAGCGGGCCTCGCCAAGCTCGTCGCCAGCGAGGCCGCCGGCCGCGTCGTCGACCGCTCGATGCAGATCTTCGGCGGTTATGGCATGACCAAGGATTTCCCGTTCGAGCGGTGGTACCGCGAACTGCGTATCCGCCGCGTCGGCGAGGGCCCGAACGAGGTGCAGCGCCACGTCGTCGCCCGCGATCTGCTCGGTAGCGGATTGAAGTGACGTTGCCTGTGTGGTGCGCGAACGGATGGATCCGCAAAACACGGGGCGGCAGCGTGACAACGACGCGGCAATCCGGAACTGTTCGGCATAGTCCGGCGGGCGGCATGAACGTGCCTATGCCGAGCGCGGCATAAGCACGTCTCGATGAGCGACCGCAACAGACTCTGCAAACACAGCCGTTAGAGATCGCTTAGCCATCCCTTACCCCGCCAGCGCTTCCGGCTCCAGCGCCAGCGTCGCGTCCGCACCCGCCGTGATCGTCTCGGCGAGGCCCGGCGCCGCCGTGACGTGGTTCTCCGCGAAGTAGCGCGCCAACGCGATGCGCGGGTTCTGCGAACCACTGGCGCCATCGCGGACAACAGCAAGAGCACCGCGTGCGAGATAGACGCCGCCCGCCGCCAACCCGAACAGCCGCAGATACGGCTGCGCGCCGGCCATGGCGCCGTCCTGGTTGTTCGCCAGCGCCGCGCCGAGCCATTTCGAGGCGGCAGCCAGCGCTGTCACCGCGTCGGTCAAGCGCTCACCCATGCGACCGAACTCCGGCCGGTTCGAGGCGCGGATTTCTTCTGCGGTCTTCCACAGCTCGCCGATGTACGCCTCCAGCACCTTGCCGCCTTCCAGCGGCAGCTTGCGCGTGACGAGATCGATCGCCTGGATGCCATTCGTGCCCTCGTAGATCGGCAGGATGCGCGCATCGCGATAATGCTGCGCTGCGCCTGTCTCCTCGATGAAGCCCATGCCGCCGTGGATCTGCACACCGATCGAGGCAACCTCGATGCCGATGTCGGTCGAGAACGCCTTCGCGATCGGCGTGAGCAAGGCGGCCCGGTTCAACGCCGCCGCACGGGCCGCGGGGTCCTTTGCGTTGTGGCCGATGTCGAGCTCGCGCGCCGTGACGAGACAGATGGCGCGCGCCGCCTGTGTCATCGACTTCATCGTCATCAGATTGCGGCGCACGTCCGCATGCTCGATGATCGGGCTCATTTCTCCAGCCTTGCCGTTGGCCGAGCGCCCCTGCTTGCGATCCCTGGCATAGGCGATCGCGCGTTGCGTCGCTCGCTCGGCGATGGCGACGCCCTGCACGCCGACCGCGAGCCTTGCCTCGTTCATCATGATGAACATGGTGTTGAGACCGCGGTTTTCCTCGCCGACCAGATAGCCGATGGCACCGTCACCACGTTCGCCGTACTTCATCACCGCCGTCGGGCTGGCGTGGATGCCAAGCTTGTGCTCGAGGCTGGCGCAGATCACGTCGTTGCGCGCGCCGATCGAGCCGTCCGCGTTGACCATGAACTTCGGCACCAGGAACAGCGAGATGCCGCGCGTTCCCGGTGGCGCATCGGGCAGCCGCGCCAGCACGAGATGGATGATGTTCTCCGTCATCTCGTGGTCGCCGTAGGTGATGTAGATCTTGGTGCCGGTGATGCGGTAGGTGCCGTCCGGCTGCCGCTCGGCCTTCGACCGCAGCTGCCCAAGGTCAGAGCCGGCGTGCGGCTCGGTCAGGTTCATCGTGCCGGACCAGTGGCCAGAAACCATCTTCGGCAGATAAGTGCGCTTCAAGTCCGCCGAGCCCTGTGCGTCGATCGCGGCGATGGCGCCTTGCGTCAGCAGCGGGCAGAGGCCGAACGAGAGGTTGGCCGAGTTCCAGATCTCGCAGGTGGCCATCGCCACCATTTCGGGGAGCCCCTGGCCGCCGTGCTCCTCGGGGCAAGGCAGCGCACCCCAGCCACCGTCGACGAAGCCCTGATACGCTTCCTTCCAGCCGGCGGGCGTCTCCACCTTGCCGTTGACCAGCTTCGAGCCGGTCCGGTCGCCGGGCATGTTGAGCGGATCGAGCACTTCCGAGCCGAACTTTCCGGCCTCCTCGATGACGGCACGCACCGTCTCCTCATCCACCGAAACCACCCCGTCCGCGATCAGGTCGGGAAGCCCGGCAGCGGTCCGTAGTGCGAACATGATGTCGTCGACGGGGGCTTGGTAGGGCATGGCAAATCCCTTTGGGTGTGGCTGACGGCAGATGCGTCGATGTTTTGCCGCACATTACGGCGAAGCGCCTGATCCGGGAAGGCGGGCCATATCCCTATGAGATGTCAGGTGGACAGAAATCAACCTGCAATTCGTCAGCGGATAACCGACGCCGTCGCGGCAGTCGTGATACTGCTCAAAATACTGCTCAAACCCTGCAGGGCATGGCGCTGGCCGTGCAGATGTAGGACTTCTTCGCCCGGGTGCAGGTGTAGTGCGGATTTCTTGCCCTGAGCCAGGTTGCATAGCTCGGGCCGAGCCGCTTGCTTTCGGAAACACGCCTGGACCAAGCAGCGCGGGCCTTGCTGCGGGCGCTGCCTTCGAGAAGCGCCGATGGGCCGGTTGCCTGCACGACGCGGGTTGCACAGGTCGTCTGTGCCAAGGCGGCGCTGCCGGACAGCGCAACCATCATGACCAGCCCTATCGACAAGCTGAAAGCTTTCATCACGCTCGGTCTCCACGTCGTTACGTCACACGCTGGACGAATCACGTTCTACCCGGACCAGTCTGCATTCGTACCAAATTCCGGCACTGCCGATCAACCCGTGAAGCAGGTCATGGTGATCGCCGTCCCCCGTTATGCGCTTTCGCGACGACTGCTGCCCCGGCAGCCCCCTTGTCCTGCTCGGGCTCGACAAGCTACCAACGGCAACCAACATCTGAGCCGGGGGCTATCGCCGATGACCACCATTCCGACGCCGACGCTGGACGTGCGCACGGCTGTCACCGGCCGCAAATCGGTGCGCGGTTTCAAGCCGGACGCCGTGCCGCTGCCTCTTGTCCGCCGCATCCTGGACGATGCCGCCCGCGCACCTTCCGGTACCAACACGCAACCCTGGCGCGTGCATGTTGCGATCGGGGCGGCCAAGGCGCGACTGTCCGAGGCGCTGACCGCGGCTGCCCAATCCGGCCCGCAGCAGGACGAGTACAAATACAGCCCGGTCGAGTTGCCGGAGCCCTACCTCTCCCGCCGGCGCAAGGTCGGCTTCGATCTTTACGGCATTGCCGGCATTGCGCGCGGTGACATCGAGGGCCGCAAGCGTCAATCCTTGAAGAACTACACCTTCTTTGGCGCCCCGGTCGGCCTGTTCTTCACCATGCAGCGCCGCATGGAGTACGGCTCCTGGCTCGACATCGGCATGTTCATGCAGAACGTTATGATCATGGCGCGTGGCTATGGCCTCGAAACCTGTCCGCAGGCGGCCTGGATCTATTACGGCCCCGTCGTGCACCAGGCGCTCGGCATTCCCGACAGCGAGATCCTGATTTCCGGCATGGCGCTCGGGGTTGCCGACTGGAACGACCCGCTGAATAGGTTGGAGACCGAACGCGTGTCAGCCGAGGAGTTTGCGGTCGTGCACGAGGCATGAGCGTGCCTCCGCCCGACGATACTGCGACCCGCAACGCCACCAGCGACATGCCCGGCACATCGTTCCTCGCGCTCGTGGTTGGCCTCGCCTTCCTCATGAACACAGTTGGCCGCGGCGTCACCGAGACGTTCGCAGTGTTCCTGCTGCCGGTCCAGAAGGGCCTTGGCGCCACCCGAGCCGAGATGACCGCCACGTACTCGGTCTATGCGTTGGGCTATGCCTTCTCGGCGCCATTCGTCGGCCAGCTCATCGACCGGCTCGGCTTGCGCGTCACTTATGGCCTCGGCCTCGGCATCCTCGGAACAGGCTATTTTCTCGCCGGATCGGTCAACTCGCCCTTGGCCTACTACGCCACAGCCGGGCTCTGTGGTGGCATCGGCGCCGCGGCACTCGGCATGATCGTCGCATCGAGCATCCTGTCGCGTTGGTTCACCCGCCGCATGGGCTCGATCGTGTCACTGCCCTATGCCGCGATCGGCGCCGGCATGCTGCTGTTCCCGCCGCTGACGCAATTGCTCCTCGACGCCACCGACTGGCGCACCGCCCACCGCGTCCTTGGCCTCGTCACGCTGGCGTTTCTCCCCGCGATCTTGCTGTTGCCGCTCGGCCGGATGACTGCCGGCTCCGAGGAATGGCGCCAGGCCCGAAGAAGTGCGACGCAAAGCGTCAGCGGCGGCTGGACCGTCTCGTCCGCCATGCGTACGGGGGCGTTCTGGGGTTTGTTCTCGGCCTACTTCTGGACCTCGGTCGCGGCCTACAGCGTGCTACCGCAGTCGGTCGCCTACCTGATCGAGCAGGGCTTCAACCCGCTGGTCGCTGCCAGCGCGTTCGGCATGACCGGCATGCTCTCGGCCTTCGGCATCATGGGCGTCGGTTGGATGTCCGACCGCTTCGGCCGCCTGCCGACGGTCACCGTCACCTATCTGCTGTCGATCGTGGGTACGACATCACTACTGCTGGTCGCGATCTGGCCGAACCTGGTGCTGGTCTATGGTTTCGTCCTGTTCTTCGGCTCCATGCAGGGCGCGCGAGGGCCGATCATCGTCGCGCTGCTGGCGAAACTGTACCACGGCGGCGCCATCGGCAGCATCTTCGGCATGCTCTCGATCGCGATGGGCTTGGGCCAGGCCATCGGCTCATTCGCTTCGGGCCTGCTGCAGGACTGGACCGGCGCCTACTTCGCCTCGTTCTCGCTCGGTATCTTCGGCTCCAGCATGGGGCTCTTGATGTTTTGGCTCGTGCGCAGCCTGCGCCGCGAGGAACTGGCGCAGCCGGCTGAGCTGCAACCGAGAATGGGCGGCCCGGCAGCGGGTAAGTGACTGCAGCTTCACACCGTGGCGAGCGTGAAGCCCTGCGCCGACGCGGCCATCAGACGCCGGGCGTAGCTCGCCAGCTCAATCATTCGTCCGCGCGTCCGAAGGAAGTCCATGGTCGCGAGGTGCAGTCCGTCGAGGGTTCGGACAGGCTCGCGTCCCCCCGGGATCGCGTCTCGTCGGGATCGCGTCTCGTTGCGATTGCGAATCAATTCGCCTGAGCGGTCGGACTTCCGTTGGCGCGAGCCTTCCATGCAATACCGGCGGCAATGGCATCATTGGCCGTGCCCTCGGTCGGGCGCGGGCGCCAGATCTCGATGCTGTCCTCGGCCTTCTGTAGGGTCACAGCATCGAGCTTCGACTTCAGGAGCTGCTGCCGGCGAACCGCCTCGCTGTCGCCGCTGCGGGCAGCGATCGCGTACCACTTGTAGGCGGCAACCAGATCCTTCGACACCCCGAGGCCACTCTCGAACAGGACGGCCAGATTGTACTGGCTGTCGGAAAGGCCGCGCTCGGCCGCTTCTCCGAACCACTGCACCGCGGTCGGGTAGTCGGCGGTGCCCTGGTCGCGGCTGGCGCTGAGCACGGCCAGATTGTGCATAGCCTTGACGCTGCCCTGCTCGGCGGCGCGCTTGTACCAGAGGAGGGCACGCTGCGGATCGGCCTTCAGGCCGAGGCCGCGCTCATAAAGCGCCGCCAGCCGGTATTGTGCCGGAGCGAGGCCCTGGGCCGCCGCGCGCTGATACCAGGTGGCGGCCTGCGCGAAGTCCTGCTTGATGCCTTTGCCTTCGGCGAAGCGGGCAGCTACCTCGAACTGGGCAGACGGATCTCCCTTCGCTGCTGCCAGTCGCAGCGACAGCGGGCCGACCAGTGCCGGCGGCAGCTCGAGCATTGTCTTGCTATCCGGCTGTGCTGCCGCGGGCTCGTCACCATCCAGTTGCAGTCCCGCCGGGATTGCCGACGGCGCCGCGCTCGATGTCATTGCCGCATTCTGCGCGGTCCGCTGGGAGAGCGACGCCATCCGCACCTTCTCGCGGGCTCGCATTGCCTCCTCGGCTGTGATCGCGTTGCCTGTTTGCTGAACCGCAATGCCCGCAAATGGCCCTGCCACAACTCTCGGCCCTTGGCCGGAAATCGCACCGGTTACGATTGACTGGCCGGCATCGGCCTGATCGCGATTGTGCATGTTCGGCGCGTCGCCGCGCTGCTCAGGCTTCAGCGGCATCTGTGTCTCGGGCTTGGCGCCAGGCGGTTGCAACTCGAGATTGCCGGCCGGCGCAATCGCCGGCGCCATGCTCGGCTTGTTGCCGGCCTTGGCTTCCGGTGTCGCTGACGTCACATCCTCGATGACGACGGTTGCTGGCGCAGCCGTGCGCTTCGGCGCGCTCGCGAACCACCAGACTCCGACCATCATCAGCAGCGCCACGCTCGGCACCAGCAGGAGCGCGGGCTTCACGGCGCCCTTTTCGCCTTTTGGCGAGCTGCCGAGCAAGCGGTCACGAACACCTCCGGCCTTAACCTTCGGCGCCTCGTCGACAGCCACGATCTTGGCTTTCTCGGAAGCCTTCTCGGCTGCACGGCGCCCCGTCTCAATGACAGACCGCCGCTCGGTGGCGCCACCGCGTGCTTCGGCAGCGTCGACCGGCACATCCAGTCCGTGCTCGAGTTGCGGCTCGATCCGCCGCGGCTGACCGGATTCAGCGCCCATGCGCGGCAGCGCACCTGGTGCGATCCGGCCGGCAGAAGCTGCGGCGGCGGCGGCCTTCACCGAGTTGCGCACGGCATCGAACGAATCGCGCATTTCAGGCGCGAAGTTCGGCGCCATGGGGGATGCGGCCATCGGTTGCATCGGCGCTGCAGGCGCATGCAACTGCGCTGGACGTGACGTATCGAACTGATCGACGCGATCGAGCACATGCTGCATGGCATGCTGCATCGTCTCGAGCGCTTCGGATGTCTCGACCTCACCCCGGCGGCGCTCGTCGATGAACCCGGCCAGCATGTGCTGTAACGCGTTGATCCGCTCGGCCGACGCCTGGTCGGCAATTTCGAGGACTTCGGCAACGTCGGGACCGGCAGCCGTGACCGGCGCCTGCTGCGGAGCCGCCACCGGCATCTGATCGATGAACCGCGCCGCGACCTTCTCGGCCGCCATCTCGGCGAAGTGCGAGAGGTCTTCCTCAGTCGGCACCAGGTTGCCGAACAGGCGGACGACGTTCTCGTCGGTCAGCTGGCCGCCGAGCTCCATCAGCTGCTTTTCGATCTGGTCGAGACGGGCAAGCTGCCCTTGCGCTTCATCGAGTCGTAGCGTCAGCTCGGCGATATGCGCCTCGACCAACCGGATTCCCTCGACATCGGACCGGGTCGCGACGTCCGAGAGCGCCGTGCTCCAGCGTTCTTCCAGCTGATCGAACCGGCGGCCGAGGTTGGCGATCGCATCGTCCGGACGTAGATCCGACAGCGACTGCTCGACCCGGCTCGCCATCTCGTTGAGCCGGTCCTCGAACCACGCCCGATCAATGGCGTCGTGCGCCTCAACGAGCACCGTTGCGGCGGTCGCAGAAGGTGCCGTCGGACTAGCGGCCAGATCCGGCTGCAGCACGGCGGCCAGCATCGATACCGGCGCAATTCGCACCGTTTCGGCTGGCGCGGGCGGCGGCGGCAGTCCGGGTTCACCCGACGCATAGAGCCGCACCAGCGCCTCGGCGGATTGATTGTCCCAAGGCTCTTCGCTCGGGCTCTGATGCAACGGGGCAGCGGCAGCCGGCGCCAGCGCGACTGGTGCCGCAACAACGGCCGCGGCCTGTGCGGCAGGCGCCCATGCAGCTGCCGACGGCGACATGGCGGACTTCAATGCCGGCGGCGCCACCGATAGCAGCGCTGCCCGCGACGGGTCTGTCCAGCTTGGCGTCGCCACCGGCTGCTGGTCATGGTCGAGGTGGTCATCCGCGTGACTGTGCCCGGTTAGGTCGACGATCCTGGCGGCGGGCACGGCCTCTGCGACCGGAGGCGGTTCGACATTCTTCGCCAGCTTTGCCTCGGCAACGACCGCCAGTGGTGCCGGCGCCGCATCGACGTGATCATCTGCGTGCATTGGGCGCGCCTGATCCGATTCGACGATCCTTTGGACGAGGCTCGCCATGCCCGCTTCGAGCCGTTCGAGATCGGCCGAGAATGCCTTCGGCATCGTCGCCTTCAACGAGCCCGTTTGCCCGCCGAGCCGGGACAGCCGCTCGTGCATGTCGCGCAGCGCTTCGCTGTGGCGCCGGTCGGCGTCTGCGATCTGTTCGGAAAGTTGCTGCAAAAACCCCTTGAGGTCGTCTGCCCGGCAGATCGTCGCCGTACGGCCGGTGGCAGAATCGCTCACCAGATCGGTTTCCGTGCGCCGTTGCTCGAATGCCGCCATGCTGTTCCCCGTCGGCCGATCCGGCCTGTAAACACGATCCACACTCGCGTTCAGCGCGGCTCGTGTCCCTTGCGGGGTGGGCGCCTCGGGTCCAGTCCGATAGCCCAGTGCCGACAGTCTGAATGCAAGCAAAACGCCCCGACGCGGCACGAGATCGGGACTACCCAGGTGACAATCGCAAACGGGTGTAAAATTTTGGTTAACGCGTGTTTACATTTGGCATGTTTGCGGCACAGTTTGCCGCGCGCCCTTGGCGGCGTGGCCACGTCACGCCATATAAGAGACTCGATCTGGCCGGTCACTTGTCAGCCAACAACCGTACGCGTTTCAGCGATTTGAGGAGACTGCCATGCGCACGCATCTGCCGCTGACCGCCGTCGCCCTGCTGCTTGCCGCAACTTTGCCCGGCAGCGCCGCCAACCCTGCCGAACCGCCGGCCGAGCGCCCGGGCCGCTACATCATGCAGCCGGTTGACGGCGGCGCGCTGCGCATGGACAGCGAAACCGGCGCCATGTCGCTGTGCACCCGCCGCAACGGCGCCTTCGCCTGCGAGCCGGTGCAGGACGAGCGGACCTCCCAGAAGGAAACCGAGCGGCTCACAACTGAGAACCGCGACCTCAAGGCCGAGATCAAGCGCCTGGAGGAGATGCTGGGCCTCGGCGAGAAGCCGCAAGCCGGCAACCCGCCCGGCCGCGGTCCCGGCAACCAGCAGAGCGAGGAGCGCCCCGTCAGCCGCAGCCCGAAGTTCGAGCTGCCGACCGAGGAAGATCTCGACAAGGCCCTTTCCTACGCAGAACGCATGCTGAAGAAGTTCCGCGAGAAGTGGAAGGACATCGAGCGGGGCACCGGCAACGGCCGCGACCTGTAGGGCTGGCGCCAGGGCAACCAGTTCATGCGCGGCCCAACAATCACCAATGTTACCCCGGCATTTTCTTGCCCTCGGCGTATGCCGAAGGGTTGCCGGGTTCATCACGCCAAGGCCGCAATCGTTTTGGCTCGTGGCGGCATGGGTACCGGGGACGAGCCGGGGGACAGGCCCCGGTATGACATCGTGGTTGGTTTTATCGTCGCGATGTCCCGAGAGCAGCTTTCAGGGCAGCTTACAATAGCGGACCCAGCTTTAATTGGCTTGCTCCTTCCCGCGGAAAGACAGAAAACGAAGCTGTCCACGAGGCTTGCCTGCTTCTGATTCGGGCAGCGTCCTGGTGGATGAAACGCCTTTCCCTTCCGGGACCCTGAGCCAGATGACCACCAGCGCCAAGCGACCCCTCGTCATCGTCACACGCCGGCTGCCCGATCTCATCGAGACGCGGATGCGGGAGCTGTTCGACGCCCGCCTCAACGTCGACGATGTCGCGATGAAGCAGCCGGACCTGATCGCCGCGGTCAAGATCGCGGATGTCCTGGTCCCGACCGTCACCGACCGGATCGACAAGACCGTATTGGCTGCCGCCGGCCCCCAGCTGAAACTGATCGCCAACTTCGGCACCGGCGTCGACAACATCGACCTGGATACGGCCCGCGCCCGCGGCATCACCGTCACCAATACCCCCGGCGTGCTGACCGAGGACACCGCCGACATGACCATGGCGCTGATCCTGGCCGTGCCGCGCCGCTTGGCGGAGGGCGCCGTCCTGTTGCGCGATCCGCGAACGCAGTGGACCGGCTGGTCGCCGACCTGGATGCTCGGGCACCGCATTTATGGCAAGCGCCTTGGTATCATCGGCATGGGCCGCATCGGCCAGGCCGTCGCCCGCCGCGCCCGCGCCTTCGGGTTGCAGATCCACTATCACAACAGGAAGCGTCTGCCGGAGGATATCGAGAGCGGGCTGGAGGCGACCTACTGGGACAGCCTCGACCAGATGCTGGCGCGCATGGACATCATCTCGGTCAACTGCCCGCACACGCCCGCGACCTATCACCTGCTGTCGGCGCGGCGCTTGAAATTGCTGAAGCCCACGGCCTACGTCGTGAACACCGCTCGCGGCGAGGTGATCGACGAGAACGAGCTTGCCCGCATGATCGAGGCGGGTGCCATTGCCGGTGCCGGTCTCGACGTGTTCGAGCACGAACCAGCGGTGAACCCGAAGCTGCTGGCCTCGAGCCGCGTCGTCGCCCTGCCGCACATGGGCTCGGCCACGATCGAGGGCCGCATCGACATGGGCGAAAAGGTGATCATCAACATCAAGACGTTCCTCGACGGCCACAGCCCGCCGGACCGCGTGCATGCGGGCATGTTTTAGGGGGAGTGGAAGTCATTATATGGCTGTTGTTTGCGAGTTTCGCTGTAACAGCGCGCCAATCGATACGGCTTATGCACTTGCGTAAATTCTGCGTCGTTCCCATATCGCCCTGATGTCTGATGTTTGTGCGCGTACCGCCAACGAGGTCACGTCACCCATGAAGGCTAGGAAATTTACTGTTGCAGAGGCATTCGGTTCAATTGTCGAGAAAGAAAAAGCGACTAAGAGAAAGCTTGAGCAGGAGGTTGAGCAGAGTAAGCAGGCCTCTTTCGCGATCATGAGAGAACTCGGCGACCGCTGCGGCGACAGGCGGTTGGAGATCGATTGCAAGCCTGATGTCAGCGGCGAGGTTAGAGAGGTCTGGGTTGCCGGGGAGCATATCGGTACTTGGAGGGTCGCAACCGAGGGCGCTATCGAATACTTTCCACGGGAACCGCTAACTAAGAAGCGCGCGACCGGCGCTGATCAGGCAGTTACGCAGACAGCCGAGGCCGTGCACGAATGGCAGAAGTGGCGCCAAAGCCCAGATTGGCGGGAATAGCATGGGCAATTTTGTCGAAGTCCCAATTGCACCAGAAAAGTCACGCCCTTGTCCGCGCACGCTTCTCCGGCTCGAACAGCCGCTGATAAATCCGGTCTACCGACGCCTTGACCAGGGTCTCGCGCACAAGCCCTGCATCCGCAGCCGAAGGCAGCATGAGATTGCCGTCCTTGGGCTTGCGAAAAAGATCGGGCTTTTGCATCGCCAGCCGCAATAACCGTTTCGTCGGCTCGGACGGCTCGATCTCGCCGCTCTCGTATTTCTCGAACGACTTTTCGCCGCCGCCGAAAATTTCGCCGGCTTCGCGCTGCGTAAGCCCACAATTCTCGCGGATGGCACGAATGACCACGGGCACGAAGACCGTCTCGCCCATGGCAATTTGCTTAGCCGATCTCCGTGCCATCTCGGCGATCTTGTTGTCGTCGTCGACCAGCTGACCGTCCATATCGTCAGGATCGGTCAACGAACACCACCAGCCAGGCTGCAAATACGTGAACGTCCTCCCGTCGATCGTCAGCGTGACCTCCTTTTCGCCGCGAACCATTGGGCGGCCGCTTTCGGCACTCGCCATCGTGTCCGGGTACGCGCGGGGATTCTTGCGCATAGGCTTTAGGCCTCCTTGAAGCTGATCAGCAGAAGCACCTTTTGGGCGTCGAGCGTGAATTTGACGTAGATGACCCTGCCGCCAACGGCCGGGCGGTAAACGTCCTGCCAGACGGTGAGGTCGGCATTCGACGTCATCGACTTGTTGAAGTCCTTGAGGCTAAGCCCCTGGATGACACCGATGACGGCCGTGTCGTCCATCCCGAGATCGTCGGCGCCTTGTTTCGATGTCATCGTGCGGTTGAGCTTGTCGGGGTCGGAGAACGCAGCCTTTATGGCCTTCAGCGCGTAGTGCGGCTTGCGCTTCTCCATTAGTCGCTCCCGTTTATCCCCCATAATGGGGGTTGTCCGCATCAAAGTCAACGACGACGATCGGGAATCTGCTGCGTATCGCTCAGCAGGCATGTAGGTTGGTTTACGGCGGCCACGCCATATCGTTTTGGGCCCCGCGCTGACCCCGCCCGTAGCCCACGTACCCCGGCGCCCGCGGTGTTGGATGACGTAGCCTGGCTCAGGCAGCGAGCGCGCCTTCTACAGCTTGTGGGAACTTATCAATCACGCGCAGCAAAATCAGGCTTGCGCCGACTGGTGCACGGTGCCCCTGCTCCCAATTCTTCAAAGTTCCGAGCGGGAACCCGAATTTTGTCGCAAACGCCTTCTGCGTCAGCCCCTGCCGTTGACGGATGGCTTTCACATCGAGCGGAACCGGCACGCAGACAGTGTTGACCCGGCCAACCGACGCGTCGCCACGCGCGTAGCGAACGGCCTCATCGAGGCCCTCGATGATCTTGCTCCGCTTCCGTGCCATTGTCATTTTCTCCTGTGCGTACTTGGCTCATCCCGCAATTCCAGAGCCTGCTCTTTTGCCCGATATTCTCGGTTCAGCGTCTCGATCAGCTTCTTCGACGCCTCCTTCTCTGCGGCGGTCAAGTCGGCCTTCTCGTTCTTCGCGTAGATCGCGATCAGGAAAATCGGCATGTGATCGCCGCCGTAGTAGTAGATCACGCGGGCGCCACCGCGCTTGCCTTTAACGCTCGAACAAGGCACGCCGTTGCCACGACAGCATGCCGACTGGGTTACGGCGGCCACGGAATAGCGTGTGCGGTTCCGTGCGCGCCCCGCCCTTAACCCATCATGCCCCAGCGCCCGCGGGCACGGCTCGCAGTGATAGCGATCCCCGTTGACAGCGCACCGCTCGTCACGCATAAATGGCTTATCGCGCAAGGCTTCGGTCTTTGTGCGCAATGCGCTGTTCGAGGCTCGTCTCGAGGATGCCGGCTCGCGGTATCTCTTTGAGGCATAGAAGTCCGCCGGTTGCTGGCCCACGCCAGCGTCAGCGGCGCCACAGAACGCGGAAACAGTAGGAAAACCAACGATGTACGCTGTCATCAAGACAGGCGGCAAGCAATATCGCGTCGCCGCCAACGACACTCTCCGGGTCGAAAAGATTGCCGGTGAAAAGGGTGCGACCGTTGAATTCAACGAAGTGCTGATGGTTGGTGGTGATGGCGCCGCGAAGATCGGCACACCCCTCGTCTCGGGCGCCAAGGTTACCGCCGAAGTGGTGGAACAGGGCCGCGCCGACAAAGTGATCGCCTTCAAGAAGCGCCGTCGCAAGAACTCGCGCCGCAAGCGCGGCCATCGTCAGGAGCTGACGACGGTGAAGATCACGAATATCGTAGGGTGAATTCACACCCGTCGAGCCCATCTGGGGCACCGGGTCGAGACGATAGGAGACTATTCCATGGCACACAAAAAAGCAGGCGGTTCATCCCGTAACGGCCGCGATACCGCGGGCCGGCGCCTCGGCATCAAGAAGTTCGGAGGCGAAAACGTCATCTCGGGCAACATCCTGTGCCGCCAGCGTGGCACGCAGTGGCACCCGGGCAACGGCGTTGGTATGGGCGTCGATCACACCATCTATGCCGTCGTCGACGGTACGGTGGACTTCCAGGCCAAGAAGAATGGCCGGATCTACATTTCCGTGAAGCCGCCGAAACTCGAAGCGGCCGAGTAACAGCTGGACCACCGCACCGGGTCCGGCTTTCAGCCAGACCCATAGGCAATTTTCGGGGGAGGCGGTGCAACCGTCTCCCTTTTCGCGTTGGGGAGGCGCCAAACAGGACGCACATCAATGAGCCAGATTGGCGGACATCTGCTCCTGTCGTGGGGCATCAGGCCGGGTAAGACTTTCAAGGCGGCGTTGGCCGAAGCGCGGCAGCTCGCGGCTGACGGCATCCCGCTGGACACGATCCGTGAGCGGCTGGTCGCCAAGTTTCCGGCGCCTGTCGTTATCTCGCGTCGCAGCAAGGGTACATTCGCCGAGGCAATCGCGGCCGAAACACCCGAGGACGAGGCCAACATCGCCGCGGTCCGCGCGCACATGGACGACCTGATGCGCTGCCCGATGCTGGAGCAAGGCGCAGTAATGCCGGACGCCTGCCCGTCGAGCTCCGCCAAGGGCACGATCCCGGTCGGCGGCGCGGTGGTTTCGCGCGCCATTCATCCGGCCTTCCATTCGGCCGACATCTGCTGCTCGATGTACGCGACGATCATTCCCCAGGGCACGGACACACGCCGTTTCATGGACGCGGTGCAGGCTTCGACGCGCTTTGGCCCTGGCGGCCGCGCGCTCGAGAATCACATCTGCGACCCGATCACCGACGAGATCGAGGGCACTCGGAATCCGTTCCTGAAAGACTTGGCCGGCCGCGCCAAAGCGCAGCTTTGCGATCAGGGCGACGGCAACCATTTCGCCTTCTTCGGCGCGCTCGATGTGTCCGCCGCCATGACCGCGAAGCTGCGCGCCAATGGGCAGACGGCGCTGGCAGACGCGATCGGTGATCGGACGGCCGTCGACGTGCTCGTCACGCATCACGGCAGCCGCGATCTCGGCGCGCAGGTCTACAAGCGCGGGCTTTCGGCGGCCGTCGGACATACGCAGGTTGTGTCGCCGGATACACCGCCGCATCAGGCGTGGATCGATCCCGACAGCGAGGGTGGCCAAGCTTATTGGGAGGCGCTGCAGTACGTCGCACGCTGGACGAAGCGCAACCATCAGCTGGTGCACGAGCGCACGTTGGCGCGGCTCGGGATCAACGCGCTGGCCGCGTTCGGCAACGAGCACAATTTCGTCTGGAAGCGCGGGCACTACTTCTACCACGGCAAGGGCGCGACGCCGGCCTGGAAGGACGAGGCCGGGCATCCGCTGCTCGGTTTGATCCCGCTCAACATGGCGGCGCCGGTTTTACTTACGCTCGGCAATGATCGGACTGAGTACGCGTCGTTCTCGCCGCACGGCGCTGGCCGCAACAAAAGCCGGTCGCAACTGTTGCGCGAACAGGGGATCGCCGGGTTGATGCCGGAGGAGTTCCTGCAGCGGTCGCGCACGCTGCTCGAGCGGCAGACCGAGGGCCTGGACGTGCGCTTCTTCTACGACCGGCCGGACGTGTCGGAGAGCCCGGTCGCCTACAAGAGCGCCGATCAGGTGCGCGCGCAGATCGACCGGTTCGGTCTCGCGGACGTGATCGGCTTGGTGACCCCAAAGGGCTCGCTCATGGCGGGCGATTACGATAAGCCCTGGATGATCAAGAAGGCCGAGAAGGCGAAGGAAAAGCCCCAAACCCAATCCGGATCCCATCGCCGCGCCCGACGTTGACGGAACAGACATGCTGACGACCGAGCGACTGACGCTACGCCCCTTCCGGCCCGACGACCGCGAGGATTTTCGCGCGCTTGCCGGGCACTGGGATGTTGCGCGCATGACGAGCGATATCCCGCACCCGCTGATGGACGCAGATGCGCGCCAATGGTTGACGCCGGCAGCGGACGAGGCCCGTTTTGCGCTGATGGAGGATGACGTGTTGATCGGCGGCGCCGGCTATTTCCTACGCACGGCGGAAGCGGCGGAAGTCGGCTTCTGGCTCGGCCGTGCGCACTGGGGGCGCGGGTTTGCAACCGAGGCCGTGAAGGCTGTCCTCGCCTACGGCCTGATCCAGGGCAATTGCGCGTCCTTCACATCGTCGCACTTCACGGACAATCCGGCCTCTGGCCGCGTCCTGGCAAAACTCGGCTTCGAGCCAAGCGGAACCTGCCGCATCACCTGCATCGCGCGCGGTGATGAGGTCGCGGCGATCACATACGTCCTGTCGCGCGAGCAGGCGGCGGCGCGTCTTGGTATCACGATGCCACCACCGCGTCCCTCGCCGTCACGGATCGGTGCGATCCTCGGCCGTTTCACCGGCAGCATGTGATATCGTTGCAACCGAGCGTTTCACATCAGGTTCAAAGATGAAATTCCTAGATCAGGCGAAAATCTACGTCCGCTCCGGCGCCGGCGGAAACGGTTGCGTGTCGTTCCGGCGCGAGAAATTCATCGAGTACGGCGGACCGAACGGCGGCAACGGCGGGCGTGGCGGCGACGTGATCATCGCTTGCGTCGACAACCTCAACACGCTGATCGACTACCGCTATCAGCAGCACTTCTTCGCCAAGAACGGCGAGCCCGGCATGGGGCGCGACCGCTCCGGCTCCGACGGCGACGATATCGTCATCAAGGTACCGCCCGGCACCGAACTGCTGGCCGAAGACCAGGAGACGATCCTCGCCGAGCTGTTGGAGCCGGGCGACAAGCGCGTGCTTCTGAAGGGCGGCAATGGCGGCTTCGGAAACGCGCATTTCAAAGGCCCGTCGAACCAGGCGCCGCGGCACGCCAATTCTGGCCTGCCAGCGGAGGAACTGACGATCTGGCTGCGGTTGAAACTGATCGCCGACGCGGGGCTGATCGGATTGCCCAATGCTGGCAAGTCGACGTTCCTGGCGGCTGTCACTAAAGCGAAACCGAAAATTGCTGACTACCCGTTCACGACGCTGCATCCGAACCTCGGTGTCGTCAAAGCTGGTGACGTCGATTTCGTGCTCGCCGATATTCCGGGGTTGATCGAGGGCGCGCACGAGGGCGCAGGGCTCGGCGTCCAATTTCTCGGCCACGTCGAACGCTGCAAGGTTCTGCTGCATCTTGTCGATGCGACGGAAATCACGATGGATGTCGCAACTGCCTACAAGACCGTCCGCGCCGAGATCAAGGCCTACTCGGGCGAGCTCGCCAAGCGTAAGGAGATCGTCGCGCTGTCGAAGTGCGATGCGCTGACACCCGACGTGATCGAGGCGAAGGCGGCAGAATTGCAAAAGGCAGCGCGGAAAAAGCCGCTCGTGCTGTCGGCGGTCTCCGGCCTCGGCATGAAGGAAGCGATGTTCGCCATTGCCAAGGAGATCGGCCGCAAGACGGCGGCTGAAAAGGACGAGGCGAAAGAGAAGGTGCCGTGGACGCCGTAGGGATGGCGCCTCTACCGCTCTGCAGTTCGCACAAGGTGGGTGCCAGCATAAATCTCGGCCATCTGCAGATCCAACCCGATCGACTCGAGTCGAATGGTGCTGCCAGGCCCGAAGCTTTCGGCGTCCTCGGGCCAGGAGCCGTCAGAGCGTCGCCGGAGCAGCTCGGCGCTGATCTCCTCCGACTCGACCAGCAGAATTTCCATGACGCTCGGAACAGAGGCATAGAGGGGCACGTTGCTCCAGGTATCACGGCGGTTGGATGGCGACAGCACTTCGATCAGCAGGAGCGGCTCGGGCGTCATGTGCACGTCGGCCCTGTTCGGGATGCACGTGACCGCGAGTTCCGGCACCCGATAGTTCCAGTTGGCGCGCAGCCGCGGCGCGATCCCCCCTTGCGAGACGACCCGGCAATGTGGCCGGTGGGCCTTCAGGTGATTGTGTATGAACGATATCAGGTTAGCATCGACTGTACCGTGCGCGTCACTGCCCGGGTCCTGGGCGCGAACCTCGCCATCGACCAGCTCATAGGTCCGCCCTGTCCCGTCTCCTGGCCAAGTCAGGAATTCAGCGACTGTCATCAAGTTCGGCAGCTTGCGTGCGATGGCCGGCATTGGGCGCTCCTCGCGCTTCGATCTTGCCCTGGTCTTCAGGATAACATACTGCGATCCTCGAAGACGAGCCGGTTGTGAGCGACATGAGCCCCAACATCAGACCTCAGAAAAACGCCCGCGTGGAATGGACCAACGCGCGGCGCATCGTCGTCAAGATCGGCTCGGCGCTGCTGGTTGATCGCAAGACCGGGCGGTTGCGCGCGACGTGGCTCAACTCGATCGCCGACGACGTGGCCGAGCTGGTTGCGGCCGGCAAGGAGGTTGTGCTGGTGTCCTCCGGCGCAATCGCGCTCGGCCGGCACGTGATGGGGCTACCCAAAGGCGCGCTCGAACTGGAGCAGAGCCAGGCCGCCGCGGCCGTCGGCCAGATCAGCCTTGCGTCCGCCTATCAAGATCTCTTTCGCACGCGCGGCTTGAACGTCGCGCAGGTGTTGTTGACGCTCGGCGATACCGAGGAGCGGCGCCGTTATCTCAATGCGCGGCGCACCATGGATACGCTGCTCGCGCACAAGGTGATCCCGGTCGTCAACGAGAACGATACGGTTGCGACCGCGGAAATCCGCTACGGCGACAACGACCGCCTCTCCGCGCGCGTCGCCTCGATGATGTCGGCCGACTGCCTCGTGCTGCTCTCTGACATCGATGGTCTCTATACCGCGCCGCCCGC
>JANLQP010000144.1:0-5638 GCA_031367895.1 Hyphomicrobiales bacterium
GCGGTTTGCTGCGGACCCGCAAGCAGCTCACGCGCGAACGCACGAGCCATGTGCTGCGCCTGCAAAAGACGCTGGAAGAAGCCAACATCAAGCTGGATTCGGTCATCACCGACATCATCGGCACGAGCGGGCGAGCCATGATCGAGTCCCTGATCGCCGGCCAGACCGATGCTGCCAAACTCGCAAGCCTGGCGGACCGGCGGATCAAGGCCTCGCCCGAGACGCTCCGGGAAGCCCTGCAAGGGCGCGTGACGAAGCACCATCGCTTTCTTTTGCGATTGCACCTGGAGCAGATCGATACCTTCGACCGAGCCATCGCCGAGATCGATCGGGAGGTCGAGGCTAACCTCGATCCCTTTCGCGCCTTGATCCCGGTGCTGACCAGCATGCCCGGCATCGGCGAGCTGGCGGCGCGCGTGCTGCTGGCTGAGATCGGCACCGACATGAGCCGGTTCCCGACCGCCGGTCACCTGGTCTCGTGGGCTGGCTTGTGCCCGAAGAACGACGAAAGCGCGTGTAGGCTCAGCCGCTCGAACCGCATGCGCAAAGGCGCGCGCTGGTTCAGTGCAAGACACGCGTCATAGATATCGACTTGCGTAGCTATGTTTCGGCGCCATATGCTGCGCGCACGGAAACGAAAAGGCTTCGGCTGGACGCCGTGGAATAGGCAGTGGTTGTACGAGGCCGTGAAGCTATACAATAGCTATCGGGTTCGAAGACCGGTGCCGAAAGCCGCACCAGCAGGATAGGCCCAATTAACCTTGGCATGAAGCAAACAGGAGTGGGTAGTGCGGGAAATCCGCACGCTGCGTTCGACGTGGCGGGGGCTGGAAACGTGGCACGGCCGAAGACTTATTTCGGCCGACCGGCGCGCCAGTCCTCGATCCTACTGATGAGCGGGGATGGGAAACGGGATGATGGCTACAAGCCCCAAGTCACCGCGCCTTCCTCGACTCTACTCTAGGCCAATCGCAATCAATGGATGATGTAGCCGCCATCCGCTACCAGGTCGTGCCCCTGGATGAAGCCACCTTTGACAGTAGCGAGGAACACCACGGCCTCCGCGATCTCCTCTGGCCGCCCGAACCGGCCCACCGGCACGCGCGAGATCATTGCGTCCATCTTGCCGGGTTGGCGACCATAGGAATCCAGGTTGAATTGCGTGGCGATCGGGCCAGGGCTGACAGAGTTCACTTGGATGCCGTCCTTGGCGAGCTCGAGCGCCATGTTGCGCGCCAGTTGGATGAGCGCCGCCTTCGAGGGGCCATAGAGCGCGTTTTCCTCGCCAGCGACGCTGCCCATTTGACTCGCCATGTGGATGATCCGTCCACCACCCTGTCTGCGCATGGCTGGCAGCACGGCCTGGCTGGCAAAAAAGGCGGCTGCGAGATTGACACTGATCACGTACGCGAAATCCTAGCGTGTGAAGCTCCCAAACGGCTTGCGGCAGCGCATGCCGGCGTTGTTGACGAGAACATCGACGCGACCGAAGCGTTCCAATGCTGTAGCAACCATCGCTTCCGCTTGCCCTTCGGCGCCGAGATCAAAGGTTCCGAAATCGGCGTCCGGGGCGCCAGCTCTGCGACTTGCCGCCGCTGCAGTGGACAACTCCTCGCCAGTTCCTTCGGCGGCCAGAAAGACAGAAAATCCATGGGCTCCGAGGGCCAGTGCCGTAGCATGGCCGATCCCGCGCGAGGCGCCGGTGGTGAGGGCAACCTGAGTGACAGCAGCCAAGGACGTGTCCTTTCCTATTCCCGCAACGCCAGAGCGGCGGCGGACTCCCATCGCAGCCCCACACGGGCCCCGACCGTGAACCGCGTGACAGCACCTAGGCTGCTGCTCTCGGAAACGAGCATCCCTCCACCTTCGAGGCGCACGGTGCGCCTCCAGCCGGCGCCGAGATACATGACATCCTCCAACGTGCCCTGCAGCAGCCCATCGTCGGGGGAAACGAGTTCGACCTGCTCGTATCGCAGGGCCACTTGGACGGCCTCGCCGACAGCCGCACCGCTCAGAGGCCTGACAAGGATCGACTTGCCATCGGCGAGGCGTACGGACCCGGGTTCGGCGGCGATGCGGCCTTCCAGGAAATTCGAGTGTCCGATGAACTCGGCCACAAAGCGGCTCGCCGGCATCTCGTAAATCTCGCGTGGGGACCCGACCTGAAGAATCCGGCCGCCATTCATGACGGCCAGCCGATCCGACAGCGAGATCGCCTCTCCCTGATCGTGCGTGACGAAAATGAACGTGCTGCCGGTCGCCCGGTGGATACGGCGCAGCTCGACCTGCATTTGCTGGCGCAACTGGAGATCGAGGGCCGACAGCGGCTCGTCGAGCAGCAGCACGGCGGGCTCATTGACCAAGGCGCGGGCGAGTGCCACGCGCTGGCGCTGTCCGCCCGAGAGCTGATCGACGCCCCTTTCACCATACCCGCCCAGCTGGACGAGATCGAGGGCATCGGCCACGCGCCGCTCGATCTCTGGCCGCGTCATCCGCTTCATCTCGAGCCCAAAGGCGATGTTGCGCGCGACTGACAGATGGGGGAATAGCGCGCCATGCTGAAAGATCATGTTGGTGCGGCGGCGATAAGCGGGCTCCCCCAGCACCGAGCGGCCGCCGAGCAGCAGTTCTCCCTCGCTTGGCTCCTCGAAACCGCCGATGATGCGCAGCAGTGTGGTCTTGCCGCATCCGGACGGGCCAAGGAGGGAAAAGAACTCCCCGCGCCGAACATCGATAGTCGCCGAGTCGAGGGCCGTTACGTTGCCGAAGCGCTTGGTTATCCCGCGCACCGCGACAGCGATCGCATCCTCTTTGTTCTCGTCCCTGGACTGCGGATCAGGCACTCTTCACCCGGCTCCAGGTCTCGATCCACATATTCATGTTGGTGGGGAACTTCAAAAGGTAATGCTTCACCGAGCCGTCGAAAATACCGTAGCCGTAGGCCTTGCGCTCCTCGGCCGAAAGGCCGGTCTCGGCAAGCTTGGAGGCAGAAAGGTAGCCGGTCGCCTTCGTGAGCTGACTACCGTACCGCTCGCCGAGCATCGAGTTGATGACTCGCGCCGCGGCGACATGCTGGCGTGCATCCTTGGGGATGTAGAGCGCAATAATCAGCGACAGCACGCCTTCCTTGGTGAAGGCGCCGGAAATCGGAAAGCCCTTGGTCTGCAGCTCCACCCGCATCGGTACGATCCCGTACCCCACCACGATCTCGCCGCTCGCCAGCAATGCCGAGCCTTGCGCGAACGTCGTGTACATGGTCCGCACGTTCTTCTTGCGCGAGATGAGGAATTTGGCGACTTCATCGAGCTGGTTGCGGTCCATCTTCTCCGGCTCGGCGTGCCCCATATAGAGGCCCGCGGCCATCAGCATCTGATGCGCTACGTCCCACCAGCCGATGCGCCCAGCATACTTGTCCTCGAAGAGCGGCGCCCATGACTGCGTGAAAGGATCAGCTTCTGGCACGGCATTCCGGTTGAAGAGGACGGTGTCGAACCCCCAGCACATGGGAAGCATGTACGTCTTGCCGTCGCGTTCACCGATACCGGCCCGCGATTCTTTGGTCACGTGCTGCAGGTTGGGGATCAGCGACAGATCGATGGGGCGCACCTTCTCATCACCCGCCTTGGCGCCCATGACCACCGGTTTTGAGAAATCATAGGTGCTCATGACGAGATCCCAGCGCGACGTTCCGCCGGGTGCTGCAACGCGGGATACGACATCGGTCGAGGATTGCCATGGGCTGTCGGTGATGGTGACGTTGGCTTCCTGCTCGACCGTCGCGCGCAAAAGCCCCTGTACGGTAGAGTTCGTTACAAGAAGTTCGATCGGTGTCGGTGGGGTTGTCTGCGCCTGAGCTGTCCGGGGCAGAAGTCCGGCGGCGACGCCACCTCCGACAAAGCCGCGACGGGTCGTGGTACCCATACCAATTCGTCTCATGGATCGCATCCTCGAGGCTATGCTCCGGTTGCATACTTGCTTAGTCAAGTCGAGCAAGCAACAGATTTTCCAGGCATCATCGGCGTGTTGTCCTCAATTCGAAGGATCGGCCGCGGGGGGTGTTCGGACTCAGGGTTTGGGTCCATCACGCCATCGGTCGGCGCTGTGCGCGATAACGAATCCGGCGAGCGAGACGACGACTGACACGGTCATCACGATCACACCGACAGCCGGCAGGAACGGGGCCATGTGCTCCGACAGCAGCGTCCATAAGTGCACCGGCACAGTGCGGTCATTGCCGACCACGAACAGTGTCCGGATGAATTCATCGAAGGACAGCGTGAAGGAAAACATCGCCGTCGCAATCAAGCCGGGGCGAATCAACGGCAGCACGATTCGGTGGAAGACGACCCACGGCGTTGCACCCAGGTCCATGGCTGCCTCCTCGATGCTGCGGTCGAAAGCATGCAGACGGGGATAGAGTGTGAGGAAGGCGAACGGCAACACCCAAGTGACGTGTGCAATCAAGGCGGCAGGCCAGAGGCCGACAGGCACCCCCGTCACGCCGAAAGAGACGAGGTAGATGATTCCGCCGACGACGCCGGGGATCAGAATCGGCAGCAACAACGCCTTCATCAGAAGGTCTTTGCCGCGGAACTCCACCCGAAACGCCAGCGACAGCATCAGGGCCATCACGGTGGCGATGATGGCGCTCGCCGCACCAAGCAGCGTGCTGTTGCGGATGGCCCGCATCAGGTCGGGCGTCGCAGCCACTTCGGCATACCAGCGCAGGCTTGCGCGCTGGAAGGGCAGCCCGATCAGTTGACTGTCATTGAACGACAGCACGATGAGCAGCAGGATCGGCAGATAGAGAAAAGCGTAGAAGAGCCCGGCATAGGCTATCAGCGCGGCACGACGCAGCGTGGCGGATCGCATCTTCAGCCTCTCAGGAACACGTCGTCGAGGCGCACCCGGCGCCCGAACAGGATGAGAATGACGAACACGACGCAAATGAGAATGATCGACAGTGCAGCGCCCAAAGCCCAGTTGTTGGTGTGCGTGAATTGAGCGGCAATGAGGTTGCCGAACATGAGACCCGTCGTGCCGCCCAGCAGCTGGGGCGTCACGTAGGCGCCGCAGGCGAGGAGGAAAACCATCACGCATCCCGACAGTACGCCAGGCCGCGATAAAGGCAGGGTCACGCGCAGGAAGGTGCGCAACGGACCCGCTCCGAGGTCGCTGGCCGCCTCTGCCAGTCGTGGGTCCATGCGGTCCAGGGATAAGTAGATCGGCAGCGTCATGAAGAGGGTATAGACGTAGACGAGGCCAATGTGCGTCGCGGCTTCGTTGTAGAGTAGCCAATCGAGCGGCGCATCGATGAGCCCGAGTGATATGAGCGTACTGTTGACGAGCCCCGCGCGACCCAGCATTGGCAGCCAGATGAACGTGCGCACGACGTAGCTTGTCCAGAACGGCAGGAACAAGAGCAGCAACAGTGCGGATTTCCGGGAGCCGTTGAGCGATGCGAGAAAAAGTGCGATCGGGTAGGAGACAACCAGCGAGATGGCTGTAACAGTCAGCGCGATGCGCAACGTTTGTAGCAGCACAAGCAGGTAGACCGGATCCTGTGTCAGCACGCGGTAGTTCTCGAGTGTCACCTCCTTGCTCAACCCGAAGATGGTCGAGGTCCAGAAGGACATGA
>JANLQP010000206.1:0-5059 GCA_031367895.1 Hyphomicrobiales bacterium
GGTGGTAAGGAGCGAGTGGTTTATGCACCATATCCGCGACTTGGGTTTCACCAAGCGTCACAGAACGGTCAAGCGCTTCCACCGGCTCATGAGATCTACGATGCAGTGCGAAGGTATGCCGATAGCATGGGGGCCGATGGACGGTATTTCGTGAGCCTGATGCAGAACGCTAGTCCCGCTGGAATGCATTATCCCGACGCATGGGATCTTTGCGGAGTAGGCATTACGACATGGGTGCAGCGAGGGTGTTAATAACCGGGTGTTCACCCCATGCGCCAAGCATGAGGAACTACGGTATGGCTTTAGGAAGCCTCGCCCTTGACCACGCACTCCCCACCACCTCACTCCGGCAGCGGCACCCCCGTCCGCGCGAAAATCTCCGCCTGGCGCTTGGCGACGTCGTCGATGTCGAAGCCTTCGATGGTCTCGTTGAAGAGACGGTAGAGGTTGAGCTTGGCGTCGAGATGCAGGAAAACGCCGCCGAGGCCGATCGCGGCGCGGTCCATGAACACGAACTCGCGCGGCACCTTCACCGGCCCCTTTTCCATCAGTGCCTGATGCACCATGAAGGCCTCCTTGCGGCCGTATTCGCCGGGCGTCGTGCCCTCGGCCATGCGCCGCTCGCGATCGTCGAGCAGCGGGCCGTAGATGAAGCGCGCCCAGATATTCAGGATCTCGATCAGCTCCTTCGAAAGCCCATGGAAACCCCAGGTCTCGTAGGCGTGTACGATCAGCGCGTCGTCGCCGCGCTCGAGGCCGCGGTAGAGATCGATCACGCCAGCCACGAACTTCGGCGCGAAGGCGCGGATACAGCCGTAGTCCAGCAGATTGATGCCTTTTGCCTGGCCCTTCGGATGCCCACTAGGCATCCGGGCTGTGGATACGGCGGCGGCATCAAGATCATCGAATACATTGTAGTTCCCCAGATGCGGGTCGCCGTGGATGACGCCGTAGTGCGAGAACGGAAACCACCAGGCGCGGAACATGGCGCGCGCGATCAGATTGCGGTCTTCCTGCGGTGCGTCCTTGTAGGAGAGCAGCGGCCGCCCTTCCGCCCAGGTCATCGTCAGCAACCGCTTGGTCGACAGCTCCGGCAGCACCTTGGGTACACGGATCAGCGCGTCGCCCTCCAGGATCGCCGCGTAGAGCGCCATGTGGCGGGCTTCCAGCTCATAATCCAGTTCCTCGCGCAGCCGCGCCGCGATCTCGGCCAGGATCTCGCCCGTGTCGATCGCCGCATCCATGCGGGCGTGGATCGCGAACACGATTCTCAGCTGGTTGACGTCGGCCTCGACCGCCGACTGCATGTCGGGATACTGCAGCTTGACCGCCAGCGGCCGCCCGTCTGGTGCGACGGCACGGTGCACCTGACCGAGCGACGCGGACGCCGCGGCTTGCGGCTCGAAACTCTGGAAACGGCGCTGCCAGTCGGGGCCAAGCTCGGCCTGCATGCGACGGCGCACGAATGCCGGCCCCATCGGCGGCGCGGCGCTTTGCAGTTGCGAGAGTTCGGCGGCGTACTCGGGCGGCAGCGCCTCAGGGATCGTCGAAAGCAGCTGCGCCGCCTTCATGATCGGGCCTTTCAGGCCACCCAGTGCCTTGGCCAGCTCCGCCGCGTTCTTCTGCCGGTCGAGCTCGTAGCCGAACAGGCGGCTCCCCGCGACTCTGGCCGCCACCGCCCCGACATTGGCGCCGACGCGCACGTAACGGGCGGCGCGAGCGGCAAACCGGTTCTCTTCCTCGTCGGGCAAAGCGGGCTCCTCGGTCCTGGGCAACGTGCTCCCGTATATCGGGGACCAAAGAGCCGGCGTCCAGTCGTGGCACGACGCCGCGTGTGCGCGATCGCAGGCGCAAGCGTCCGGCTCGTCCTACGTGCCGCGGCCAGACGCCTGATCCCACCACGCGCAGGTGCCCGGTGCCAGCTGGTAATTGCCCTCGATCACATGCACCGGTTGCCTAAGGCCCGACTCGGCCGCCTCCATCCGCGCCTGGCGCCGCTTTGCCCGCATCTCGGGATCGGCGCCGACGAAGTCGTGGCCCCACAAGCTGCCACCCTTGGTCATCTCGTCCGGCACGTGATTGGGCACGTCCAGCAAGCGGCCGCCCCAGCCGTACTCGACGCCGAAATCGGAAGGCGTCTTGGTGTAGAACGACGTCATGTGATCGTTGGTGTGGCGGCCCATCGTGCTCAGCAGTTGACCATCCAAGCTGTTGGCGATGTCGAAGCCCTGGCCGACGTCGTCGAGGTTGAACAGCTCGACCATGAAATGGTGGAAGCCTTTGCGGCCGGTCTCGAGCAGGGCAAGGCTGTGCTGGCGCGGGTTGACGTGGAAGAAGTGGGCACGGAACGGCTTCACCATCCAGTCGCTCGTGTGGAAGCCGAGCACATCGCGATAGAACGGCACCAGCGCATCGATGTTTTCGACGTGCAGCACGGCGTGTCCCATGCCGAGCGGGCCGGTGCGGAAACCCGAGATCGAGCGGCCGGGCTTGAACGCTTCCGTGGTGCTCTCAGCGCCCCAGAATGCTTCGAGTTGATTGCCCAAGGGATCAGCGAACCGGATGAGATCGCGGACCTTGCGCTCCTCGGCGAGCGTCCGGTCGCCGCGTTGCACCGCGATGCCCTTCTGCTCGAGGTGGGCGGCCAGCGCATCGAGGCTTGCCCGATCGGCCATCTCCCAGCCGAGGTAGCCCAGACCGTTGCGGCCGGCATCCTCGATGATCACGCGCTGCTTGCGGTCGTCCATACGCAGCGCCATGCGCTTCGACGTGCGGTCGACCGCTTGCATGCCGAGGAAGTGGGTGCCGAAATTGGCCCAATCGTCGAGCCCTTGCGCCGCGACACCGATGTAACCGAGCGCCTGGATCTGCATGTAACCTCCCGATAATCGTTGGGCGAAGAAGCGGGCGAAGAAGCGTTGGACGAAGAAGCGTCGGGCCAAGACTACAGCCGATCCTTTATCCGGAGCACGCGAATTCGGGGCATCGTTAGCCCAGTGGTAGTTGCGACCTCATTTCCCGAATTGTGGCAACATTAACCTCCGGTCGCCACCTATCGCAATGGGTGCCGTGCAGCCACGGCCCCGTTACACGAGGTTCCTGTTGCAAAAGCAGCAAACAGGCGTTTGTCCAACGCGGGATTGTTATCGACCGCTGCGGGCTTGCGGAGTATTCGCTTCCTCGACACCGACTATCGTCGAGCACAGGCACCCGATGACCGATTTCACCTTCCGCCTTCTTGGCCAGGACGGCAACGCGCGCCGCGGCGAAATCGTGACGCCGCGTGGCCTCATCCGCACGCCGGCCTTCATGCCGGTCGGCACGGTCGGCACGGTCAAGGCGCTGTATCCCGAACAAGTCCGTGACGCCGGCGCCGATATCCTGCTTGGCAACACCTATCATCTGATGCTGCGGCCGGGCGCTGAACGCGTGGCGCGCCTCGGTGGGCTGCACACGTTCATGCGATGGGAGAAGCCGATTTTGACCGACAGCGGCGGCTTCCAGGTGATGAGCCTATCGCAGATCCGCAAGATTACCGAAGAAGGCGCCGCCTTCCAGTCGCACATCGACGGCTCCAAGCATCTGCTCACACCGGAACGCTCGATCGAGATCCAGTGCCTGCTCGGCGCCGACATCCAGATGCAGCTCGACGAGTGCATCGAATATCCAGCCGATCACACGGAAGCGACACGCGCGATGGAATTGTCGCTGCGCTGGGCCGAGCGCTCGAAGGCGGCGTTCGAGCAACGTGCGACACCGGGACAGGCGCTGTTCGGCATCGTACAGGGCGGCACCTACCAGGACCTGCGGCAACGCTCCGCCGAAGCCCTCGTCGCCATGCACCTCGAGGGTTACGCTGTTGGAGGTTTGGCCGTCGGCGAAGGCCATGACGTCATGCTGGCGACGCTCGAGCGCACGCTGCCGCATCTGCCGCGGGGAAAGCCGCGCTATCTGATGGGCGTCGGCACACCGCAGGATCTGATCGAGGCGGTGCGGCGCGGCATCGATATGTTCGATTGTGTGATGCCGACCCGGAACGGACGGCATGGCCTCGCCTTCACTTGGGCCGGCAAGGTGAACCTGCGCAACGCGCGCCACGCCGAGGACGAGAGCTGCCTCGACGCGCACAGCCAATGCCCGGCGGCACGCGATTACTCCCGCGCCTACCTGCATCACCTCGTGCGCTCGGGCGAGTTGCTCGGCTCCATGCTGCTGTCCTGGAACAACACGGTTTTTTATCAGGAATTGATGGCCGCCATGCGCGCGGCAATCGCCGAGGGCCGATTCGAAACCTGGGCGAAGGCAACGTTGGCGCGGTTGGCCCCTGAGCCGAAGCCGGAGTGAGATGGGGCTATCGCGGGCAACGTTTGACCGACGGACGGACGTTTCTGCACTCTTCCGGTGAAACTCGTCGTTCGAGGTCGTTGCAACATGGGTCCGCGGGAGTCATGTCGAAGACGTGCTCCGCACTATGGCCCGAGGATGACAGACGCGATGTTTTTGCTACCAACGGGCGCCAACGCCGGCCCGGTCGCCAAGGCTGGCCGTATCCACGCGCCGGATGCGCCATTCGGCAACGCTCGCCGTATCCACGGCCCGGTTGCGCCAGTGGGCAACCGAAGGGCCAGACAAAAAAATTGGTGGGCGGTGAGAGGGTCGAACTCCCGACATCCTCGGTGTAAACGAGGCGCTCTACCACTGAGCTAACCGCCCGTCGGTTCATGGTTTAGGGGGATGCGGGCCGAGTGTAAAGGATGTGTGGATCGTAGGGTGCAATAGGCAAAGCCGTATTGCACCGATGCGGCATCGATTGAGCGCCCGAGTGGTGCAATACGGCGCAAGTGCAGGCCGCCTATTGCACCCTACGCGGGAACAAGAAAAAAGGCCGCCCGAAGGCGGCCTTTCCAAGTGTCGTGGTAACCGGGATCGCTTAGAATTCGATCTTGGTGCCGAGGATGAACATCTTGAAGTCGTTGACGCCGTTGTTCAAGTTGGCGCTCGTTCCCGAGAAGCCCTGCGGCGTGTCCATCGAGTAGACTTTGTAGGTGGCGAACACCTG
>JANLQP010000224.1:0-2142 GCA_031367895.1 Hyphomicrobiales bacterium
GGTTCCATCACGCGGAAATCGGTGATCGAAGCGCCAGAGTACAAGAAGCAGATGGTGGTGAATGGTGTCGACACCGGCCAGTTGTTCCTCGACACGCTGAAATTCGCCGAGCAGGGCCACATGAAGTACCGCACGGTGCACATCTATCCGCAGGTCAATACGCAGATTACGCAGGCGATCAGCCGCATCGCCTCGGGCCAGATGGGGGCCAAGGAGTCGATGGCTCAAGCCCAGGCGAACAGCATCGCCGACCTCAAGCGCTCGGGCATACGTCTCTGATCGGACCAGCCAGCTGAACCATGCGTATTTTCACGGCGAGCGGCGACTGGGAGCAACGGCGGCGACGCTCGCTGATGCTCGGCCTGCTACCAGCGCTGATCGTCCTTGCCGCCGTCACTGTGGCGCCGGGGATCTACCTCATCGCCACCTCGCTCACTCCACTCAACCTGACGATGCCGCATACGCTGTGGGACTTCTCGCACCCCCACGCCAACTACCTGGATCTCATCACTGACGATCCGCGGTTCGTGAAGTCTGTGTGGATCCAGGCCAAATTGTCCGTGGCGACCGTCGTTCTGCAGTTGATGATGGGGCTCGGCATCGCGCTGCTCCTCAACGGCCAATCGCGCATGCGCCTTATCGCGCGTGCGGGCCTGCTGCTGCCAATGGTGCTGCCGCCGATCGTCGTCGGCATCCTGTGGCGCGTCATGTTTACGGTCGACGTGAGCCCCTTCCACCATTTCATGAGATGGATCGGGCTGCCCGTTGGCTCCCTATTGACCAATCCCGCGACTGCGCTCTGGGCGATCGTCGCCGTCGAGACGTGGGAGTGGTTCCCGTTCACGATGCTCATGACGCTCGCGGCGCTGCAAATGATCCCGAGCGCGCCGATCGAGGCGGCGCGGATCGACGGCGCGCGCGACCGCCAGATCTTCTGGTACATCACGCTTCCCTACATCCGGCAGACGCTGGTGGTCGCCGGCCTCTTCCGCTTGATCGACAGCATCAAGGCGTTTCCGTTGATCTTCGTGCTGACCGACGGCGGACCGGGCGACGTGACGGAGGTGACCAACTACTACGCCTACCGGCAGGCCTTCACCTTCTCGCTCTGGGGTTACGGCAGCGCGATCGCAACGCTCATGGTCGCCGGTATCTTCCTGCTCAGCTGGCTGATCGACCGCATGACGGGGTCTATGCATGCAGAAGCCAACTGACGTGCCCCGTCAAGACGCGACCCAGGGGCAGGCCTTCCAGCCGGGCTGGATCGCGCGCAACCGTCATCGCATCGGCGACGTTGTCACGTTCGCCCTGTTGGTGCTGATCCTGTTTCCGTTCTTCTGGCTCTTGCAGATGTCGTTCCGGCCGAACGCGGACATCTTCGGCGACGCTCTGCTGTTCAGGCCGACGCTCGATCATTACCGTGCGCTCTGGACCGGCAATTTCCCGCAATCCTTCGTCAACAGCGTGATGACGAGCGGCATCTCGACAGCGCTTGCTCTGGTGCTTGGCGTGCCGGCCGCCTACGCCCTCTCGCGCGGCCGCTTTCGCGGCTCGCGGCGCATCGCGCTATGGATCCTGGCGACCCGCATGGCGCCGCCGATCGCATTCACGATCCCATTCTTTCTGGCCTACCAACAGCTCGAGTTGCTCGACACGACGGTTGGTCTGGTCATCGTCTACCTGACCTTCAGCCTGGCCCTCGTCATCTGGATGATGCAGCCGTTCTTCGACAGTGTGCCGCGCGAGCTCGAGGAAGCGGCCTGGATCGACGGCTGCGGCGTCTGGCGCACCTTTCGCAACGTGACGCTGCCGCTCGCGGCGCCCGGCGTTGCGGCAACCGCAGTGATCTGCTTCATCCTGTCGTGGAACGACTTCTTCTATGCGCTGGTGCTGACGCGCACCAAAGCCTCGACGGCGCCGGTCGCAATCGTCAATTTCATCCAGTACACCGGCTGGGAGTGGGGCCGCATCGCCGCTGCCGGCACGCTTGTCATGCTGCCAGTCGTGGTCTTCTCGATCCTCGTCCGTAACTACCTTGTTTACGGGCTCACCGCCGGTGGCACCAAGGAATGAGCGTTCCGCCGCATCGCCGCCCGTTTACCAGACACTTGGAGGAGCATGCCATGGCCGATACGCCAAGTG
>JANLQP010000334.1:0-4319 GCA_031367895.1 Hyphomicrobiales bacterium
TACACGCCGAACGTCATCGTCGTTGTCCGCACCGCCGGCCGCGAGACGGCACTGGCAGCCCTCGGCCAGATCGCGGCCGCAGAGAACCTGCGCGTCCTGGCGAAGCACCAGCAACTCGGCATCGACCACGATCTCGCCGCCCCCGACGAAATCCGCTCAGCCATCATCGCCGCCGCCGAACGCCGCATCGCCAACCGCCGCGCCGCCGCGAGTTGAGAGGATTGTCAGTAACGGCCAACTCGTGCGGCGCGATCTCAAGCGTCCCCTCTCCCCGTTCTCTGCTCTCGAACGGGGAGAGGGGTAGGGTGAGGGGCGGCCGCGGGCACGCGCGCAGCGCACGGCCGGCGATTGTTGTTGTGTCAGCTTCGAGCGTCAAGAGGACGAGTAAGGAATGCGGTGGGTACGGGTCAAGACCGCCCGTGTTTGCTCAAACAAACTAGGCCTTGCAGTTCGGCAGCTGTTTGGTGCGATAGCCGACAGTCAATCATTCAGTTGATTGATTGATGAACGGCTCTGTAAAGCGTCAGTTGCCATCGCCCACACCCAACCAATATTAGCGTGACGCGGTAGTTGTGCGTGCGGTAAAGACCTTAGCGGTTTCGGCCGAACATGCGTTAATGGAGAACGTCGTATGGCCTCGGCACTCGATCTGGCCGTCTCTAACATCGTCTCGCCCATGGTTCTCTTTTTCGTCCTGGGGCTGGCCGCGACGTTGGCGCGATCCGATCTGTCGATCCCCGAGGCGATCGCCAAAGCCATGGCGCTCTATCTGATGATGTCGATTGGCTTCAAAGGTGGCGTCGGGGTTGCCCTGCATGGGGTGAGTGCAAAGCTCGTTCTGGCGCTTCTCGCTGGTATCATTTTAAGTGCAGCGATCCCCTTGATCGCGTTCCGTCTGCTCATGATGACGAGTGATCTTCCGCGCGTCGATGCTGCCGCGGTCGCGGCGCATTACGGCTCGATTTCCATCGTCACGTTCCTTGCCGCCACCCAGGCCCTGGACATGCGAGGGATCAAGTTCGACGGATACATGGTCGCGGTCGCCGCTGCGATGGAGACGCCTGCGATCATCGCCGCGCTCTGGCTCGCGCGGACTGGCGAATCCCGCATGGACAGGACGACTTTACGCGAAGTCATGCTTAACGGCTCAATCGTCATGCTCGTCGGCTCGTTCCTGATCGGCATCTCGACCGGTGCCGACGGTCTCAAGGCAATCGCAGCCTTCATCGTCGATCCGTTCAAGGGGATCCTGTGTCTATTCCTTCTCGACATGGGCATCATTGCTGGCCGCGGTTTGCGTGAGGGGCACAAGAACCTCACCCTGCCGGTCGTCCTCTTCGGTCTTTATATGCCGCTTGTCGGCGGTGCCTTCGGCGCCCTTGCGTCCTGGCTGGTTGGCCTGTCATTCGGCAGCACTGCGCTGTTGATTACCCTTGCCGCCAGCGCCTCTTATATCGCCGTGCCGGCGGCCCTGCGCCTTGCATTGCCCGAGGCGCGCCCGGCCATCTATCTCCCGCTCTCGCTTGGTGTCACATTCCCCTTCAACTTGACGCTCGGAATTCCCTTGTACGTCGCGGTCGCGGCTGCCCTTCAGTGAGGTCCACCCGATGAAGATGTATCCCAAGAAGCGCATCGACATCATGGTCGAGGCCCCATTGATGCAGAGAGTCCTCAACCTACTCGATCAGCAAGGCGTTGGCGGATACACGGTGGTTCCGGCGCTTGCCGGACGCGGCAAAGATGGGGCGTGGCATCGGGATGGCGCCATCGGCCGGGCGGGTGCCCTCGTCATGATCTTCTGCATCCTCGACGAGGCCCGAGTCGACGAGGTCTTGGAACCTCTTTTCGCACTCGTGTCGCGCCAGATTGGCATTGTGACCGTCTCGGATGTGCAGGTCATTCGGCCGGATCACTTTTGATGGAACCGTCTCGTCGTTGTCCGCACCGCCGGCCGCGAGACGGCACCGGCAGCCCTCGGCCAGATCGCGGCCGCAGAGAACCTGCGCGTGCTGGCGAAGCACCAGCAACTCGGCATCGACCACGATCTCGCCACCCCCGACGAAATCCGCTCAGCCATCATCGCCGCCGCCGCGAGTTGAGAGGATTGTCAGTGACGGCCAACTCGTGCGGCGCGATCTCGCGTGGGTCGAGTCAGCATTGGCACTTGCGCGACCCAACAATACAAGCCACGAAGCACCGTTCAGTCCCGGACGGCTCGGCGTCGCCCGGCGCTGGCGAGACCAAGGTCTGGTCCAAGCCTTAGACCGAGGGTTGTGGTGTCGCCATCATTTCTGGCATACCGTGACAAATAAAACTAAAAACTATCAGTAGAATTCGTTTCACTCTGGATGAAGGCTGCTGTGCAGCGCTCGAACCCGAACGAATGGGCGGGTTGGCAGAAAACTTGCCTCCACTATCTCAATTCAAGACAAAAGTCCTTTAGTTGTACCCAGCGAGTTGCGTCATGTCTCAAGAGCAATTGTTTGCAAGGCACAGCCGTGGCGTAAGGCGCCTTTTCCCGATTGCGGCACGCGCACTTGCATCCCGATACCTTCCATTCTTGCGGCAGCACGTACCGATATTTGCGTGGCTGCCCAACTATCGGCGGGAGAATCTGGCAAGCGACGTCATCGCTGGTATCGTCGTCACCATGGTCCTGGTGCCAACCGCTATGGCCTATGCGCAACTTGCCGGCCTACCTGTGCAAGCCGGGCTCTACGGCAGCATCTTGCCGGTGATGTTGTACGCCGCGTTCAGCCGCAGTCCGGTGCTGTCAGTGGCTCCGGTGACGATCGTCAGCTTGATGGTCGGCAGCATTTTAGCCCCCCTGGGTCAGGCAGGCAGCGCGGAAACAATCGGATGCGCCCTGATCCTGGCATTCTTGTCAGGTTGCATTCTTCTCGCGCTTGGCGCGCTCCGTCTCGGCACTATCGCCAACTTCGTCAGTCATCCGGTATTGAACGGTTTCGTGAGCGCGGCCGGCGTGGTGATGGTTTGCGGGCAGCTGAAATCGCTGCTTGGCTTGTCGCTTCCAAGCACAACCATTGCACCCTATGTCGTCGTGCAGGCGCTGTCGCATTTGCACAACGTGAGGTTCGCGACGTGGCTGATCGCCGGTGGAGCCGTTGGCCTGCTCGTTTATCGAGTGCGTGTGACGCGATTACTGATGCAGCGCGGGGCAATCGGTCCGACGTTGGCTGCTTACCTCCCTAAGGCCATGCCGCTGGTCGTCGTTGGTCTCGGCGTTCTCCTGTGCCGGTTGTTTGATCTCGAAAAATCGTCCGGAGTATTGGTCGTTGGTTCGATTCCGTCAGGCCTTCCGCCGATCTCTCTGCCACCGCTCGACGGCGCCGCTTGGCGCATTCTACTGCCCGGAGCTTTGTTGATCTCCTTGGTTGGCTTCATCGAGAGCATGGCTGTAGCGAAGGTGCTGGCACGCAAACGCGGTGAAAGGGTCGACTTCGATCAGGAACTCATCGCCATGGGCACCGCCAATTTGGGTGCAGCCTTCACCAGTGGCTATCCGGTTTCGGCAGGTCTGTTTCGGTCCGCCATCAATATCGAAGCTGGCGCCGTGACCCCGCTTGCGTCGATCGTCACGGCAATCGGCATGCTGCTGACTGTTTTAGTGCTCGGCCCGGTCCTGTATTACCTGCCCCAATCAGTACTTGCGGCTATTGTGATCACCGCCTCTTTCGGCTTGATCAAGTTCAAACCCTTCTTCCAGGCTTGGCGCTGCGACCGCCTCGACGGCTTCGCATTCATCGCGACTTTCGTTGGCGTGCTCGCCTTTGGCATCGAGGCAGGACTGCTGGCCGGCATTGCATTGTCGATCGGCACGTACTTGTGGCGGTCATCACGCCCTTTGGTCTCGGTGATCGAAAAACCAGCAGACTCTGGCACTTTCACCAGTTCGAACGCCGCTTACCCGTCCATAGTCTCGATCGCGATAGGCGACAGCCTCTATTTCGGCAATGCAGAATTCGTCGAGAGGCAGGTGCAAGGCTTGTTGGCCAAAGCGACCGGCACGCACACCTGCGTTCTGGTATTCTCAAGCGTCAACTCCTTGGATTCTTCGGCGATCGATGTTCTTAGTAATCTGCACCGCGATCTGGAGGCCAAGGGCGTGACGCTCCGATTAGCTGAGGTAAAGCCTCCACTGCGCCCATTGCTCGCCAAGGCAGGGCTCGCTGCTCTGGTCGATCCATAGGTACTGTACACCCGCGTCGCCGCCACCCCATCTATCCCCAACCACCCCGTCCAGCGGACCCGAAACTCCTCGAATCGACGTGACTTCGCCCAAATTCCGGGAAATATAG
>JANLQP010000342.1:0-34943 GCA_031367895.1 Hyphomicrobiales bacterium
CCTTGCTGTAGGGATACTTGATGGTGCCGGAAGTGGCGTTGAATGTTGCAGCATAGTTGCTCTGCATGGCGTGCTTTCTTTCATGGTCAGGTTGAACTGAGAGTTTACTTTCGATGGCCGCATCGTCGGGCACAGCCCTGATGTCGACCACGGTACGCATGACGAATTGGTTGAGTTTGCGCAGGGCCGTATAGGTTGCGAGCGCGGCTGTCACGCGTTGCTGCTCGGCAGGCGGAACTACGGCGAGCAGGCGCGCGAGGGTTTTGGCGTTGGTCGGGACGGACCAGAGTTGCTTGGCCCCGAAGCGCGCCGTCACGGCGGCGTCGAGGTTTGCCAACTCGTCCCGGAGCTCCGTCGCACGGGCAAGCTGGCGGGCAGCGATAGCGTAGCCGCCGGTGCCGGCGTCGAGGACGACGTGTAGAGCCTCGCGAAGGCCTGGCGAGAGGTCTGGGATTGCGTGCGCCATGCGGGCGCGGCGGTCCTGCTCCGCTTTGATTGCCGGCGCGCGCATGGCTGCCGCGGCACGCGTTTGCGCACGAATGTGGGCTTTGAGACGATCGACTGAGGCTTGGCTGGGAGCTCCAGTGCGCGCCATCCGGCCGTAGGTGCCGAGCGCCGCATTCGCCAGCGTCGCGGGGTCGGCGTGATCTTCGAGGGCAGCGGCCGTGATCGCTGCGAGCGCTGCGGCTGGGTCTCGATAGATGGCCGTCAATGTCTCAGCGATCTGAGCATCGCGGCGGGTCCATAGGGGTGAGCCGGTGATTGTCGCGAGGGCAGCGGTCGAGGCGCGACTGAAGTGCCAACGGACTGCCGGCAACGCGATGCTGACGCTGGGATCGAGGGGATCCGCCGCAGGCCGAGCCGCTGGGATTGCGGCCGTCATGACAGTCGTGACGATCGGTCGATGTACCGAGGCGCGCGTCCATAATTGCGCGAGTGCCGCGCGCTGCGCGGCGATTGTCGCGGCTAAGGCGGCGCCGATATCGGAGAAGGTCTGGAACCCGCGGCGTTCGGCGTAGGCATCGACTAGGGCTGGCTCGGTGTCGTAATCGAGCGTTGTCGACTTGGCCGTGGACCGTGCCAGCGTGTCGTCGAGCGAGCGGCGCTTGAACTGGTCCTTCGGCGCATAGAGCGTGACCTGATCGCGATGCCGTGACATGGCAACGTAGGCCAAATGCCGGTCCATCGTTGCAGATGCGAGGACGAACGCGCGATCGACGGTAACGCCTTGATTCTTGTGCACGGTCGCGGCGTAGCCGTGATCGACGTGGGCATAGGTCGCGGCATCGAATTCAACGAACCGGCCGGTGTCGAGGCGCACACGCAGCACGCCGTTATCGGTAGCGACGACGGTACCGAGCATGCCATTTTTGACGGATTGCTTGCCGAGATCGGGGGTTCGAGTGAACGAGAACCTCTTGTTTTCGAGAAAGATGAGGCGGTCGCCGGTCGCGAAGGATCGGGGGCCGCGAGCAGTGGCGAACGCCATGTCGCCGCCGATCTCGCCAGCGGCCTGCAGACGCGTCCGTATGCCCTGATTGAGGGCGAGGACATCGGCGTTCGCGTGCGCTAGAACCATCAGCTCGTTGCCGATGCGATTGGCGATTTTCGATTGCGCGTCGATGAAGTCGGCGATGATGATGGTGATGGCCTCAGCCTTAGTGTCCGATGCCACGATGCAGCCCGCGTCACGGTAGGCAGCGAGCGCTTCGGCAATCTGGCCCTTCGCGAACTGGCGCGTTGCTGCCTGCTGCCATGTTTCGCGTTGCCGGCGCACATCGACGAGTTCGACAAAGCCGACGCGTTCGATCAGGGCGCGGAACGCGGCACCGGCTTCGATTGGTTGCAACTGCTCGGGATCGCCAACCAGAACGATCTTGGCGCCGGCCTTGTGGCCGGCGGCGATGACGGCGGCGAGCTGCCGCGACGCGACCATGCCGGCCTCGTCGACGACGAAGACATCGCCGGCTTGTAGCAGATCCCGGCCTTTGCTCCAGGCCAGTTCCCAGGAGGCAAGGGTACGGGCTGCAATGCCGGATGACTTCGTCAGTTCCTCGGTGGCCTTGCCGGCGAGCGCGGCGCCATGGACGCGGCGGCCAGCAGCCGACCACGCGACGTTGGCGGCGCTGAGCAGCGTCGACTTGCCGGTGCCGGCGATGCCGACGACGGCCGATACGCCAGCGGCGCCGGTGATGTCGCGGACAGCGGCAATCTGCTCGGCATTGAAGGCAAAGGGCCGGGTTGGGTCGGCGGCTTCAATGGAGCGGACTGCGGAAGCGACGGTCGATGCGGCGACGGCATGGCTTTGGCTTGCGGCGAGCGCGCCGGCTTGATCGGCCATGTCGCGCTCGAGCCGGACCATGGCGCGGGTCGCGTATACGGCTGCAGCAACGAGGGTACCGGTCTCGGTGTCGTAGATGTCGGGCCGCAAGGCGACCAAACCGGGCGCAGCGAGAACACCGGCCCGAATGCGGTCGAAGGTTTCGGCGTCCTCGACGTAGCGATGAATAGTGCGGGCGATATCGCGCTCGGTGAACGTCGACATCTGCCCCGAGATCAGATCGAGGACGAGGGTCGGGTTGTCCGCAAGCTGGGCGGCGGTGATCGAAAGCTCGCTGGCGAGCAGCTTGGCGATCCGGGAGGCACGCGCACTCGCAACGAGCGCCTGCACGGCTGGTCCGCGATGCGTCGTCGGGGCGACATGGATGCCCTGCGCGGCGTAGGAGCGGGTGTCGATGACGCGGTCATGTCCGGCCAGCGCCAGATGTCGCGAGGCGGTGGCACCCCAGGCGATCCGCAACGCCTTGAAGTCGTCTCGGGTGCCGATCAGCGGCCGATAGAGCGGGACACGATTGAGGCGGAGCACGGCGCCGGTCTTGTCGAGCAGCGGGATGCGCTTGCGCCCGAATTTGGTCGCATCGAGCGTCCGCAAGGTATGCATGACGTGGACGTGCGGGTTGGCTGGCTTGTCGTGGTAGACCCAATCGGCGATCAGGCCCTTTGTTGTGAATTCCGAGGCGATGAACGCGCGTATGAGTTCGATGTTCTGGTCGCGTGTGAGCTCCACTGGGAGCGCAATGACGATCTCGCGCGCGTATTGCCCGTTGCGGCGCGGTTCCTGCGCGACGACTTCATTCCACAACCGTTCGCTGTTGTCGGCGGCGTCTTCGCTGTCGAGCAGGTCGCGGATCCAGGCCGGCGCATCTGCAGGTATCGACAGTTCCGCGTGCGCGAGATCCTGCTCCAACGTGTAGGTAAACGTGGTGCCGAGCGTGTCGTCGCGCATGCTCGTCCGATGCCGGTATGCCGCCGCAGCCACGGGGCTGCGCGACGAACCGATGATCTGGGCGGAGAAGTGCGTGATCGTCATTTCAGTGAGCGGCCTTTTCGAGCGACGCGCATCGCAATCGAAGAGATTGCATAATTGCGCCATTCGGACTGTGCACTGATTTGCTCTTGACCCCAAGGACAAAATCAGACAACGGTCTTTGCTAGCGTCAGCGTACCCCTAATATTAAAACCAGGAACTACTCCGAGGGCGACCATGGTCACGAAGCGGCGCGATGCCATTTCGAAAATCGATGACGAAATTGCGGCCCTGACCGCAAAGCGGTCGGAAAAACTCAAGCAGCAGCGGGAGGAGATCGGGCGGATTTGCGAACGCGCCGGCCTGCTCGACATTCCGGTCTCAGACGACGATCTCGAGATTGGCTTCAAGGACCTGGCGGCGCGATTTCGCAAGGCAGCTGAGAAAACAGCCGCGCTCGCGCCGAGCGGTTCTGAGGCAATTGCGGAACCCGGTGCCGTTCCTCAATACGGAGATCGCGCAGCTAAACTCCAGAAGACAGTGCATGGCGCAGGATGATCGCAAGGCCGATGCGCGCCGCAAGATCGCGCTCGGTGGTCTGATCATCAAGGCCGGACTGGACGGCCTCGATGCCATGGCGTTGCTAGGTGTGCTGCTCGAGCAGCGCGCACTCCTCGATAACGCGGACGAGCAACGGCGATTGCAGGGGGTGGGCCGTGACCACGTTGCGAGCACGGCTGTCGAGCGTCGCGAGCAAACTGCCTGACGAGCGCACGCTCGTCGCCTGCACGGCAGTGGTCGTCGCCGTACTCGCGGCGACGGTTGCCGTGCGCATCGGTGGCAACGATACGCCCTGGTGGTTGCGGTCGGCGATGTATGCCGGCGAGCTCGCGTGGCCGGCGCTGATTGGGCTCGCGCTCGGTTGGTCGGAACATCGTGCCCGGCGCATCATCGCCGGCCTGACCGCACTCACGAGCCTGGCGGCGTGGTGGTGGTTCTTCGGCGGACATTGGGCAACGCTGTTGCCGCCAGCAGAGGGTCAGCGGTTCTTCCTGCGGCTCTCCGAGATTGATGCCGGCGTCTACGTCGGCCTCGTCAGCGCCACCGCGATCGTTGCTCTGCTCGTCAATCGCAGCTTGCTGGGTGACTACGATTTCGACGCCGTCGCACAGTCGGATTTCGGCAACGTTCGTTGGATGTCGATGGCTGCTGTCGAGCAGCTCTTTCCGAGCCAGGGCGAGATCGTGGTCGGCGAGTTGTACCGGCCCGATCTCGACAAAACGAACGGCGGCGGCGCGTTCGATCCTCGCAACAAGGCGACCTGGGGCAATGGTGGCAAGGCGAAGATCGCGGCCTTCAATTTGAACTTCGACAGCTCGCACATGTTGTACTTTGCGGGCTCAGGCGGCTTCAAAACCACTTCGACGGTGGTGCCGACGGCTCTCCGCTATTCGGGCTCGATGGTCGTGCTCGATCCCTCCTGCGAGGTAGCGCCGCTGGTGGTGGCGGAGCGGCAGCGCATGAACCAGAACCGCAAGGTTTGCGTGCTCGATCCCAAGCGTAAGCATGCATCGGAGGTCGAGGGATTCAACGTGCTCGGACCACTCATCAATAGCATGCACCAGGAGGCGGACGCCGTTGCGTTCGCGCGCCTGCTGTCGGCTGAATCGCCCGGCAAGGAGCAAGGCACGAGTGCCTATTTCCAGGCGATGGCGCACAATCTGATGACGGGGTTGCTGCTGTACGTCCTGACCGATGACGACCACGAGCGCTCCCGGAACTTGCGGGCACTGCGCGCGTTGACCAGCCTGTCGGAGAAGGAGCTGAAGGAGCGGTTGAAGGAGATCGTGGGGCTCACGGACAACCAATTCGTGAAAGAGACGCTGTCGCCGTTTCTCGGCATGGCCGACCAGACGTTCACCGGCGTCGCATCGACGGTTGCCAAGGACACGCAATGGCTGTCGCTCGATCACTATGCGGCGCTGGTTTGTGGCGCGTCGTTCTCAACCGATGAGCTCGCCGGTGGCGATCTCGACGTCTTCGTACAGGTGCCCGGCGATATCCTGAAGAGCTATTCGGGCGTTGGCCGCGTGATCATCGGCAGCCTGATGCGGGCGATGGTGCAGGCCGATGGCGCGCACAAGCGGCGCGTTCTCTTCTGTCTCGATGAGGTCGATCTGCTCGGCTACATGAACGTACTCGAAGAGGCGCGCGACCGTGGCCGCAAGTACGGCATCACGCTGATGCTGATGTACCAGAGCGTCGGCCAGCTCGAGCACCATTTCGGCAAGGAGGGCGCCACGTCCTGGTTCGAGGGCGTGAGCTTCGTATCCTACGCCGCGATCAAGAGCATGGACACCGCGAAGCAACTGTCGGAACGGTGCGGCGAGATCACGATCAAGGTGGAGAACCAGACGCAGGGGACGTCGATCATGTTCGGTCCGATGTCGCCGACGGCAGCCGGCAAGCAGAGCCAGTCCTTCTCGCTGCAGAAGCGGGCATTGGTACTGCCTCACGAGATCGTGCAAGAAATGCGGGCCGACGAGCAAATCATTGCGGTCCGCGGACAACCACCGATCCGGTTGGGGCGGGCAGTGTTTTTCCGGCGGCCTGAGATGCTGGCCGTGATCGGAAAGCCGAAATTCAAATAGAGGATGGCGTCGGGGCCTCCCGTCGGCGACTTGTCCGACCAACTGCAGGTCACGACGGCGTCACATCGACCAATCCGGCAGGCGCGGTTGCCGCTTCTTCGGTCGTTGTGCCATTCTCTGCGGCAGCAACTCGGATGCGCGCTTGCTCGAAGAGGCGCTGGATTTCCCGGTGGACGAATTGCCTCTTATCGGCAACAGTCATGCCGGCGCCGATCCTGATGATCTCGTCGAGGGCGCGTGCGTCCCTGTCGTTGTCGGTCATGTATCCTCGGGGATGAAGGTACGCTCCACCTCGGAGAGTACTGGAAAAACCGTAACGTCTTTGCTCCCTGCACGGATGTTTGTCAATGCGGGGACGTCTGATTTTGACAACTTTCTTTTCCAATCGCGCTCGGAGGAATGACCGATGCCGCCAATGCAGTAGCCCTTGGAGCATCGCGATCAACTCACGCGATCTTCTGCAGCTCCGCTGCAAGGTCCCGCAAGCTGATCGCCTCGATACCAGTTGCCAGTGGAAACCGCTCGGTTCCGACGTTGACGACAGAGCAGCGCGCGGGGCCAAGGTCGGCGCGGGCCTGATGGAAACCATTCTCGAGCTTCGGCTTCAACCCGCGCTGATCTCGATCGCCCAGATGGCGCCGCCCGGCAGCTCGATCACGAGATCGATCTCGGCGCCGGCAGCCGTGCGATAGAAGCCGCACTCGCCGCCGGTGCGGCTCCGATCAATGTCTCGATGACCATGCCCTCCCAGCTCGGGCCGGCAACGGGGTGCCCGAGGAGTGCTTCCCGATCGGCGATGCCGAGCAAGGCCTGCACAAGACCGGTGTCGCGGATGTAGAGAGCTTCGGCGCCTTGACCAGACGCTTGCCGACATTGACGTGATACGGCTGCAGGCGCCGCACCAACAGCAGGTCGACCAGCAGATCGGCATAGCGGCTGACGGTCTGGCCCTTGACGCCGAGACTGGATCCGATGCGCGATGCATTCAGTAGGCCACCCTGCGTGTGAGCTAGCATCGTCCAGAAGCGGCGCAATGTTTCAGCCGGAATGCGCGGGCCGAGCTGGGGTGCGGCGCGCTCGAGATAGCTGCGGATGAAATCCTGCCGCCAGCCGAAGCTTTCGGCATCGTCGATCGCAAGGAAGCTTTCCGGGAAGCCGCCGCGCAACCACAACTTTGCAAGGCTTGCGTCGTCCGCCGCGACCTCGAGTACGTCGAAGGGACGGAGTTCGAGATGCCGGACGCGACCAGCCAGGCTTTCCGAGGATTGCCGGAGGAGATCGAGCGAGGCGGAGCCGAGCAGCAGGAAGCGTCCGGTTCGTTTGCCGTTGCGCCGCCCTTCGTCGATCAGGTCCCGCAAAGTCTCGAACAGGCGTGGGACGCGCTGGATCTCGTCGAGCACGACCAGCTTGTCGGCATGCTCGGCCAGGTACTGCTGCGGATCGTCGAGGCGACCGCGATCGACTTCGGACTCGAGGTCGAGATAGCGCGCGCCCTGCTCCCGAGCAATGATCCGGGCGAGGGTCGTCTTGCCCGCTTGCCTCGGCCCGACCAGGACAACGGCTGCCTGACGAGTCAGGGCTTGGCGCATGACTGGTAGGAGACGCCGCTCGATCATCCTGATTGTCGCTCCCGTCTCATCCTGATTGTCGCGCCGCACAAATTGCCCACGTCGCGGTAGATTTGCATGGAAAAGTGCGCCGTCAGGCCGCGCCAGTGCAGGCGCAGCCACCCGAAGCAAGATGCGATGGCGCAACAAGCGTTGTCGAAAAGGGCCTGGTGCCGCTAGGCGGCTTGCAGACCAGCCATCCATTCGTTGATCGTCGACGCCTTCCAGGCGATGCATCGCGACGACAATCGAATGGGTGCGGGCAATTTTCCATTTGCCAGGTACCGATACGCCGTCGCACGCGAGACACCGACCAGCGACAGAAGTTCGGGCAATCGGATGAGACGATCGCCCGGTCGGTTGCTCGAAGACATTGGAATTGGCGACTGGAGATTGGTCACCGAACGGTGGTCGGGATTCGTAACCGAGAATTTTTGCATGATGGCGCGCCTCACGTTGGATCGGTTCTGACGTTGCAGAGTGATCTTGCTTGTGCGGCGTCACTCGAACATCCATCCGCCAGGGATTCACCTGCGGTGTCCATTCCGGACTTCATGGTTCGAGGCCCTGGCGATTGCGTGATCGACTGCGAGGTCAATCGACATATCGCGAAGCGAGAATGATGATTGAATACAGTGATTTGCAGTGTTTGTCTGTGGCGCGTTTGCATCCACCAATGCAAGACTCGCTTCGGTCGATCTGTTCGACGATCGGCTTTCGAAGCGCGTGCAAATGAAATGCCGGTGCGATCGGATACAGCGACGTCAGGCAGCTTCGACTTCGGCTGTCGCGCGTCGGCGAACCGGCGCGCAGAAGACTGCCCAAGCCTCCATCACGGGCCGCCGTTCCTCCAGGAAGTCCGTGCGCAAATAGGCCGTCACAACCTTGCTGCCGAGACTGTGCGCCAAGGCTGCTTCCGAAACCTCGTGCGGAACCTTGGCCTGCTCGGACGACCACACCTTGAAGCTCGAGCGGAAGCCGTGCGCCGTGACGGCGAGTTCTTCGTCGCGCAGCAGCTTGGTCAACGTCATGTCGGACAGTGACTTCCCGCGCCGTGACGGAAACACGAGATCGGAATTCGGATTCAATGCTCGGGCCTCGCTCAGAATAGCGAGGCACCGTTTGCTCAGGGGTATGCGATGCTCGGCGCGGGCCTTCATGCGCTCTGCCGGCACGATCCAAGTTGCAGTTTCGAAGTTGAACTCGCTCCAGAGCGCACCTCTGGTCTCACCGCTGCGGGTGGCCGTCAGAATCAGGAACTCGAGTGCCAGGCTCGTCACCCTCCAGCGTCGCGGTGGCCCGTGGCGCAGACACTCGATGAATTTCGGTATATGCTCCCAAGGCATCGAGGCATGGTGGGTGACGACGCGGTGCTTGGTGCCGAGTTCGTCTGCAACCCCGATGCAAGGTGATGCCGTCTTACGAACGCCGCGGACGATCGCCGATTTGAACACGAGTTCCATTCGCTGCAGGACGCGTTTAGCGGTCTCGGGCTTCGAAAACCAGATCGGCGTCAGAAGATCGAGGACCTGCGCGGTTGTTACGTCCGCGACCCGAACGTCCCCGATCCTAGGGAAGACGTAGCTCTCCATGGTCGAGGTCCACTGCTTCAGGTGCTTGGCGTTGGAGAGCTGCTGCTCGCGCTGCGCCAGCGTGACCTTGAACATCGCCCGGAACGACATACCGGCGAGGGCCGCCTGCCGCTCCTCCAGCCGGATGTCGACGTTGGTTTCGGCCGCCTTGCGCACCTTGTCGGCTGCAACGCGGGCGGCCTCGAGCGTAACTTCAGGATAGGCGCCAAGGCCCCGCTCGATGCGCTTGCCGGCAACCGTTACCCGGACAACCCAATGCTTGCCGCCATTCGGTCCAATGGCGAGGCGAAGCCCGCCACCATCCTCGTACTTGCCAGGCGCCTTTAGGGCCTTCACTCGAACAGCCGAGAGCTTCTTTTCCACGTGCCCACTGGCCATGTCCGTCCTCCGCCAATCCCCCAATTGATCCCCCAATTCATTCGGGATGCCTTGGGATTTGATAAAACAGCGTAGGACGACGCGGTTGATCAATCAATTGATATTATTGATTTTTTATGGATTTTGATCCGACCTGAGTGGTGCTGAGACATCGTCTTGGCGGATGGGGAGGGATTCGAACCCCCGGTACCCTTGCGAGCACGCCGGTTTTCAAGACCGGTGCCTTAAACCACTCGGCCACCCATCCATTCAAGTGACGCCAAGGATACGACGCTTCCGTCGCAACGCTTGGCGCCGGCATGCTGCGAAAGCCGCTCAAGCCGTCGCCGGTCTAACCTCTCGCGGACCGTCCGACAAGGCCGACTGTTGGCGCGCGGCTGAAAGAAGCGCGTCGATTGCACGTGCGTCCACTCTCGTGCGAGGGCTTCAGCGCCCGAGCCAGCGAATCGGGCCAGCGGTGAGATAGCCGCGTCCGCCTCGGGAACCTTACCGGGGGCGTCAAGTCGGTTGTCGCGGTAGGCATCGCGATCAGCCTTGGCGACCGTCGTCGCATCGACGAGGCGGATCGAGGCATTACGCCAGCACCAGCCGCAGCTGATCGACCGCGCACGCGACGGCCCGAGCCCGCAGGAAGGCCCCGGTCTCACGGGCTTCTCGTTCAAGTTGCGGAGCGCCACCGAGGCGTTCGATGGTGCCAAGCCAACCGGAATTCGTGAGTGGTTCGTGAGCCATTCCACGGCGGAATCACAAATCGATTCCATCGCGCAAGAAAATAAGTTAGCCCTAATGGGGCCAGACCCCGGATCGATCAGGGACACCGACATGACCGCAACGCTCCGTGGTGCCGACATCGTTGCTCAAAGCCTGGAGCGGCTGGGGCCGCGGCCGATCTTCACGCTGTCCGGTAACCACATCATGTCGATCTTCGATGCCGCAATCGCGTCGAAGCTTGAGTTGATCCACGTGCGCCACGAAGCAGCGACCGTGCATATGGCGGACGCGTGGGGGCGCCTCACGGGCGAGCCCGGCATCGCCATGGTGACCGGCGGCCCAGGCCACGCGAATGCGGTCGGGGCACTGTTCACGGCGCTTTCGGCCGAGAGCCCGATGGTGCTGCTGTCGGGACACGCCGCGACATGGGAGCTTGGCCGCGGCGGTTTCCAGGAAATCCGGCAGGCCGACATGGCAGCGCCGGTGACCAAGGCGTCTTGGATGGCGAAATCGGCGGCTGGCCTCGGCGAGGATCTGGCCGAAGCGATGCGCATTGCTGGGAGCGGGCGGCCAGGGCCGGTGCATCTGAGCTTGCCGTCGGACCTGTTGGACGAGGAAGTCAGCGCCAATGCCGTGCGCTGGCCGGACGCGGCCTCGATCAAGCCGGCGCCGATTGCGCTGACGGACGGCGCCGCCGACGCGGTGCTGGCGGCGATGGCCGGTGCGACGCGGCCGGTGATCTTGGCAGGGCCAGCGCTATCGTCGCGCGAGGGGCGGCAGATGCTGGCGCGCCTGGAAAAGGCAACGGGTGCGCCAGCCGCGGTGATCGAGAGCCCGCGCGGTGCCAACGACGCGACCATCGGCGCTTTCAGCGACGTCGTGAAAAAGGCCGATCTCATCCTGCTGCTCGGCAAGGCGCTGGACTTCACGGTGAAGTGGGCGAAAGGCCCGGCGTTCGATCCGGCAGTGCGCATCATCGCCATCGATCCGGAAGGCGCATTGCTGGAGCGGGCCGCGAAGGAAAAGGGCGCGGCGCTGCTGCTCGGCATGGTCGCGGACGCGCGCAATGCAGGCGAGGCGCTGATCCGGCGTGCGGCAGTGGCCAAGGCACGCGGTGGTGCCTGGCTCGAGCAGTCGCGCGCGCTGAGGGACAACCGGCCGGAGGCTTGGGGCCAGTTCAAGGGCAAGACGGCGGGTCACCTGCACGCGGCGGAAGTGTTCCGCGCCATTCGCCCACTCGTCGAGCGCGATCCGGAGACGGTGCTGATCTGCGACGGCGGCGAGTTCGCGCAGTGGGGGCAGAGCCTGCTGCCGGTCAACCGGCGCATGATCAACAGCGTCGCCGGCTCGATCGGCGGCTCGATTCCGATGGCGATCGCGGCGCGGCGGGCAGAGTCGAAGGCGCCTGTCATCGCGGTGCTGGGCGACGGCACGTTCGGCTTCCACATGGCGGAGTTCGACACGGCGGTACGCCACAAGCTGCCGTTCGTCGCGATCGTCGGCAACGATGCCTGCTGGAACGCGGAGAGCCAGATCCAGAAGCGCGACTACGGCGCCGACCGCATGCACGGCTGCGATCTGTTGCCGACGCGCTATGACCAGGTGGTGGTGGCGCTCGGCGGTCATGGCGAACTGGTCGAGCGCATCGATCAGCTGGTGCCGGCGGTCGAGCGGGCGCTGGCGGCGGCGGCGAAAGGCAAGCCCGCCTGCGTCAACATCATGATCGAGAGCATCGGCGCGCCGGTGATCGGGGCGTGAACCGAGCGGCGGGTGACAGCATGCACCCAAACTTCCCGATCGAGCGTGAGAGGAAGCGGGCGGCGCTACTGGCGGCGGTCGAGTCGATCCGCGAGACCGTGATGGCGCACGCAGACGAGGCGGAGGCGCGCGGCACCCTGCCGCCTGCGATCGTCGATGCATTGGTGAGCACAGGACTTCTCGCCCTCAAGCTGCCGACCGTGCTCGGCGGCGCGGAAGCCGATCCTGAGACCCAGTTCGACGTGATCGAAGCGTTGAGCGCCATCGAGCCGTCGACCGGCTGGTGCCTGATGATCGGCGGCACCGGCATCGGCTTGCCGGGCGCGTTTCTGCATCAGGACGCCATCGCCGAGATCTTTGCTGGCAGCCGCATCCCGACGGCTGCCATCAGTGCGATGCCGAACGGGCTGGCCGTGCCCGTCGCTGGCGGTTATCGCCTGACGGGGCGGTGGTCGTTCGCGAGCGGCGTGCGGCACGCGCAATGGATGACGGTCGGCGCACGGGTGCAGCGCGCGACCGAGGGGCCGCCCGAGTTGCGCCTGCTGGTCGTGCCGGCCAAGTCGCTGACGATCCACGACAACTGGCATGTCGCGGGCCTGAAAGGTACCGGCAGCTGCGACGTGTCACTGGAAAACTGCATGGTGCCGGAAGCGTTCACCTGGGATCGGCTGAACACGCCGCCACGGCGCGGTGGTGCGCTGTATCGGCTCGGGCATCCGGGCTTCGTCGCCAACGAGCACGCCGCCTTTGCGCTCGGCGTCGGGCGCGGTGCGCTCGACAATGTGGTGCAGTTTGCGAAATCGAAACGGCGGAGCTTTGCGCCATCACCGACCGCGCTTGAAGCGCGGCCTGCGTTCCAGCGCGCGGTCGGCCTGGGGGACTTGCGACTGCGGGCAGCGCGCGGCCTCGTACTCAAGATCTATGCCGAAGCCTGGGAGTTTGCCTCTGCCGGCGAGATCCCGCCGCCGCGTGTGCAGGCCGAGATGCGCAGTGTCACCGCGTTTGCGACCGAAGTTGCCGCCGAGGTGACGACGGAGGCGTTTCGCTTCGCCGGCGGCGAGGCCGCGTTCAGCTCGCATCGCCTGCAGCGGTATTGGCGCGACATCAACGTCGGCGCGCAGCATCTGATGGTCAGCACTATCGCCTACGAGAACCACGGGCAATTTGCGTTGGGCATTCCGGGTGCCGATCCGCTGCGGTAAAGCGCGTTGTGGACGGGATCAGACCCATGGCAAGGCTTCAGCCCGGAGCGGGCGCGCCATTCAGGATCTGCCCCCAACGCCGATACTTCTGATCCGCCAGGTGATGCGCGAGTCGCCGTAGTCGATCCGCTCGATGGCTTCGAGAGCGAGGAAGCGGTCGTGCACGGCGAGTGCGCCTTCGAAAAGGCCGTTCCACGCATCGAAGATCGCCGGCGACAATGGGCCGAGGCCGCGCATCAGCCGCCAGCCATTACGGCCGACGAGCGTCGCAGCATCGTTGTCAACCACCTCGGCCGTGTCACCCTCGGCTCGCGCGAGCGCCGCCAGCCATTCGGCAAAACCCGCCGCGCTGGTGCCCTCGCCGGGCGTGCCGAGCAGCATTGCAGTCTCTCGGTAAAGCTGCGCGCCGATCAGCCGGCCGGTGACGCGGCCGAGATGGCTGGCCTCGGCGGGGCCGAACACCTCCGCCAGACGCGGCAAGCCGGAGCGGATGTATTCCATTGCATAATTGCGCTCGGCCTTGGCGAGGCGGTCCGCAGGCCAGTCGGTGGCCGGCAGTCGCGGTGCGGCCTCGGGCACGAACGGCGGCGGCAACTCGCCCGGGGCGAAACGCAGCCGCTGCTCGGGCGTGAGCGCCGCATCGTACTCCTGGAAATAGCCGGCGAGACCGTGCTGGCCATCCGTCGTCTGTGCGGTGCACACGAAGCCCAATCGTGGGTTGCCGAGCGAGACGCCATTCTCGGCGTACCAGCCGCGCAGCATCGCGCGCGAGACCTCGCTCGGGATGCCGCAGATGGCGGCGCCGGGATAGGCCCAGCGGGGTGGCACGAAGCGGACCCAGGCCTTGCGGTCGCTCTCGCGCATGAACTCGACCGAGACGCCGCCGACGCTGTTCGAGAGATAGTGATAGGCCGCGCAGGCGACCGCATCCGGCATGCCGGTGAGGCCGAGCTTGCCGAAGCTCGAGAGAAACTTCTCGTGATGCTGGTGGCGAAACAGGCGATAGACCCATTCGGCCGCGTCGGCGCCGCTGCGGCGGGTGACCAGCGTCAACATCAGGCCGGTGAAGTAGGCGTGATAAAGCCGGGTGACGGCCTGCAGTGGTTGGTGCGCGGACGGCGGCGATGGGCTCAAGTGGATCGACTCAGTCGACGATGAAGAGTTTGGCGCCCTTCGGGCCCGTGCGGGAGCGATGCGGCTCGGCGCCATCGGCAACCTGATAGCTTTGCCCGGGGAGCAATGTGGAACGGCGACCGTCCGCCAGCTCGGTCTCGAGCTCACCGTCGAGCACCAGCAGGATATGGCCCTTCTGGCACCAGTGGTCGGCGAGATATCCCGGCGAATACTCGACCATGCGGACGCGAATGCCGCCGAACTCGCGGGTGCGCCACGTTGCTTGCCCCGTCTCGCCATTGTGCACCGTCTTCGGCACCTCGGCCCAGTTGGTGGTGCCGAACGGGATCTCACTCATCTTCATGGTCTTCGACCTTCATCTGCGGCTTCAGCAGCTTCTGGTTGCGCTCGGCGTCGTCGCCTTCCATGTCCGCGTCATTGGTGCCGCCGACAATCGCGTAGGAGCCGCCGAGCCAGCGGGCCAGATCGATATTGGCACAACGGCGCGAGCAGAACGGGCGATAAAGGGGATCGCCGACGCTCTTGCAGATCGGACATTTACCGACCTTGACCGGTGGGCCGGGGGTGCTGCTCGCCATGGTGGTCACCCGGGTCGCTTTTCTTTCACTACTCAGGCTCAGCCTCGCCGGCCTTCAACCAGTTGAAATGGATCGGGAAGCCTTCCGCCACCAGCATGCCGACGACTTCGGTCAAGGGCAAGCCGACGACGTTGGTATAGGAGCCGACGATCTTCTGAACGAAGCAGCCGGCGAGCCCCTGAATCGCGTAGCCACCGGCTTTGCCGCGCCACTCGCGAGAGGCGAGATAGCTCTGCATCTCTTCCTTGGATAGGCGCTTGAAGCGCACGCGCGTGTCGATGACCTTGAGACGCACACGATCGTCCGGCGTGATCAGGCAAAGGCCCGTGTAGACGCGATGTGAACGCCCTGAGAGCCGCTGCAGGATCGCCAGCGCATCGTCGACGTTCTTCGGCTTGCCGAAAATGTTGCGGCCACTGGAGACCACCGTGTCGGCGGCAAGCACGTAGGCCTCGGCGATTTCCTTGTCGTTGGCGATCAGATCGCGCGCCGATTCAGCCTTGGCACGAGCGAGGCGGGTGACGAGGCTGCGCGGCATCTCGGCCCGCTTCGGCGTCTCATCGATGGAGGCGGGGCGGAGCGCGTCCGGCGTGACACCGACCTGCGAGAGCAGCATCAGGCGGCGTGGACTGGCGCTTGCCAGCACCAGGCGTGAGCGCAGCTCCTGTCGGCGCCCGACCGGCTTGGATCGTGCACGGGCCTGGCGCAGCGTCTCGCGTTGCGGCGTCTCCGAACGGCCGAGAACGCTCAGGAATGCTGCCTTGGGAGAGTTCATGGGGTCTGGCCTCGCGGACGGAACACTTGGAGTGTCAATTGGGGGAGCCTTAACTGGCGGCGTCGATCACGGCCTCTTGGTTAACCCGAGAATCGGGCGCGAGCATGCCCATCGCGTCCTCGGGAAATCAAGGGGAATTGCCGTTGCCGGCGACATCTGCGGCGGAGACGGAACGCGGGATGGCTCAGGATCGCATTGGGGGCTTGAAAAACAAGCCACCAATGGTCGCTCGCGGTCCCGTTCTGGCACATGCCAATGCCAAATAACGGATCGGCGATGCTCGAAAATTGCTTAACAGATCCCGGTGTTTATCGCGTTTTCAAGACAAACTGGTCGCGTGGCCCCGGACTTGCTAGCGATAATCTGATCCCGCTTCAGGGTAGATCGTGCGCTTCAGGAGGGTGGACGATGTCCATCGCAACGAAAAACCCAATCGCAGTCGCACCCGTACAACTCAATCTTGGTGACGGCGGGCCAACCATTGGCCAGAACCAATTCACCGTGCGCGAGCTGTTTTCAGCCGTGCGCGATCACGCGGCGCGGATCGCGCTGTCGACGGCGGCACTGGCGCTGCTGACTGGCGCGGTCGCGCTGTTCCTGCCCAGGTACTACGAGTCATCGACCCGGATCTTCATAGATCCGCGTGGCGTCCAGATCGTGAAGGACGACGGCAATCCAAAGGCGGGTTCGGCAGACCAGGCCGTATCGCTGGTCGAGAGCGAGATGCGTATTCTCTATTCGGACAACGTCCTCAAGGCGGTGGTCGAGCACGAAGGTCTGGTTGCCGACCCGGAATTCAATGGCGACGGGCAGACATTCACCCGGATAATGGAGAACGCGCGTAACACGGTGAAGTCGGCGCTCGGCCTGAAGATTGCGACCGTGCCGCCCGAACTGACGACACTGCGCTACCTGCAGCGCTCGATCAAGGTGAAGCGCGAGCCGCAGAGCTACGTCATCGACCTGTCGGTGACGACGCGCGATCCGGCGAAGGCACAAAGAATTGCCGATCGCATCGCCGAAGCCTACGTGGCGACCCGGTTCGAGACGCTGCAGAACCTGTCCAAACGCGGCGTCGAAGCCATGTCCGGTCGGCTCGAGGAACTGCGCAAAGCCGTGGGCACGGCCGAAGACAACATCGAGCGATTCAAGCGGGACAACGATATCGTCGGCGTGTCGGGACGGCTCGTCAACGAGCAGCAGCTCGCCGAACTCAATACACAGCTCGTCATTGCACGCAACGATGCGGCGAAGGCCGGCGACCTGCTGGAGCAGATCGTTCGCTTGAAGCGGGCTGGGTTGGAGCCCGACTCGATCCCTGAGGCGCTGCGCTCGGAAACGATTGCACGCCTGCGCACGCAGTATGCCGCGATCCGCCGGCGCGAAGCCGCGCTTTCGGCGACGCTGATGCCGACGCATCCGTCACTCCGGCAAGTACAGCGGGAACTCTCCGACACGCAACGACTGATCAGCGACGAACTGGCCCGGTTCGCGGTTAACGCGCGGCTCGAGGCCGAGCGTGCGCGTGCCAACGCGCAGACGCTCGAGCGGAGCTTCGAGGGCCTGAAGGACCAGGCATCGAACACCAACGAGCGCGTCGTGAAATTGAAGGAACTGGAACGCGCGGCCGAGGCGCATCGCGCCATCTACAATACATTCCTGACGCGATCGCGCGAGCTGGACGAGGTCAGCCGGATCAATACAGCGTTGGCCTCGGTTCTATCGCCAGCGATCCCGCCACGCGGCGCGCAAGCACCGACGTTGCTGCATCTGCTGGCGATCGGCGGTCTCGCGGGCCTCGGCCTCGGCATCAATGGTGCAATGCGGCGGCTCAGGGCCGATCCGCGGCTGCGTGGCGAGCGGCAGCTGCGTACGATCACCGGCCCACGGCGGACGCTGGTCGTGCCGCGCCTGAGCGACGTGGTGCGCGGCGCGACCAGCCGCTTGCCGGCGATCTCAGGCCGCAGCACCGAAGTGCCGATGTTTGCGCTGAACAATCCGAATGCGCCGGCGTCGATGGCGCTGGCTCGGCTTTCGGCCGAGCTCAACGCGCGATCGGCCGAGGAAAAGCCGCTGATCATGCTCGTCACGTCGGTCGGCGACTACGAAGGCAAGTCGACCGTTGCCGTCAATGCCGCGCTCGCTGCCGCCGGTGCCGGCGACCGGGTGCTGCTGATCGATGCCGATCCGCGCGGCAAGATCGTCTCGGGCCTGTTGCCGAACGGCGGCGCGCTGCCGGGGCTCTTCGACATCGTCGCTGGCACGACGCAACCGGCTGCAGCGATATCGCGGGCGCAGGGGATGCCGATCGACATCCTGCCGGTCGGGCGGCAAGGCAACGCCCGTTCCGTGCGCATCGCCAGCGTCGTTGCCGGCATAGCGCGGCCGTACGATCTGGTCGTGATCGACGGCGGCGTGCTGATCCGCGACCGCTACGTTGCGGAATTCGCCAACGGCGCCAACCAGGTCGTGCTCGTTGCGCGCGATGGCGTGACGCTGCGCGCCGACTATCAGAGCGCCTTCGAGATCCTGGATCGCGGCGGCAAGCTCAGGCCCGTGCTGCTGACGGATGACTGAGGCCGCCCGTTGTTGCGACAAGCTTGCAACGCTGCAGCGTCGAACATGGTTCCAGCGCCAACGCAAGATTGAAACGGACTCGTTATGCTGCAAAGCGCCGTTAGAGACGCACAACCGATGAACCCGGCACGGACGCTCGGCTCCGGCGAGGTGGCGTCGCTCGACGGCTTGCGCGCGGTGAGCGTGCTGATCGTCATGGTCGCGCATTCCGGCCTCGGCTGGATCGTGCCCGGCGGCTTCGGCGTGACGATGTTCTTCTTCATCAGCGGATTCATCATCACGACGCTGCTGATCCGTGAGCAAACAAAGCGCGGCGGCATCGGCCTTCGCGACTTCTATCTGCGACGCGCGCTCAGGCTGTATCCTGCGCTGTTCGCGTTCGTGGCGACGGTCGTCGCTGCGCATTGGCTCGCCTCGACCACGCAGCCGACGGCATTCGGCATCGCGGGTGGTTTTCTCTATTTCATGAACTACCTGGTGATCTTCGCGCCGGGGCAAGTGCTGCCTGAGGGCAATCATCTCTGGTCGCTGGCGGTCGAGGCGCATTTCTATCTGCTGTATCCGTGGCTCTTTATCTGGCTGGCGCCGAACTGGCGCAAGCTCGCAGCCGCGTTGGCGCTGGCCTGTGCCGCAGCCTTGGCCGTGCGCGTCGGTGCTGCCTCGCTGATGTCGAGTCCGGCGCTGGTCTATGAGTATGCCTACCAGGCAAGTGAAGCGCGGCTCGATTCGATTGCCTATGGCGCGTTATGCGCGACGCTGCTGTTTTCGGCGAAGGGTGCTGACCTGGCGCGGTTCCTGACGCGGCCGGCTGTCGTCGCGGCTGGTCTCGCCGTGCTGGCGGCGACGCTCGTCATCCGCAACCCGTTCTTTCGCGACACGTTCCGCTACAGCCTGCAGGGCCTCGCGCTGATGCCGGTGGTGGCAACGCTCGTGCTCGGTGCACGCAATCGATCCGTGTATCGCGCACTCAACGGCAATGCTGCCATTCTCGTCGGCTGGCTCAGCTATTCGCTATACCTCTGGCATCCGGCTGCGTTCGAGCTCGGCCAGCACATCACCGGCGGGCGCGTCTCCGGATTCCTGCTCGGTTGGGTGTTGGCGTTCGCCGTTGCCGCAGCTTCCTACAAACTCATCGAGAAACCGATGCTTGCCATCCGCTCGCGGTTCGGATCGGACCCGCGACCGGTTGACTTGCCGACGTCGGGCGGGCCGCCCGTCGCCACATTCGCGGCCAACGACAACAAGGATGTTTCCGTGACCGGTGCCATTTCTGCCGCTACCCGTACAGCCCCGCTCGCGCATGTCGACGGCTGGCCGATTCATCTCGCCAATGCGCAAGACAGCCTGGAAACTCTGACGCAGTCGGCACTACGCGGCGAAGGCTTCTCGTTCGCGCCGCTCAACCTCGATCTGCTGGTGAAGTTGCGTCACGATGCCGTGTTCTTCGATGCCATGCGCAAGGCGCGCTACGTGATCGCCGATGGCTGGCCGATTGCGACGCTCGGCCGGCGCGAGGACAAGCGCATCCAGCGGACGACCGGCGCCGATCTCGTACTGCCGTTGACCGAGAATTGTGCAAAGCACGGCATGCCGGTCTATCTGTTCGGCACCAGTCCCGAGGTCCTGGACAAGGTCGCCGCGGAACTGCTGCGGCGCTTCCCGCACCTGAGTATCGCGGGCAAAGACTCACCACCGCTCGGGTTCGATCCGCGGAGCCCGATTGCCGACGCTGCGATCGAGCGGATTCGCGCATCCGGCGCGCGCATCACGTTCCTCGCACTCGGCGCGCCGAAACAGGAGATTTTGGCGGCGCGCGCACTGGATCACGGAGTCAAGACCGGGTTCATCTGCGTCGGTGCGGGCCTCGACTTCATCGCAGGCGCGCAGGTGCGGGCGCCGTCGTTCATGCGCGACAATGGCATGGAATGGCTGTGGCGCTTGATGACGAACCCGCGGCGGCTCGCAGCACGATACGCGCAATGCGCGGTACTGCTCGCTCAGATCGCAGTGATCGAGCCGGGGTTGCGCTGGCTGCAGACGACGCCGAAGTCGTGAGGGGGTGATGCCGGAGACCGGGGTCAGACCCTGAGCAGCGCATAAAGTCCAGGCGACGGCAATACCAAGGGCCTGACCCCACCCGGTACGCAGCCAATGCGGCGGGGATCGACTCTACACCAGCCCGAGACCGCGCACGAAAGTGAGCAGGTTGCCACCAAGGAAGCAGTGCGCGGTTACTCCCGCAGCGCGGCCCGCCTCGATGTCCGTCGGCTGATCGCCGATCATGTGGCTTTGTTCGCGGTCGACGTCCCATTTCGACATCAGATCGAGCAGCATGCCTGGCGCGGGCTTGCGCCAATCGCTGGCCTGCCGATAGTGCTCGAACTTGGCGTCGGCGTGGTAGGGGCAATAGCGCATGCCGTCGATGTGGGCGCCGGCGGATGCCAGCTCCTGATCGACGTGCTCATGCAGCGTCGCGACGTCGTGCTCGGTGTAGAGGCCACGCGCGACGCCGGCCTGATTGGTGACGACGAAAACGAAATAACCCGCATCGTTCAAGGCGCGCACAGCCTCGCGGGCGCCGTCGATCCATTGGAATCGATCGACGCTGCCGACGTGACCGAGATCATGATTGAGAACGCCATCGCGATCGAAAAAGACGGCCTTGCGGCGCTGCTTCGCAGGGATCTCGATCTGGGCGCGCGCGAACGTTTCAGGCACGCCAATGTCTATGAAATAGCCAGAGCGGCGAACGCCAGCGACACGGCCTGAGCGGGCAAGTGATGGAAGGACGTCGCGTTCGAAGGAGCATTTCGGCTGCAACGACGCAAAGATGCTGTCGCGGACTCGGTAGATGCCGGCATTGACGAGACCTGGGCCCGGAGCGCGCGGACGTTCCAGGAACTCGGTTACTCTGTCGCCATCCATTCCGACGACGCCGTAACGTGACGCGTCCTCGATCTCGCGGACGGTCATGACGACGTCGACGGCGGGCGTCGATTCCGCGCCAGTGATCCCGAGCAGATTGATATCGAACCAGCTGTCGCCGTTGAGCAGCAGGAACTCGCGGTCCGCCACGTCGCGCGCGTGATGGAGGGCACCGCCGGTTCCCGCGCGCTCAGGCTCGACCGAAACGCGCAGGCGCATGCCGAAGCGGTGCGCGAGCGGGTTGTCGGCAATGTATTGTTCGATCTGCTCAGCCTCGAATGCGGCGAGCAGCATGACATCGGTGATGCCGTGGCGGCCGAGTTCAAGCAGCAGCACGTCGAGGAACGGCCGGCCGCCGACGGCCAGCAACGGCTTCGGCGTTGCCGCAGTCAAGCTGCCGAGCCGCATGCCCGAACCACCACAGAGGATCATCGCCTGCTTGGGCAAGGGCTCTCGAGGCAAGGTCTTCCTAGGCAAGGGCTGGCGCCTCGCGCGGGAACAGCCGCTCCTCGACGAGGCCGCAGACGATGTGCGCCGCGGTGATGTGGATCTGTTGGATCAACGGCGTCGAGTCCGATGGGACGTGCAGCATCAGATCAGCTAGCGGCGGCATGTCACCTGCGGTCTTGCCGCTGAAGCCGATGACGATCAGCTGACGTTCGCGCGCCGCCTGCATGGCGTTCAATATGCTCGGCGAGCGGCCGGACGTGGAGATCGCGAGCAGCACGTCACCGGGGCGGCCGAGTGCCAGCACCTGACGCTCGAACACGTGCTCATAGCCGTAATCGTTGCCGATCGCTGTGATCACTGAGGTATCCGTGGTGAGCGCGATCGAGGCCGCGGGGGCACGGTCGTAATTCAGCCGCGAGACGAATTCGCCGGCGATGTGCTGGGCGTCGCCGGCGCTGCCGCCATTGCCGCAGGTCAACAGCTTGCCGCCGCCGCGCAGTGCCACCGTGATCGCATCGGTAATCTTGGCGATCGACCCGAGAAACTCCTCGCTCTCGATCGACGCATCGATCACGTCGCGTGAGCGCTCGAGATACTCGACGATCGAAGTCATACTTTTGTCTGCCATGTCTCGCATCCCATCTCTGTGAATTTCACGGGGCTCGCCATAGCGCCCGCGCCGTTCAATGCCTCCACCAGTTGCGACCGGTTTTCCGGCGCACAAACGAACATCATGAAGCCGCCGCCACCGGCGCCTGAAACCTTGCCGCCGATCGCTCCGCTGTTGCGCGCGAGGGTATAAATCTCATCGATGCGGCTGTTGGTGATACCGGCAGCCGTGGCCTTCTTCGATGTCCATGACCGATCGAGGATCGCAGCCACCTCGCCGATCAGTCCCTGGAGCAGCACGCGCTTCATGTCGACGGCGTCGCTTTTCAGCTGGTGCATCGCGGCCATTGTGTCGACCGAGTTGCTGACGAGCCCGGCCCGCTGCTCGTCGATGATGGCCGCCGACGAGCGCGACTGACCCGAGAATGCGACGACCAGCGATGACTCGAGCTCGTTGCGGATCCATGTCGGCACGCGCAACGGATTGACGATGACGCGGCGGTCAGGAAGGAACTCGATGAAGTTGATGCCGCCGAACGCAGCCGCGTACTGGTCCTGCTTGCCGCCGGAAAGCTTCAAGTCCTCGCGCTCGATCTCAAAGGCGAGCTTGGCGACCTCGTACTGGCCGAGCGGCAGATCGAGGAGCACGCGGAAAGCGTCGATCATCGCGACGACCAGCGCCGACGACGAGCCGAGGCCGGAGCCTTGCGGCGCGTCGACCGTCGTCGTCATCGTCATCGGGATATGGCGGCCGCGATTGAATTCGCGGATCACGCGCAGGTAGACGCCGCGGTGTAGATCGAGCTTCGACGTTTCGGCTGCGTCCGCGCTCTGGAAGCTCTCCTCCAGTCCGAGGTCACGCGCACGAAAGACGAGATGCCCGTCCTGGCGCGGCGCGATGAATGCGTAGGCGAAGCGATCGATCGTGCAATTCAAGACTGCGCCGCCGAACTCCTCGCTGTAGGGCGAGAGATCCGTGCCGCCGCCCGCGAGACCGAGGCGCAACGGCGCGCGCGTTCTCGTAACGACTGTGTGACGCATGACAATACTCGTGCCTGGAAGACGACACGTTGGAGATAGTCGAAATCGGCCACGGCGACGAAAGGATAGCGTGCGGATGGTTTACGCAGGCAGCTGACGAAATGGTCGATCTGGCGTCAACAATGGTCGCAATGACCGGCCGCATAGCAATTATGCTGTTTTTTCCATGCTGTTTTTTCCGTTGACCGTCCGCTGAAGAATGCGGCACTGTTCGTGCACAGCGGTGGTCGCCCGTAAGCATATTGAGCTTCGAGGCTGGCATTGCGGCAGCTCACGCACTAAGACGTTCCAGTGGCGTAACGACGGACTACCTGAACCAACATGGCGCACAGCATCAAGCTTACAATCGGTGTACCGGTTTACAACGGCGAGCGGTTTCTGCCGGCGCTGCTGGAAAATTTGACGTCGCAGACGTTCCAGGATTTCGAGATCGTCATTTCAGACAACGCTTCGACCGACAGCACGGCGCGCATCTGCCACGAGTGGGCGCGGCGCGATCCACGCATTCGCTATCATCGCAATGCGCGCAACATCGGGGCATGCGCCAACTTCAACCGCGTATTCGAGATCGGCGAAGCACCGCTTTTCAAGTGGGCAGCCGTCGACGACACATATGCGCCAACCTATCTCGAAGCCTGCGTGCGCTTGCTCGATGAAAACCCCGACGCAGTGCTGGCACAGACGGAGGTCATCTGCGTCGACGAAAAGGGCATGCCGTTTTATCGCGACGGCGAGAGCGGGGCCTTCATCATACCGGGCACGTCGATCAAGTATTTCATCGATCCGATCGATGTCGCTGAGTCGCGCTTCGCCGTCCGCCGGTTCTACGACGTGCTGTTCCGCTGCCGCAGCAACTCGCAGATCTTCGGCGTCATGCGCCGTGAAGCCTTGGCGATGACGGGATTGTTGCCGAACTTCCTCGGCTCGGAAAAGGCAACGGTGCTCGAGCTGTCATTGATCGGCCGTTTCGCGCAGGAGCGTGCGCCGCTCTTCTATCGCTGCTATCACCCGGGCATCACCGAAGCCAAGACCACCACCGAGAGCCGCACCTACATGTCGGTGTCGGAGACGGTGTACTCGCGGCCGATGCGGATGCTGCGCACGATACTTGCGACGCCGTTCGGCAAGCCTGTCGGGCCACTGACGAAGCTCGCATGCATCGGTCTCATTGGAACACGGTCGGTGTATTTTGCACTGCGGTCGTTGCTGCAGAGCGAGTCGAAGAGCTGGCCGTTCCGCGCCGCCTGGGGCGGCGACAAGAAGGGCTCGAGCGTCAGCTGAGAGTGCAGCTGACTTTTGCGCGTTACTTGAGCTACATCCAGGGCATTACCGGCCTTTGTCGCCGGGCGGGACAGATTTAGGTGTCTGCTGCCGGCCGCAGAAGGCCGCTGCCATCTCGTACCACGCAGACTTGCGCTCCAGCCGGTCGTCGAACGGCAGCGGGCGTGCCAACCAATCCCTAGGCAAAGCCGGTGTGACGGAACGATACCAGTCGCTGCGGTACCAACTGTGACTGTCGGCGAGCTGCCACGTGATCACCGTGTCGACCGCTGGTACTTTCAGCGCAGTATCGAGGAAGCTGCGATAGTGCCGGCCAACCTCGAGATCGCGGCGCGCGTGATCACCAGGCAGCGTCGTGTCCAGCACATCCAATTCGGTTATGGCGATCGACACCTTGCGCTCGGCGAGTTGCCAGAGGAACGCCGCGAACGCGCCGTGGTCGAACGGCAGCGACGGGTCGATATGGCCCTGTAGTCCGACGACATCGAGGCGTCTGCCCTTGGCCTTCAACTCGTCGACGACGCGGAGAAGCGACTTGCGCACCGCGAGGCCGATCTCGTCGTCGCGCTCGGTCATGTCCTGGTTCAGAACCAGCCTGGCGCCGGGATCCAGCACAGCCGCGCGCGCGAATGCGCGATCGACGTAATCCTTGCCGAGCGCATCATACCAGGCACCACGGCGGAAGCCACCAGGCTCACCATAGCCCGGCCAGAACAACTCGTTGACCAGTTCCCACGAGTGGATACGTCCCGCATAGCGCGGGATGATCGTATCGAGGACGCGATCGAACTCATAGCGGCGCTCGGCGACGGACAGCTTCGTCACCCACTCCGGATTGGCGAGATCCCAGAACAGCGTGTGCGCGCGCAATGGAAGCTTGTTGCTGCTCGCGAAGGCCGCCACCTGATCGGCCTGGGCGAAATCGAAACGTCCACGCTCCGGGTTGATGAAGGGGAGCTTGAAGGCCAGATCCGTGGTCAGGATGCGGGCTTCGCGCAACAGCAGATCGACGTAGGGCTTGTCCAGCAGTACGGCGACGCCGATCGAGCAGCCGAAGGTCAGGCCGCGCTCGGCTGCGGCCGCACCAAGCGAGGGCGCGCGCGCGCACTCGGCACGAGCAGCAACTGGCAACGTCGCGGCCGCGGTCGCCGCGGCGGCTGCGCCAAGAAACGTCCGGCGATGAAAGGCGTTGGTCATGCCGCCTCGTATACCCGACGCACCGGCGTTCGCGGCAGGCGCATCAATTGTCGTCGGTTGCGTACTTGGCGCGGTAGATCATTGGCGCCGCGAGGCCGAGACCGAACAGGCTCCAGAACGGAATGCCCATCATGGGGCCGGCCAAGCCGATGTCGAACGACGATTCAACAACGACGGCGGCACCGTAGCCCCAGATGAACAGGAAGATGTCGGCCCACTTGTGCTCGCCACGCGCCCGCGCCTGGAACATGGTGGCGATCAGCAGCCAACTCCAGGAGACGAGTGCGCCGATCCAGAGCGCGAGGCCCGGAACGCCGGCGCGCGCCAGCATCGTGATATGGACACTGTGAGGATCGCGTAGGGGCGGCGCATTCTCGGAATTCGGCTGCTGGAATCCATCGGCATCGGCAAGGTTGATGCCGAAGCCCTTGCCGGTCCAGAAGAACGGCCCCTTCAGCGTGTGGTCCTGAATGATCTCCCACCATTTCAGACGCCATTCCTTGGTCTGCGACAGCTGCGCGGTGGAGCCGTCGAACATGCTCGAAATGCCGGAGATGACCTGCCGGACACCGACCGGCCGGTCGTAGGAACTCATCGTATCGACCTCGCGGAAGTCGAAGTAGGCCGACTCGATCACGAACACCACGGCCAAACCGGCCAGACCGTACAAGCCAAGCAGGAGGAGTTGGCGGATGCGGCCGCCGATCATGGCGACCATGACCAGCGGCACGGCGATCGCCAGCATGGCACCGCGACTGCTGGCGGAGGCCATGACGGCGGTTGCGAGAAACGTGCCGATCCAGACCAGGTTGACCTGCTGCAGGCCAAGAAACGCAAATATCCCGGCGCCAGCCAGATGCACGCCGAATTGACCCGGACGGAACGACCAGAGCGAAATCGGCTCGCCGTTTGGCGCTGGAAAGGTCGGGATATAATCCTCGAAGAAGCGCGTAAAGACGAATACGAACGGGCTGGTGATGACGAACAGCGCGGCTGCCGGCGCGTAGACGGCGAGAAACTGGTTGAGGCGGTGCTTGTTCTCGAGCATCAGCGCCATGACGATGTAAGCGAAGACGCCGTAGCCGACGATCACAGCGTCGCGCGGCGCGTCGATGCCGTACATGCCGATGTAGGGCACCGTTCGAAACAAGACCCAGAGCATCAGCACGGCGAGAAATCGGCTCGCCACAGTCGACAGTGTCGCGAGCACGACGCCAGACGTGACGTAGCATGCGACGCCCGCCAACAGCGTGACCTCGCCGACAAGCAGCGGCGGCAAGCCCTGATAGGCGAAGCCCTTGCCGATGAAGACGTAGCCGAGCAGTACGCCCATCAGCATCATGGCGTACCAGTCAAAGAACGAGCGATGCCTGTGCCCGGCGGACCCGGCGCGGGGCGCTTCCTGTTCGATCTGGCGCGATGCGTCCAAGTAACGTGCCTCTGGCAGCTGATCAGTGGTTCAGGGTGGCGCCTATCGAGGCGTCTTTGCCGACCGCTTGCAAATTCGGCCATCCATACAGCGCCGTCAACGCAACGTAGCAACATTCGCGCAGCAAGCTTAAGTGCCGGATCCCGCCTGATCTGCTGTTAACCTTGTCCGATAACTATCTGCGACAACGCTTGTTTTCTTCGGTGCCCGAAAGATGCCATCTGGTTCGCGATGCGCACACTGAAGTCTGATGGTTTTGCTCGGACTCTGTCGGCGCGATGCATCTCCCCCGCGCGGCCGGTTGGTTCATTCGGCTGTGTTGCAGCAGACAGGCATCGAGGACGTCCCTTGAACATCGGCGGACCAGAGTCGCGCGTCACGACATCGGCAGCAGACCGCAGCAACACCGTAGTCGATGGTGCACCACGGCCCGTCAGCAATTGGCGACTGACCAGTCTGGCGGCCGCCGCCATCGACGTGTTGAGCACGATCTTGGCAATCAAGTCCGCCGGCAAACTGATCCATTTCCTGCCCGCCGCGGATGCGTGGGCTTTCCAGAACCACGTCATTCTCGCCGGCTTGCTGCTGGCAGCTACCTACGGCGCCCTCGGGCTCTACCGTTTGCCTGGAACGCTGCCATGCGGCCGCCTGCGCCTGCGGGTGCTCGGCGCCCTGCTGCTTGCCGGGTACAGCCTGCTCGCCACAGTTGCGGACAATGGCTGGGGCGCAGCCATGCTGTTCGCCGTGCTCAGCGGCGGGCTGGTCGTCATGATTGGCTATATCGCAAACGAACTCCTCGGCGTGGCCTTGTCGAGAGTTGGCCAGAGCGGCATTCCCACCGCGATCATCGGCATCGGGGAAGAAGCGCGCGCCGTTGCGGTCTGCCTCCGCGACAACCCGGATATCGGCCTGCGCCCGGTCGGATTCATCGCGTTGCCAGACCAACCGGCGGTCGGCGTCGAGCTGCCCTTGCCGCTGCTCTGCCGGCTCGAACATGCGGCGCTGATCGAGCCAAAGCTCGACGTCGCTGTCGTCGCTATGAATTGCAAGGACCGCGCGGACATCGAAGCGCGGTTCGGGCCGATGCCGTTCCCGCACATAGCATTGATCCGGAACAAGCAGGCGTTGCAGGCGTTGCGGCTCAGCCCAGATGCGTTTTTGGCCGATACGAAAGCGTTGCGGTTCTCGGGGCAGGGCCAAGGCGCCGCGAACGCGCGGTTGCTGAAGCGCGCCATCGATCTCGTTTTCGCCGTGCCAGCCGCCATCCTGACGCTGCCGATCATCCTGCTGTTGATCGCGGCTGTGCGGATCGCCGATCCCGGCCGCGCCGTCTTCCTGCAGCAGCGCACCGGATTTCGCGGCCGCGCGTTCAACGTCTACAAGATCCGGACCATGTACAAGGACGCCGAGGAACGGCTCGAGACGGCGTTGGCCGCGGACCCGAAACGCGCTGCGGAATGGCGCAGCAACTTCAAGCTGGAGAACGATCCGCGCATCCTGCCGGGGATCGGGCATATATTGCGCCGCTTCAGTCTCGACGAACTGCCGCAGCTGTGGAACGTTTTGCTCGGCGACATGAGCCTGGTCGGGCCGCGGCCGTTCCCACCGTATCATCTGAAATCGTTCGATCAGGAATTCCAGACCATGCGCGCCAGCGTGATTCCCGGCCTGACGGGTCTGTGGCAGATCACGGTGCGCAGCGACGGCGATCTCGCCGCGCAGAAGGAGCAGGATACGCTCTACATCGAGAACTGGTCGATCTGGCTCGATCTCCAGATCATGCTGCAGACGGTGCCTGCCGTGCTGCGAGCAAAGGGCGCCCGATGAACGTGGTTGTCGAACGGTTGCGTGCCAAGCTGCTCGGCGACCCGAAGCGGCTCGAGGTGCTGCTGGCGTTGGCGGATCAAGTGCTGGTCAGCGGCGTGACATTCGCGATCGGCATCGGCGTTGCGCGGCTGCTCGGCATCACCGAATTCGGCAAGCTCGCGATCGTGCTCATTCTGCAGATGTTCGTGCAGTCGTTGCAGGGTTGCCTCGTGGTGGCGCCGATGATGGCGTTGACCGGCCTCAGGGGACGGCGCAGCAGGAACTACTATGCGGCGGTGATGGCCTGGGCCATCGGGCTGTCGCTGACGGCCGGCGTTGCGGTCTCGCTGGCAGTGCTCGGGATCTATGCGTTCCGCGATGGCGGCGTGGCGATCGGGTTCGTTCTGGCTGCCGGCGCCTATACCGGAACACAGAACCTGCTCTACTCGGTGCGCCGCATGCTCTTTGCGCAACGCGTCGGCTGGCAGGCGTTTTTGATGGACGGCGTCCGCTATCTCGCGTTCCTCGCTATCCTCCTCGCGCAGTGGCTGCGCGGCGGCCCGATCGACGTCACGGTGGCGCTTTGGGCACTGGCCGTCTCGGGTCTTGCGGCGGTCGTGCCACTCTGGCTCAGGCTGCGCGGCGCGCGGCTGAAGCCCCGGCTGCTCGGCACGGTTTGGCAGCGGCATCTGCCGTTCGCGCAGTGGCTGGCGTTGATGCTGGTGCTGACGTTCGGGCAGGACCAGGCGATCGCCTTGAGCCTTGGCGCGACGCTCAGCGACGAGGCCATCGGCGGCTTGCGGGCCGGGCAATACCTGATCGGCGTGACCCACTTCATCTGGGTGGCGCTGGAAAACTTCGTGCCGCGCAGTGCATCACAAGCCTATGCGGCGGGCGGGATCAGGGCGCTCGACCAATACCTGCGCAACACGACGAAGATGCTCGGGGTGATCGTGTGGGGGTTCATTTTGCTGGTGTCGCTACCGGCGGAAACCACGCTGCGGCTGGCGTTCGGCCCGGGATATGAGCAGTTCGCACCCATTCTGCGGCTCTATGGATTGACCTACGCGATCGCGTTCTTCCGCGAGGTCTGGGTGTTCTTCTTCTATGCAACCCAACGAACCGACGTGATCTTCCGGGCGTTCCTGCTCGGTTTTGCCGTCGCCATGTTGGCCGTGCTGCCGGCGATCAAGCTTGCGGGCATCACCGGCGCCGCGATCGCGGTCCTGCTCGCGAACGCAGCGTCGACCGTCTACATCATGTACCACGCGCGCAAGGCCGTGCATGAAAACGCCAGGACTGGCGATCCCCGACGCGCCGATTCCAGTGGCGGTATGCCGGTCGCGCGGGTGGCGGGCCAAGGGTAGTCGGTCGGAGCGAATTCCGGTGCTCAGCTTGACCCTCACGCCTTTCATCTTCTGATTACAGAACCAGCCGGTGCGGCCGCATTTGCTGGCGACCTAGGCCCTCGTCGTTGATTGAAATGTGCGGCAATTCGCTCCACAAATTCAATTCGGTGCGTCCACGTCACAGCAAAGTAATCCCCCATGCGGGGGATAGCCGCCCTGTGCGATCTGACGGTAGTGTCAGACTTTTGATACGTAGCCGGATTGCCTGACAATTGACTGCGCCACAATGAATGGGGACCGCTATGACTGTTTCAATTGCAGATGCCGCACTGCACGACGCGATCGGGCTGGTCTACGACAGCGTCCTCGATCCGTCCGCATGGCCCAAAGCGCTGTCGGCGATGTGCGCACTGGTCGACGGGTGCACAGCCGGCATCGCCGTTCACGATACAGTCCGCCGCGAGACCCGGTTCGCAGTCGAGTGGCACGGCGACATGCAACCCGATTGGCCCCAATGGCGCAAACTCTTCGACGACAAGTACGACGCCATCATGCCGTTCTACAGCGCTTTTCCGCAATTCGAGATCGGCGACGTCTACAATACCGCATCAATGGCCGAAATGATCGGCCGAAAAGACATCTACGATGACCCATTCTTCCAGGAATGGGCGCTGCCGGCCGGACTGCGCGACAACATCGCCAGCATCATCATGAAGACCCCGGACCGCTTGGCGACGTTTCTGATCCATACCTCGACAAAACGTGATCTGGTGGGGCCTGGAGAACTCGAGATCGGCCGCCTGCTGGTGCCGCATGTGCGTCGTGCGGTCGTCATCGGCGATCTGCTGCAGGTTTCTGCCGGCATGACGCTGACCATGCAGTCGACACTGGACTCGCTCGCTGCTGCCATCATCGTCACCGATGCGCAGGGGCAGATCGTGCACAGCAACCGGGCTGGCGAAGCCATGCTGCACGCCGGCACGCCCGTCGGCGTCGAGCAAGGGCAACTCCGAACCCGGAACCCGCAGGCGACATCGGCCTTGCGCCACGCGATCGAACAAACCGCCAATCCTGGCATGATCGGGGGCAGCGGCATCGGTGTGCCATTGCGCCAGGACGACGGCAGTCCCGCCATTGCACACGTGTTGCCGCTGTCGTTCGGCACACCGCATCGCGCCTGGGGGGCGCGGGCAACGGCTGCCATCTTCATTGCGCCGACCACGTACGCGCTGCCCGACGTCGATGCGCTGGTCGCGCTCTATGGACTTACGGCGATGGAGGCGCGGGTCGTGATGCAGATTGCCGCTGGCAAAAACCGCGCCGAAGCAGCAGCGGCGCTCGGCATTGCCGACAGCACCGCGAAGACGCACCTGGATCGCGTATTCAGCAAGACGGCAACCAAGGATCAGGCCGAGCTGGCCAAACTGGTCACGGCTCTCGCTTCACCTGCCAGCAAGCCGGAAAGCGCTGCCGATTGACGGCAATTCTGGCGAGGCAGGCCGTTCATGAGCGGTCCGTCAAATGCGCTTCGGTTGCCCATTACGCAACCGGCGCGTGATTGCGGGGGTACCAGAGTTGGCGCGTCAATAGATGCGGCTTGGGAAGTAGCGCAGCATCAGCTCCTCGTAGCGGCCGCTTTCGCGCAGGCGCCGCAACGCCTGGTTGATGAGCCCCTTCAATTGCGGGTCCTGTTTGCGGACCATCACGCCGACGCCGTCACCGAAGAACTTTGGCTCATGGAACGGGCCGCCCTTCAACTCGCAGCAGGCGCGCGACAGTGTGCCGTTCAACCAGAACGCCAAACTTATGCCGTCGTCGAAGATGAGATCCACTTTGCCGGCGGTGAGTGCGTCACGGGCGAGTTCCGGACTGTCAAACGGCACAATGGCGCTATCCCGGAAGAAGGCCTTCAGGTAGGCCTCGTGCGGACCATTCTTCGAAACACCGATGCGCAAGCCTTCGAGGCCCTCAGGTGTGGGAACGAGCGTATTGCCGCCGCGCCGGCCGGCGAGCCAAGCGGGTGTGTGATAGTAGCGGTCGGAAAAATCCACCTCAGCCAGCGCCGTTGCGGTAATCGTGTGCGAGGCGATAACGGCGTCGGTATCACCGCGTTTCAGTGCTGCCACGAGCTCGCCCCACGGGCGCACCTGGATATCGCAGGCGGCCGCCAACTCGAAACAGACGGCGCGGGCGATGTCGACATTGAAGCCGGTCAGCGCGCCTTCCTCATCGTAGTAGTGGAACGGCGGATAGTCGCTGTCCGTCAGGAAGCGGATCGCGACGCGACGCGGCAGGTCGCTCGATTCGGCGGGTGGCGCGATCTGGGCCAACGCGGGCGCAATCAGGGCAGACTGCGCCAGGGCGAGGGCTGCCAGCAGCGCACTTGAACAGATTGTCCGAAGGCGTATGCTCGCTCGGGGCTCAGTCGGCATTCGGGCGCTCTCTTCCTGCGGTCGGTCCGTTAGGCAGCGATGTTGCTCTTCTCGCCTTGAATTATGTCGTTCCGGAGCCACTGTCGGCCATGTGAGGCCGGGCCAGTCGGACAAAAGGTCAATGCTGATGCCGCGGCATCCGGGGATTGAACAGATGCCTCGGGCAGCCGAAGCCGTTCTCGATCTGCGCGGCGGGCAACTACTGGCGAATCTCGGCTCCAATCTATCGCATCCGCAGGACCAGCCACAACCGACGTCAACGCCGCGGACGATGCCAGGTGAGCGCGGGGGCGGCTACGATTTCCTGATTGGGACCGTGATTGACGCGGCGACGCTGGCCCGTGCCGAGCACTTGGCCTTCGAGTGGGAGGTTGCCGTGCCGCGGGCATTGGCAGCGCTCGGCTGGGTCGGCGAGGCCGACTATGTGCGCGCACTGGCTGATCACCTCGGCATCGGGGTCAGCGGCGCCAGATCAGAATTGCGCGCAATTCGCGAAATGCGTCAGTCGAACTTGATGTCGGCAGAAGTGAACGGCGTTCCATGCATGATTGCCGATGGCTTCGTCTTGCCTCCAAATGCGCTTCGGGGGTTCGTTTCAGACGCGGCTGAACGTGGATATGGCGTGCTGCTGGCGACGCCCACAGAAATTGACGCGTTGCGCCTTGGGCCGAGCCGCGCGTGGCGTCTGGATTCGGCCATCAATGGCCTCGGCAGTCTCGACCGGCATCTGTCGGCAGCCGGGCCGATGGCGACCTGGCAGAAGCTGGCGTTACCACTGCTGGCGGGACTGACGATCATGGCGATCGCAATGGCGCCGGCAGCGACAATTCCTGTATTGCTGACGCTACTGACAGTGCCGTTCCTGTGCGTCGCCCTGATCCGGCTCGCCGGCCTCAGTGAACTCCACCGCGGCGCGCCGGCCCGTCCAGCCGTGCAACCGATCGCCCCCCGGCACCGGGATGACGCGGCGTTACCGATCTACAGCATCATGGTACCGCTCCACGACGAGGCCGAGGTGTTGCCGCGCCTGATGCGTGCCTTGACGACGCTCGATTACCCGGCAGCCAGGCTCGACATATTGCTGGTGCTGGAGGAAGCGGACGCCAAGACGCGGGATGCCGCCGCCGCGCTGGACCTACCCGGCAACGTGCGGTGCATCGTTGTCCCGGCCGGCGGGCCGCAAACCAAGCCGAAGGCCTGTAATTTCGCGCTCGGCCTGGTGCACGGCGAGTATGTGGTCGTCTATGACGCCGAGGACCGCCCGGAGGCCGACCAGCTGCGGCAGGCATTGGCCCGCTTCGCCGCCGACGACGCGAAGCTTGCGTGTGTGCAGGCTCGCCTCAACACCTACAACGCCGACGCGAGTTTCCTGACCCGGCAGTTCAGCCTCGAATACACCGTGCTGTTCGATGCGATCCTGCCGGCGCTCGAGCGCCTCGGCCTGCCGTTGCCGCTCGGGGGAACCTCCAACCATTTCCGCGTGGCGGCGCTGCGCATGATCGGCGCTTGGGACCCATACAACGTAACCGAGGACGCGGATCTCGGCATCCGGCTGGCGCGGCGGGGTTTGCGGACGGCGACAATAGCCTCGACCACGTGGGAGGAGGCGCCACAGGATCTCGGCAACTGGTGGCGCCAGCGCACGCGGTGGCTGAAGGGCTGGATGCAAACCCTTGACCACAAAAAATGTATCTGGGATGTAAGCAAAATCAGTGGGTTAGCTTACCCCCTGGAATCGTGTGTAACCCAAAACTCTCCCCTTTGTAACCCAAAATGTCACCCAAAGACAGACGCGTCAACGCCCGTGAAACCAGTTCACGCATCGCAATGAGGTCGAGAATCGTCATCTCCAAGGCGACTTCAACGTCTGGGTCTATCATCTGCGCAAGTTCGTCGTCTGTTCCTTGGTCGACAAGGTGACAAAAATGGATGAGGTCGTTGGCGTCGGGCATTGAGGGGCTCCTGCATTGTCTGCGGGGGGCAATTCTACGCCTTGGCCCGAAATGGGGGATAACTTTGGTTGCGGCACCTGCCATCATGAAACTCTGTCAGCATGACCAGCTTCCAGCATGGGCCGTGGCCAAATGTGAGCGTCTCCCAGGTTACCAACGTCAACGCCGCACACGCCGACGCCTCTGTCATCGTCACCGTGAG
>JANLQP010000343.1:0-18502 GCA_031367895.1 Hyphomicrobiales bacterium
CGCCGCCTACCGCAAAGGCGCGGCCGAGAAAGGCCGGGACGTCAAGCCGGACCGCCTGGCCTACATGGCCATGGTCGGTGTCGGCCGGACCAAGGCGGAAGGCTACGCGCGCGCCAATCACATTCTCGACTACAGCCGCACGTCGCATCGCGTGGCAGCGCAGTTCACGTTCCCGCCTGGTTATCAATCGGTTGCGGCATCGGCGCAGGCACTAAAGTTGCCCGGCTATGGGTCCGGTGTCGTCGGGCGCACGATGTCGCTGCGCAACGGTCGCGAGGTCGATGTAGGCAAGGCAACCGTCGACGAATTCATCGACGCGGGCATCGCCTTCGCCGGCACGCCCGACATGGTCTACGATCAGATGAAGGCCTTCTACGATCACGTCGGCGGTTTCGGTCACCTGTTGATGATGGGTCAAGGCGGCCACATCTCGCACGCAGACACCGTCGACAACCTGACCATATTCAGCAAAGAAGTGCTACCGCGGCTGGGCGAGCTTGGCTGATCGGCAGTTTGCTCCGTGCAATGCACGTGCATTGCACCGGCGATGCCATTTCACGATGGGAGTACGCAGATGCGCAAGATTGCCCCTCTAAACCATGAGGCCAAGGTGTGTTGGAGGTGATTGCGGAGCTTGAATGCGGCGTGGTGCCCCTATTGCCGATTCCCGAGATGCGCGCTGTCGACACGGTCCTTGGGTGCGCATTCCGGTTTGATCCGATAGTCGACCCCGATTTTTCAGATCGGGCGGCTGGTCTGCGCAGGCTGGTCCGGGTCGGGCCAAGGCCCTGCACAGGAACAAATGGCCCTGCACAGGAACAGACGAACATTGCCTCGAACTTCCGACCCGTTAGCAAAAGTTCTTTAGACAGCACCAATGATGCTTGAGCTGGGCAAAAGCTCGGCGAATTGCAATCACCGGCTCATCGCAGCTCGCGGCAAGGCTGCGCTGCTGCGCCCTCGAAACTGCGGGATAATCTTTTCAGCAAACGCGCGTGCACTGGCCGCATGTGGGTATCCCGACAGGCAGAAGCTCGTGCAGCCGGCGTCGATGTACTCCTCGAGCGTGTCTGCCACCTGCTTCGGGGTACCGACGATGCAGAGGCCAGCCCCTTGCCGCACCGACGAGATCCCCGTCCATATGTGAGGGTGGACACGCTGCTCCTTGCCCGACTGCTCGAGCAGGCGCCACATCTGGCGATTGGCTTCCGACGTCGCCGCAATGCTGGCGATGCCCTCCTTGCCCCAGCCCATATCCTGTAATCGGGTCAGCGGCGGCGCGCCCTCGATGAGGCGCCGTGCCGCGTCCCAGGCTTCGTCTTCGGAATCTCGGACGATGACATGCATTCGCATGCCGAATTGCAGCGGCTCGCTTCGACCGACCTTGCCGGCGAGGTCATTCAGCGACGCGATGGTTTTGCGGACGCTCTCGGGCGTCTCCCCCCAGAAGAGATGGACCGTGCTGTGTCGCACCGACACCTCCGCAGCGTGTGCCGAACCGCCACCAAGGAAAAACGGTGGATGGGGACGCTGGAATGGCTTCGGCTCGATCACTTGCGACACCTGATAGTGGCGCCCGCGGAAATCAATCGGCCGGTCGCTGCCCCACAGCAGCTTCATGACCTGGACCTCTTCCGCTAGCTTCTCGTAGCGCACCGCCTTGCTGTCCAGCACACCATCGGCGTGGGTATCGGCGTCGCTGATGCCCGCGATGAGATTGATCGCAACGCGACCGCCCGTCATCTGGTCGAGCGTCGCGAACATGCGGGCCGATAGGGTCGGATTGACATAGCCCGCCCGGATCGCGATCAGCGGCGCGACATTGCGGGTGCGGCCCGCAAACCACGCGCCGAGTGCTGTGGCCTCCCAGCAAGTCGGAGCGACGGGCATGAGCAGATACGCGAAGCCACCGTTGTCAACGGCGTCGACCACGTCGTCGAACAGCGGAATTCCAGCCGGCACACGCTTCGACGCATCCCCAAAAGAGGTGGTGTCGCCGTGCGTCGGCAAATACCAGCCGAATGTGATTGGATGGGTCATGACGATGGCACCTTTCCCGTAGCTCGGGGTGAGCCGGCTCGTGTGGTGACCCGCAATTGCGAGACGGGGCACCCGCCCCACCTTGCGCCCGTTCGATCCCGGCGACAATGCCCGGCACCGCCCATTTCCCCTGCAACATCTTGCGCCTCGCGAGCCGCGCCCGTCGAATGAATCGTCTGCTGAATGTCTGCTGAATTGACAAGCGGTTGATGCCCACTCATGCTGCCAGCAACAAAAATCAAGCCGGAGCAGGATAGAACTGTCCGGGATATGAGGAACGCTTGGTCACTTGAGGGAGGAGCACGATGTTCGATCGTTCGCTGTTTTGTGTCGCGGCTGCACTGGCCCGAACCGTCCTGGCCTTGATCGTGGTTCTGGCAGGTATTTTGCCGGCTGCTGCCCAGCAGAAAGACAAGATCCGCATCGCCGGCCAAGTCTGGTATCCGACCTTCCCCATGTACACCGCGATCGAGAATGGCATCTATGCCAAGTGGGGCCTCGATCCGACCATCAAGATCTTCCCATCCGGTGCGCCGATTGTGCAGGCGGCCGCCACCAGCGAATGGGACGTCGCCCACATCGGCCTGCCGCCAACCGTTCAAGGCGTCAAGCTCGGCCTCATCATCGCTGGCGTTATCAGCGAGGAGGCCGTGATCCATCAGCTGATCGGCCGACCCGACTATATCGCGACCGTTCAGAAGGAGCCGGCGAAGCTCAAAGGCGCCAAGATCTTCATCACCACGGCCTCGACCGGCCACTACATGGTTGAGCTCTGTCTGAAAAAGCGTGGCATAACGATGAGCGACGTCCAGGTGCTGCCTTCCGAGCAGCAAGCGTCTCTGTCGGCCTTCATCTCCGGCAATGGCGATCTCGCCCAGTTCTGGACGCCGCTGGGCGCGGCAGCACGCTCAAAAGGTAACAAAATTCTCTGCGACGGTATCGAGGCCGGTGCCAAGATCCCATCAGTGTGGGTTATCCACCCGGATTTCGCCAAGAAGAACCCGGATGCCGCCGTACGCTGGCTCAGGGCAACGCTGGAGAGCGCGGAGTGGGCGCGCAAGGACAAAGCTGCAGCAGCAGAACTCTACAAAAAATGGGACAGCTTCCGTGGCACCCAGACTGCCGACGAGTTCCTCAAAGAAGAGATCGACCTTGCGACCGACCTCTGGCCGCTGGCTGAGCAGATCGTGCGCATGAAGGGCGAGGCTGGCAAGCCTGCTTACATCAATGAGGCGATCGACGGCATTGCTCAGTTCTATGTACGTATTGGCCGAATGAAGGAGATCTCGCCCGAGGTCGTCAAGATGATCGACACGAGCTGGATCGACAAAGTCGCGGCACTACCGGCGCGCTGATGCCAATGGACAGATAACGCGAGGCGGGGTTGCCGGCTTCACTGCGCGAACGGTGGTGCACAGCAACAAGGGGCAAATGGCAGACGCATGGCCAACGATCTGCGTTACGAGAATGTGACCATGCGGTTCGAGGGGCGCGCGGGTGCCGTTCAGGCCCTCGATCCCTTCAACTTCCATGTCGAAGCGAGCGAGTTCCTGGTCATCGTCGGCCCTTCGGGTTGCGGCAAGAGCACGCTGCTGCATTTGACTGCTGGGCTCTACAAGCCGCCGACTGGGCGCATTCTGCTTGGCGATGCGGAGATCCGCGAGCCCGGCCCCGACAAGGCCATCGTCTTTCAGAGCTTTTCTTTGTTCCCGTGGAAGACGGTACACGGGAACATCGATTTTGGCCTGCGCATCAATGGTATGCCGGAGGCCGAGCGGAAAGAGCAGATCGCGCGCGCCATACGCCTTATTGGTCTCGACGGCTTCGAGAACCACTATCCGCGCCAACTCTCAGGCGGCATGCAACAGCGGGTCGCGATTGCGCGGAGCTTTGTGCTGAAACCGCGTGCAATGTTGATGGACGAGCCATTCGCCGCGCTGGACGCCCAGAACCGGCAACTGATGCAGGAGGAACTCGTCCGGATCTGGCAAACGCAGCGCCCAACGGTGCTCTTCATCACACACAGCGTCGAGGAAGCGGTGTTCCTCGCCGACCGCGTTATCGTCATGACCAAGCGGCCTGGTCGCATCAAGGCAGTCCTCGACGTCACGAAGGTCGCGGGCGCGCAACACTGGCGCGCGGCTCCATTCGACGACGTCATCCGGCGTACGGATTTCCAGGAGTTGCGTGCCCATGTCTGGGGCCTCGTCAAAAGCGAGATCAGCGAAAGGAGCTAGGGCATGCAAGGGAGCGGGCAGGGGATGAAAACCGCACGGTTTTTGCTCGGGTTGACCTCGGTCGGTGGCGTGATCATCGCCTGGTGGCTCGCGACCTCGTTGCAGCTTGTAAAGCCGCTGATCCTGCCACCCCCCGCCGATGTGCTCGAAGGCTTTCTCGATGTTTGGAACGGCTATCTCAACGTGCCGTTCTGGAACCATTTCATTGCCAGCATCTCGGTCATGCTCGGCGGTTACGTGATGGCCGTCGTTGTCGGTGTTCCGCTCGGCATCATGATGGCCTGGAGCCGGTGGCTCGACTGGGTCGTCGGCCCGCTGCTGCAAGTGCTGCGCCCGATCCCGCCGCCAGCCTGGATACCGCTTGCCATTCTCTGGCTTGGTATCGGTTTTGCCGGGAAGATCTTCATTGTGTTCATCGCCGCCGTCGTGCCGTGCGTCCTCAACAGCTACGTCGCCATCAAGCAGACGCCGCCGGAACTGTTGGATTCCGCGCGCAGCCTCGGCGCCAGCCGCCGAACGCTTCTCCTGGAGGTGGCGGTGCCATCGGGGCTCCCGATGATCATGACGGGCCTACGCGTCGCCCTCGGCATATCCTGGGCCTCGATCGTGGCGGCCGAGTTGGTTGTCTCACTGGCGGGTTTCGGTTTCCTGATCATGAACGGTTATCGCAATCTTGAAAGCAACATCGTGTTCGTCGGCATGGTGGCGGTGGCGCTGATCGGTTATGCGATGAATGCCGTGTTTGTGCGTGTCGAGCGACGGCTCGTACCGTGGCGGGAGGACCAGGACCATGCCTGACGGCGCGACGCAACCTTCGATCGTGAGCGCGCCAGCGCGGCATGTCCCGTCGGCGCCCCTCCGGCGCAACCTCGGAGATCGGATCGAGGCTATGCCAACCTCGATCCGCGTCGGAGTCGTGCTGTTGGCATGGCTAGCCGTCTGGTTCGCATTCGTCGAGCTTTTCGGTGTGTCGAAGGATTTCCTGCCGAACCCGCTCGAGGTGGTGCGCCGGATCGCACGCCTCATCGAGGAACCGCTCGGCGCCGGTCCGCTCGCAACGCACGCCTGGGCAAGCTTCCTGCGGCTGCTCTCGGGCTTCGGCGCGGCGATTGCAATAGGCGTACCTCTCGGCCTCGCCATGGCCTACTTCCGGCCCGTTCAGTGGCTCGTCGCGCCGCTGTTCGAGCTCTTCCGTTACATCCCGCCGATTGCGTGGGCGCCGTTCGCCATGTTCTGGTTCGGCGCAGGTAGCGGCGCGCAAGCCTATGTCATCTTCACGTCGGCGTTCCCGCCGATTCTGATCAATACGTTCCGCGGCGTGCAACTCGTCGACAGCCGGTTCATCGATGCTGCCCGCACACTCGGCGCCAAGTGGTGGACGATCCTGTTCGAAGTCGCCTTGCCGGCCGCCCTGCCCGCGGTCGTTACAGGCCTGCGGATCGGGCTAGCGACCGGCTGGATGGCGTTGATCGCCGCTGAGATCGTGGCGGGAACGGGGAGCCGCGACGGCCTTGGTTATCTCATCCTGCAGGGCCAACAGCAGCTGCACGCCGACCTCACCATCGGCGCCATGGCACTGATCGGCGTGCTCGGTATGCTCATCGATCTCGTGATCCGCCGCGTCGAAAGCCGTTTCGCATACTGGCGCGAATGATGACGGATGCTTGTCCGTGGACAGCGATCATCGGCCTGACTTGTGGCCGACAGACGAATGCAGGAACCGGCGAACTTTGATGCAACTGATTGTCCGGTGTCGCCTGTTCTTCTGATGCCGGCTCCGGGTCGACTTCGGTCATCAGCACCACCTCGGCCAACCTCATCGCTTTCTGTAGCACTCCGGAACCTGCCAGCCTTGCCGACACCGAGACGGCGCCTCGGCGATCATCTGCGAGCATGTCAAAAACGCTTCGGATTTGGCAGCCCGACGCCTCGCAGCGACCGACGCACGACGGCCGCTTCTCTAAAAACGCAGCCCCGCGCACGCGGCCGCCGACTCCATACGCCGTGATCGCATGTGATCTGGCGGCCGCGGGGTTCAAGGGGTCGAAGCACATTCTCGAGGGGCCGTTCGGTTATTTCCGCCTGGGGGATGTGCCAGGGCAATCACCCTGGATGTGCGCCGCCGCAACCGCAGAAGCTGGGTTTCATTTCGTTCCAACCGCGCTCGACGCCGGTGGGACCGCCGACCCACGCCGCATCGCCACCGCGATACTGCCCTGCGCCGCCCCGGCTTTGCTTGCTAACCTGGGCCACCGCTTCTACTGTCGGATTCCCATTGCAGCAGACATTGCGCAGGACGCCCATGTTTACCGGCATCATCACCGACCTCGGCACTGTCGTCGAGCGCCAGGGCGGCGTGTTCCGGATCCGCTCGTCCTATGCGGCTGATGGGATCGCGCTCGGGGCCTCGATCTGCCATGACGGCTGCTGCCTGACGGTCACCAACGTCGTCGCCGAAGGCGCCGGGTCCCGTTTCACGCTCGATGTGTCCAACGAAACGTTGTCGAAAACCACGCTCGGGACCTGGAAGCCCGACCAGCGCATCAATCTCGAGCGGGCGTTGAAAGCCGGCGACGAGCTCGGCGGCCACATCGTCGCGGGCCATGTCGATGGCACCGCACGGATTGTCGACATCCGCCCCGATGGCGACAGCCGCCGCTTCACCTTCGAGGCGCCGGCGGCGCTTGCCCGCTACATCGCGCCGAAAGGCTCGGTGGCGCTCGACGGCACGTCTCTGACCGTGAACGAGGTCGAGGGCAACCGCTTCGGGGTCAACCTGATCCCACACACCTTGACGGTGACCACGTGGGGCGGCAAGAAAGCCGGTGAGGCGGTCAACCTCGAGATCGACCCCCTCGCGCGCTATGTTGCGCGGCTGATGGAGTTCCGAACGTGAGCGATGGGCCAACTGCGAAACTGAAGCGCGTCGAGTACGCGGAGGGGATGGGTTTCGTTTCCCCGATCGAGGAGATCCTCGAAGATTTCCGTAATGGGAAGATGATCATCCTCGTCGACGCCGAGGAACGCGAGAACGAGGGCGATCTCGTGATCCCCGCGCAGATGGCGACACCGGCGGCGATCAATTTCATGGCGCGCTACGGCCGCGGGCTGATCTGTCTGTCGGTCACCGAAGGCCGGGCCAACGACTTGAACCTCGAGTTCATGGCGCGCAAGAACGAGGCGCGCAACCGTACGGCGTTCACCGTCTCGATCGAGGCGCGCGAAGGTATCGCCACCGGCATCTCGGCCGCCGACCGCGCGCATACCATCCGGACCGCCATCGATCCGAGCAAGGGCGCGCACGATATCGTCTCGCCCGGCCACGTTTTCCCGCTCGTTGCACGCGAAGGCGGCGTGCTGGTGCGCGCCGGCCATACCGAGGCTTCCGTCGATCTGGCGCGCCTCGCCGGACTTTATCCTGCCGGCGTCATTTGCGAGATTATGAACGACGACGGCACCATGGCGCGGATGCCCGATCTCGTCGCCTTCGCCCAGCTGCATGGCCTCAAGGTCGGCACCATCGAGGACATGATCGCCTACCGCCTGAAAAACGACCGGATCGTCAAGCAGACATCGACGGCCAAAGTCGACAGTGTCTACGGCGGCATGTTCGACCTGCATACCTACGTCACCCTGGTCGAGCCCGTGGAGCATCTGGTTCTCGTCAAGGGCGACCTGACGAAGCCTGGACCAGTTCTGGTGCGCGTGCATGCCGTCAGCATGCCGGCGGACTTGCTCGGTATCGGCACGCATGGCGAAAAAGGTAGCCTCGTCCAGAAGAGCATGGAGCTGATCGCCCGCGAGGGGCGTGGCGTACTTGTGCTGCTGCGTGATCTCAGGCCACATTCGGTGTCCGAATGGATCGTCAAATACGATCAGACGGTGCGCGGCGGGCGCAGCGATGAACGGCGGCGAGTCGAAATCGGCATCGGCTCGCAGATACTGCGCGATCTCGGGATCTCCGAGATGGTGCTTCTGACCAATCAACCCAAGTCGCGATACGTCGGTCTCGAAGGCTATGGCCTCAAGATCGTCGGCACGCGCAAGATCGAGTAGCGAGTCCACATGGCAGGCAAGGCGACAGGCGGGGGAGGCCCCGAGGCCAAGAAGATCGAGGCGCGTGTCCTCATCATCGAAGGCCGTTTCTACCAGGATCTGGCCGACGAGATGGCCGACGGCGCCATTGCGGAGCTCAAGACCTACGGCGCCACCTATGAGCGCATTGGGGTGCCCGGCGCGCTCGAGATCCCGCAGGTCCTGGCTGCCGCCATCGAAGCCGGCCGCTTCGATCCGGAGGACGACGAGAACGCCTTCGATGGCGTCGTTGCGATCGGCTGCGTCATTCGCGGCGAGACCTACCATTTCGAGGTCGTCTGCGATAACGCCAACCACTGGCTGATGGACACCGCCGTCAGCTACGGCATCCCGGTCGGCAACGCCATTCTGACGGTCGACACCAAGGAGCAGGCAATGGAGCGCGCCAAGGGCGGCCGCGCCGGCAAAGGCGGTGACGCCGCCAAGGCCTGCCTCCGCCTGATCGAGCTTCGCCGCACGTTCGTCGGTGACGAGGTATGAAGCCCAGCAACAAACACAACAAGGATCTGCCGCTGGCGCCGCGCTCGGCTGCGCGCCTGGCCGCCGTGCAGGCCCTGTATCAGATGGATCTGGCCCAGACCGACGTGGATGACGTGATCGCGGAGTTCGTCGGCCTGCGTTTCGGCGAGAAGGCTGACGACCCCGATTTCAAGGATGCGGACCGAGATTTTTTCACCGCCATCGTGCGCGGCGTCGTCCGCCGCCAGCGCGAGATCGACCCCGTCGTCGACCAGCACCTGGCTGAAGGCTGGCGGCTCAACCGGATCGACGCCATTCTGCGCGCCATTCTGCGGGCGGGCGTTCTCGAGCTGATCGAGCGGACCGACGTGCCGGTGCGGGTCGTCATCACCGAGTACGTGAATGCGGCGCACGCCTTCCTCGGCGTCGATGAACCGCGTGTGGTGAACGGCGTTCTGGACCGATTGGCGCGCCGCTATCGGCAAACCGAGCTCAACTGAGCCTCAAGCGCCGCAGGCCGGTCAAATTTGCGCCGGAGCTTTGCGCCACCCTGCCGGCAATGGTATCCAACGGTGAAGTTCATGCGCTGCCCGAGTCGGCGGCGCGTGGTCCGTTCAACGACGTGATCATTCATAACGCCAACACTCGGGGCATCCATGCGGCCGAATCTTCGCGCGGGGCTATTGGCAACTGTTCTCTGCAGCGCTGGGCTGCTAGCCGCTGCGGCTGGCGGTCATCCGGCATTTGCTGCCGGCGAAACCGGCGAGGCGCGCGGCAAGGAAGCCTCGGCCGCCATGCAGCGCGGCCAGATCGAGAAAGCGACGCAACTCTACACCGAGGCGCTGGCGGATGCAGGCCTGCCGAACAGCCGCCGCGCCGCACTCCACAACGATCGTGGTGTGGCCTTTGCCCGGCTCAACCAGTCGCGCGTGGCGATCGACGATTTCAACCGCGCAGTGCAGCTCTCGCCCGAGACGGCGTCGATCTACAACAATCGCGGCAACGTGCTGCTGACGATCGGCTTTGGCCGCGAGGCCGTGAAGGATTTCGACCGCGCGCTGCTGTTGGCACCGGGCTATTCAGCCGCCTATTCGAACCGTGCCAACGCGCTCGCCCGGCTCGGCGAGAACGACGCTGCCGTCCGGGACTTCTCGCAGGCCATCCGCCTCGTGCCGCAGAACGCGGCGGCGCTGGCCGGACGTGGCCGCCTGCATCTGTCGCAGAACCGCCCGCACGCGGCGCTCCGCGATTTCAGCCGCGCCGTCAGTCACGACGCCCGCTTCGGTGCCGGCTACAAGGCGCGCGCCGAAGCCAAGCTCGCCCTGCTGCGCTTTGACGAGGCAATCGAGGATCTGAGCCGCGCGGTGGCGTTCGACCCGACCAATCTCGATATCTACCTCGTGCGCGGCTATGCCTATCTCGCGGCGAAAAATCCGGCTTCTGCGATCAAGGACTTCGCGCGCGCCGCCGAGATCAACCAGCGCTCCAATGCGGCGTTCGAGGGGCTCGCACTCGCCAACGCCAAGGCCGAGGCGTTCGACGACGCTCTCAACGATATCGCCAAGGCGCTCGAGATCGACCCGCGCTCGGCGCAGGCCTACGCCTATCGCGCCATCGTCTATAAATGGATGGGGCAGCCGGATCTCGGCGCCAAGGACGTCGAACGCGCCTTCAAAATCGACCAGAGCCTGCCGGAGGTCTTTTGGGCGCGTGCCGAGATGGCAGAAGCGGCCGGCCAGAAACAGGATGCCATTCCGGATTACCGCAAAGCACTTGTTGAACGCCCGATGCTGCGCGATGCCGCCGTAGCGCTCGACCGCCTCGGTGCCGGTGAGCCGGGAGAGGTCGAGATCCGCGAACTGTCGTTCGAGAAATGGCGTGTGTTCCAAGTGCAGGGGCGGCTGCTGGCGTCGCATCCGGAGCTGCCGAAACTGCAGGTGCCGCTGGAAACCATGAGCGAGGTGATCCCGAAGCTGCTCGAGTGGGACATCAAGAAGGTCCCGGTCAAGGGCTATGGGCTGCTGCGCTTCACAGCTGGCCAGATGGACGGCAAGGATGGTCCGGAAGACATTGAGCATGCCGCCGTCATCGACATCCAGGGGAAGAGCGTCATCGCCGTCGAGACGGTGCGGCAAGGCAAGCGCGCGGCGCTGTGGGCTTGGGACGACGAAAAGCTGACGGTCACCAGTGTCGACGGTTTCAAGGAGGAGTATGTGCTGCGCGTCAAGCCGCGCCAGATCGCGGAGCAGCCGAAAGAGGCGCCGCAGCGACGCGCCAGTTCGCGATCGAATGACGACGATCAGCCGAGCTGGGTGCCGTGGGGCAACAATAATAACAATGGCGGCGGCAATCGCCGGCCGCAAAAGCAGAAGTCGCTTTTCGATCTGCTGTTCAACTGAGTGGCTGAGACGTATTGCGCCGCTCCAGGGGTTCATCGGTGCACTACGGCGGCAAGCGCAGACCGCCTGTTGGACACCCTAAGCCTTCGACGCTTTCAGCTTCTCGCGCGCAATGATCATCTTCATGATCTGCGCGGTGCCGTCGCCGATCTCGAGCCCCATGACGTCGCGCAGCCGCTGCTGATGCGGCAGATCCAGCGACCAGCCGTAATGCCCGTGTGTCAACAGACACTGGTGGATCACGTCGACGGCGGTCTTCGGGCAGAGCCACTTGCACATGGCGGCTTCGGTCGTGTGCGGCAGCCCCGCATCCTTCAATCGCAGCGTGTGGTGGCAAAGCTGGCGGGCGGCGGCGATCATGGTTTCGGCCTCGGCGAGCGGGAATGTCACGCCCTGGTTCTTCGACAGTGGACCGCCGAACGCCTGCCGCTCGTGGATGTAGGCCCAAGACTCATCCAGCGACGCCTGCGCGGCGCCGAGCACCTGCAGGCCGATCAACGCGCGGGAGAAATCGAAGCCCTGCATCACCTGTACGAAACCGGCGCCCTCCGCGCCGAGCCGATACTCGGTCGGCACCACAACGTCGTCGAAGAAGATCGAACTGCGGCCGATGGCGTGACTGCCCACGTCCTTGAAGCGCGATGTGCTGACGCCCGGTGAATTCATCGGCACCAGAAACGCCGAGATGCCACGCGCCCCGTCCTCGGGTGTCCCTGTGCGCGCGAACACGACGACGCCATCAGCCTGATCGGCCATGCTGATCGACGACTTTTCGCCCTTCAGAACGTAACCGGCGTTCGTGCGCCGTGCCGAAAGCGCCAGATGCGCGGCGTCCGATCCGCCGCGTGGCTCCGTCAATGCGATGCAGACGAGCCTGGTGCCGGCTGCGATGCCGCCGGCCCATTCGCGCGCGAGATCCGGCGAGGCATGCTCGGCCAGGATCTTGGCGTTGAGGGAGCCGAGGATCTGCAAGTAGGCGACGTTGAGGTCGGCGTGGCCGATCGCCTCGGTGATGAGACCGCTTGTCAGGCTTGGTGCACCGAGACCGCCGAACGCTTCCGGCAACTCCGGCGCGATGAAGCCCATCGCGCCGATTGCCTTGACCAGCGCGCGGTCGATGCGGGCTTCCTTTTCGCGCGCCATGTAGCCGGGCGCGATCTTCTCTGCGGCGAAGCGGCGGGCAGCTTCGGCGATCGCTTGCTGCTCTTCGGTGATTGCGGGGTTCATGCGAGAGGCCTCGTTTTCGAGCGGATGCTTGCCTGCTGTAGCAATACCAAAAACAACACGTTAGTCATGGTCGGGCCGAAGTGCGGAGCACGTCTTCGACATGACTCCCGACCACCCCTCGTCCAGCGGGTTCAGTGCTCGCCGTGTGCTGCGACGTCTCAGAACAGAACCACGTCTCGTGGTTTTCGCATTATGGATCCTCGGGACGAGCCCGAGGATGACAAGGGCGAGGTGGGAATTCTGTTACGCCGCCTTGATCCAGACGTGGTTGTCGTGGAATGCGACGCCGCCGAATGGTGCGATGCGCTTGGCGCTGGTCAGCGTGTTCAATCCTTCGCCACCTTCGAAGTCGTCGTTCGGCGGGATCGCCTCGACGACCACGACACCAGGTTGGATGCCGGCGAAGCTTTCGGCGTGCAGGAAGATCTCGCCGCGCTCATTTCCCATCCGGATCTTCTGCCCGTCTGCGAGACCGAGCGCTTTCAGGTCATCCGGATGCATCTTGGCACGCGGTTTGCCTTCGCGCTTGCGGCTGGACGGCATCTCGTTGAACGAGGAGTTGAGATAGCCGCGCGACGGCGACGTCGCGAGGCGGAACGGATGCCTGACGTCGGCCTTCTCGTTCACATCCCAGTAATCGGGCAGTCCCGGCACCGTGTGCGAGATGCCCCATTCCCATTTGCGCCCCGCCGGCACGTTCGGCCAGTCCGGCTTGAATTTGAACTTGCCATCAGGGTAGGCGAACCCCGTCGTGTAGTGCGCCGTCTCGAAATCCGGCTGGCAATCGATCCAGCGGTTCTTCTCGAGATTGGCGAGCGTGCCCCAGCCCGACTTCTGCAAGGTCCAATCGATGATCTCACGCGGCGTCATCTCGAAGCCCCGGTGCTTGGCGCCGAGGCGCTTCGCCAGTGCCACGATGACGTCGTGGTTGGAGCGCGTCTCGCCCGGCGCCGGGATCAGCTTTGGTCCCAGGATGATGTATTGGTGGCCACCGCCCTGGTAGATGTCGTCGTGCTCAAGGAACATGGTTGCGGGCAGCACCACGTCCGCCATTTTCGCCGTCGCGGTCATGAACTGCTCGTGCACGCAGGCGAATAGATCCTCGCGCGCGAAGCCCTTCTTCACGAGGCGCTGCTCGGGCGCCACCTGCACCGGGTTCATGTTCTGAATGAAGAGCCCGGTCACCGGCGGGCCATCGCCGAGATCACTCTTGTCACCGGTGAGGATCGGCCCGATGCGGCTCATGTCGAGCATGCGCGTCTTCGGATCGAGCGCGTCGCTGCCTTCTATCAGAGACTTGTCCCAGTGGTAGATGGCGCCGTTGTTGTGGAAGGCGCCGCCGCCCTCGTGCAACCAGGAGCCGGTGACCGACGGGATGCACGACGCGGCGTGCATGTTGTGGCAGCCGTTCATCTGTCGCGAGAAACCGTAGCCGAGGCGGTAGTACGTCTTCGGCGTGGTGCCGCACATCTTCGCGAACGTCTCGATCTCGGCGACGGTAAGGCCGGTGATCGTGGACGCCCATTCGGGTGTGCGTGTCTTCAGATGTGCTTCGAGTTCGCGCGGGCAGTCGGTGTATGTCTCGAGGTAAGGCCAGTTGGCATAGCCGTCGCGGAACAGCACGTGCATGACGGCGCAGGCGAGCGCACCGTCGGTGCCGGGCTTGAGGCACAGCGCCATATCGGCCTGCTGCATCGTGCCGTTCTGGTAGATGTCGATGACGACGATCTTGGCGCCACGTTCTTTCCGCGCACGCGTCACGTGAGTCATGACGTTGACCTGCGTGTTGACCGGGTTGGTGCCCCAGATCACGACCATGTCGGCCTTCGCCATCTCGCGCGGATCGGGGCCGGCGAGCTTGCCCGTGCCGGCGATGAAGCCGGTCCATGCCGACGTCGTACAGATCGTGGAGAATTGCTGCGAATATTTCTTGGCGTGACGCAGGCGCTGGATCCCGTCGCGCATGACGAGGCCCATGGTGCCGGCGAAATAGTACGGCCAGACCGCCTCCGCGCCGAGTGATCGTTCAGCCTTGAGGAACGCCTCCGCCGTCATGTCGAGGGCGTCGTCCCAGGAGCAGCGCTCGAACTGGCCGGAGCCCTTCGGGCCCTTCCGCTTCATCGGATGAAGCAGGCGATCCGGATGATGCAGGCGCTCGGCATAGCGGGCGACCTTGTTGCACACAACGCCGGCTGTGTAGAGGTTGTCCTTGGCGCCATGCACGCGGCCGATGCGGCCGTCGCCGAGCAACTCGACATCGAGTGCGCAGGTCGAGGGGCAGTCGTGCGGACACACGGAATGGCCGATCGATACTCCGTCATCCATGGTCAGGCTCCCGTTGCAAGGATTGGTTGCCGCGAACGCTAGCCGAGTTCTCCCGCCGGCAAAAGCCCGTGGCGTGCTGCGGCGCCAATCGAGAGTACGTTGGGCGCTTGCATCACTTCTGCGCGAGGCCACCTTGCGGTGGGCGCCGGAAACCTGATATTCGCTCAGGTGTTTGACCGATGCAGGAGGTTTCGATGCGCTACGTGATCGGATTTGTAGCAGCCGCGTTGATGACACTGGCGATACCAGCGCCCTCGGCCGAAGCCTGCAATGCCCGCGGGCAGTTCTGCAGCTACCCGGCGTGGGCTTCCAATGCATTCGCCGGGAAGGGAGGCCGCGTCACCAACCCCTACAACTCGACGAACACCCGGCCGGCAAATCGGCGCTAGTTTAGCGCCCCGCAATTCTCGAGCAAAATACCGAGGCAGGCTCGCAGTCGGCAAGTGTGCACCGGGACACCAGAGCGCCCGGTCGCGAATGCACGTCTTCGTTGCAACGCGGCGGGTTGACGTGCCGCCTGTCGCCGTGCCGTGATATGTCAGGAATCGCGGCAGGCCGGAGCAACACGTTCCGGTGCTGCCTCATCTCGGAGGCAAGGGCGGACGATGACGGTTTACGACTACATCATTGTGGGTGGCGGATCGGCAGGCTCCGTCCTCGCGAACCGTCTGTCGGCCAAGTCGTCGAACAAGGTTCTGCTGCTGGAAGCCGGCCCCGACACACCGCCGGGCGAGGTGCCGAAGGAAATTCTCGACAGCTATCCCGGCAAGGCTTACTTCGACCCGCGCTTCCACTGGACCGAACTCAAGGTCCGCACCGAGGTCGTTTCGCACAACAACCCGCATGAGAGTCCGCCGCCCTTCCGCAAGTACGAGCAGGCGCGCGTCCTCGGCGGCGGATCGTCGATCAACGGCCAGCTGGCGAACCGTGGCGCGCCGACCGATTTCGAGATCTGGGAGGAGCGAGGCGCCAAGGGCTGGGCCTGGAACGACGTACTGCCCTACTTCAAGAGGGTGGAGCGCGACGAGGACGTCGACGACCCGTTTCACGGCCGGGACGGGCACATTCCCGTGCGCCGCATTCCGGAAAAGCATTGGACGGGCTTCGCACTCGCCACCGCGCAGGCCTTCAAGTCGGCGGGCATGTCGTATCTGCCGGACCAGAACGGCGAGTTCAAGGACGGTTACTTCCCCCTGACACACTCGAACTCCAACGAGCAGCGCGTCTCGGCCGCGATCGGCTATCTGAACCGCGACGTGCGCAAGCGTGCCAACCTCGAGATCTCGACAGAAACTCAGGTCTCCGAGCTGCTGTTCGAGGCGACGCGCTGCATCGGCGTCAGAGCGTTGATCAAGGGGCGGCCGCAGGAACTGCGCGCCAAAGAGGTGATCCTCTCCTGCGGCGCCATCCACTCGCCGGCGCATCTGCTCCGCTCAGGGATAGGGCCGGTCGGACATCTGAAGGACATGGGCATCCACGTGCGCCACGCCCTTGCCGGCGTCGGGCAGCGGTTGATGGATCATCCCTCGATCTCGGTGTCGTCCTATGTGAAGCGCGGCAATCGGATGAACGACCATACGCGTCGGCATCTGACACTTGGTATGCGTTACTCGTCGAACCTGCCCGACATACCGAAAGGCGACATGTTCGTCGTCGCCGCCACCAAGTCGTCCTGGCATTCGGTCGGCGAGCGGATCGGCTCGCTGCTCGTCTTCGTCAACCGGACCTGCTCGGAGCGCGGCGAAGTCAAACTCACGTCGCGCGATTGGCACGAGGAGCCGCTGGTCGAGTTCAACCTGCTCTCCGACCGACGGGACCTCGACCGGCTGATGACCGGCTTCCGCATGCTCGGTGGCATGTACGATCATCCCGCGTTGCGAGCTGCCGCCGACAACCCGTTCCCGGCGACCTATTCAGACCGCGTGCGCCGGCTCGGCATCGTCAACACACGCAACAAGATCTACACCGCGATCGCGGCGGCCGCGCTCGACTCCGCGCCGGTCATCCGCAAGTATCTGATCGAGAACGTCGTCATCGAGGGTTTCAAATTCGCCGACTGCATGCGCGACGACGAGACGCTCGAGGCGTTCGTGAAGAAGGCCGCGATCGGCGTCTGGCATGCGTCGTGTACTTGCCGCATGGGTGCAGACGGCGATCCGATGGCGGTGACGGACAATCAGGGACGCGTTCGCGGCATACAGGGCTTGCGCGTTGTCGATGCTTCGATTTTCCCCATCGTGCCGACCGCCAACACGAACTTCCCGACCTTGATGACGGCCGAGAAAATCGCAGACGCAATGCTGGCGTGAGGCGGTCGCACGGCGCTGGCGTAGGGTGCAATAACCCCTCCTTCAGGGGCGTAGTGCGCCCTACGCGTGCTGTCGGCGCAATACGGCGGCAAGTGCCGGACCGCCTCTTGCGCCCTACGCTCAAGCCTTCGGCGCCACCGTCAGGCCGACCACCTTGTGCTTGTCGATGAAGCTCTGCACGAGGCCTGAAGCCTTGGCGTTCTCGACGAACTTGTGCAGGTAGGCGGCCGCCTTGACGTTCTTCTTCGGTGTGCCGACGGCCTGCTGCACGGCCGAGAATTGGCCGTCGAGCAGGCGCGCGCCCGGCACCTTCTTCACGTCGTCGATGAGGCGGGGGCGCAGGCCGGCGAGCGCTTCGAGTTTCTTGGTCGTGAAGTCGACGAACGAAGCGTCGAGTGAGTCCGAGCGCACCAGTTCGGCGTTCTTGATGTTGTTCTCGAGCCAGAGACCGTAGGCGCTGCGGCCGGTCACGGCGATGCGGTTGCCCTTCTTGTCGACGTCGGCGATTACCGTGATGGGCGAGGCGGCGGGTACCATGTAGGTCGCCTCGATCTCGGCATAGGCGGCGGTGAATGCGATGGTCTTGGCGCGCTGGGGCTCGGCGCCGATGTTGCCGATGTCCCAGACGTTGTTCTCGGCCTGATCGCCCAACTCGCCCGGCGACTTGAACGGGATGAGCTGCAGCTTGACGCCCAGGTCCTTGGCGATGGCGGCCGCCATGTCCGGCGAGACGCCGACGGGATCGCCGCTTTCGGTCTTGCCGGTGACGAGCAGGAAATTCGACATGTTGATGCCGGCGCGCAGTACGCCCGTCGGGCAAAGCTCGGCGATGATGTCCTTCATGGGTGGCTCCTCGGTGGGTTGCTTGGGTTGTCGGATGATGGGGCATCATAGGGGGAAGCGCGGGCAGGCGGCAATGCAGAGGCTGAGGTGCGCGCGCCGCCTCACGCCGGCCTGATGATGTCCGTAGCGAAATGTTGCATGCGGTCGAGGCACTCGTTCAACGACGCAGCGCGGAAATCGAAGACCAACTCGTGGACGCCGAGATTTTCAAACGTCGCGATGTCCGCGAGTGCTGCGTCCTTGCCGCCGGTGAACAGACGCCGCGCCTCGCCCTTCGGCGGCACGCCGCCATCGTAGATCGGTGCCTTGTAGCTGACCTGCAGTTTGCTGAAATCGCGCCCCTCGGCCTGCATCATTCGCTCGATCGTCGCCAGATGCATGCGCATTTCCTCCGGCGGCAGCGGCGAGGCGGCGGTGGCGCCGACCGGATGCCAGCCGTCGCCGAAACGCGCGACGCGGCGGAGCGCCGGTGCCGAGTGACCGCCGATCCAGATCGGCGGTCCTGGGTTCTGGATCGGCTTCGGATGACAGATCACTTCCTCGAAGCTGTAGAACTTGCCCTGATAGG
>JANLQP010000409.1:0-5057 GCA_031367895.1 Hyphomicrobiales bacterium
TGCCAGCCGCGATCAATGCTGCGCGCACCTCCTGCACGCGCTCGGACTGCTGGTCGTCCGGCTCGCCGAGCAGCAGCACGTTGTTCTTTGGGTTGGTGTCGATGGCGACGCCGGGATCGCGCATGTCGCTGGCATACATGACGATGCCGCCGATGCAGCGTTCGGCGCCAAGTGCCCACAGGCCGCCGTCGGGATCGAGATGGCGCAGGTCCGGTGGCTCCGGGCGGTCGGCCGGCAGCCTGTAGCCGTACCACCAGGGGATGCCGTTCTGTGCCGGCGCGATCGGCGTCTTGGGGCCGAGCAACGGCGCCACGCCCCGCGCCAGCGCCACCGAGTCCGTCGCCTTGACGGTCGAGAACACGACGTCCTGGGGCCCAAGATCGGCGGCCTTGGCGGAGGCCTGGACTGGCTTGCCGATCCTGATGTCGGCGCTGTGCAGCACCAGACCAGTCTTCCGGATCACATCGAGCGTTGGCCCGCGCGCCACGACCGACACTTGATGCCCGCCGCCAGCCTGGCGCCGAGATAACCGCCGACGGCCCGAGACCGAAAATGCCGATGCGCATCGCCTTTTGTCCCCGTTTGTATGGGGGTTCGGACCCTCACGTTTAACAGCTGATTTCCGCGTTTCCACCCATGGTATCAGACCTGGAGGGTCTGAACATGTCTGCGCGCCGTCAACCTTGCGCCATATGCCTCACTTGAGCCCGGGCGCCGTGTCGGGCAAGGAAGGGCAGGCTAGACTGCCCGGCAGTACGCGGGCCGGCGCACGGGCCAGCATTGGTATAGGGATCGGAACGGGACGTGAGCGCCAAATCCGCCGATAAGTCGCCCCACGACGCGAGTGCCGCTGCCGAGGCGGCCAAGCGCGCGCGCTCGTTCCGGCCGTTGCTGGCGCTGCGCCCGCACCTGATGAAGCACAAGGGCATGCTGCTGCTGGCGGCTGTGGCGCTGGTTGCGTCGGCGGTGGCCATGCTGTCGGTGCCGGTTGCCGTGCGCGGCATGATCGATCAGGGCTTCTCCGGCAAAGACAGCGGCGAAATCAACCGCAGCTTTGCGGCGCTGATCGGCATTGGTGCCGCGATCGCGCTGATGAGTTCGCTGCGCTTTTATTGCGTGAGTTGGCTCGGTGAGCGCGTGGTGGCCGACATCCGCAGCGCCGTGTTTGCGCATCTGGCGACGTTGGGGCCGGCTTTCTTCGACCGCGCCCACTCTGGCGACATCATGAGCCGGCTGTCGGCTGACACGACGCAGGTGAAGGCGGCGGCCGGCACGGCGTTGAGCCAGGCCGTGCGCAATACGATCATGCTGCTCGGTGCGTTGACGATGATGTTCGTGACGAGCCCGCGTTTGTCCGGCCTCGTGCTCATCGCCATTCCGTTGATCGTGCTGCCGCTTGCGGCCTATGGCCGTGCCGTGCGGCGGCTGTCGCGGCGCGCGCAGGACACGCTCGCGGAGGCCTCGGCCTATGCTGCCGAAAACCTCGGTGCCGTACGCACCATGCAGGCCTACACGCATGAGCCGGCGGTGCTGGCTCGCTTTTCGTCCGCGATCGAGCGCGCGTTTGAAGCTGCCCGCTCGCGGCTGGTCGCGCGCGCCTTGCTGACGGCGATGATCATCTTCCTGGTCGTGGCCAGCGTCGTCGGCGTGCTCTGGTACGGCGCGGGCCTCGTCGTGAAAGGCGAGATCAGCGGCGGCACGCTCAGCCAGTTCGTGATCTACGCGCTGTTTGCGGGCGGCGCGCTCGCCGAGCTGGCGGAGGTCTGGGGCGAGGTGCAGCAGGCCGCCGGCGCCGCCGAGAGGTTGGCGGAGCTGCTGGCCGAGCGCGCGGAGATCACGTCGCCCGCCGTGCCGCGTCCGTTGCCGGAGCCGCCGGTCGGGCGGTTGTCGTTTGCGGGTGTGTCTTTCGCCTACCCGTCGCGGCCGGATGCGCTGGCGATCGAGAACGTCACCCTCAACGTAGCGCCGGGCGAGACCGTCGCCATCGTCGGCCCGTCGGGCGCGGGAAAGAGTACCGTGTTCGGGTTGTTGCTGCGCTTCTTCGATCCGACGCGCGGGATGATCTCGGTCGATGGCGTGGCGCTACCTGAAGCCGATTTGCGCGCGCTGCGCGGCCGCATGGCGCTGGTGCCGCAAGACGTTGCCCTCTTCGCGGATACAGTAACGGAGAACATCCGCTACGGTGCGCCTGATGCCACAGACGAAGCCGTGCGGCAAGCCGCTGTCGCCGCGCATGCGGATGCTTTCATCCGCGCGCTGCCCGAGGGCTACGCCACCAAGCTCGGCGAGCGCGGCATCACGCTGTCGGGTGGTCAGCGCCAGCGCATCGCCATTGCCCGCGCGATCCTGCGCAACGCGCCGATCCTGCTGCTCGACGAGGCGACAAGCGCACTCGATGCCGAGAGTGAAGTGGCGGTGCAGAAAGCGCTCGAGGGCATCATGAAGGGCCGCACCACGCTGGTCATCGCGCACCGCTTGGCGACCGTGCAGAAAGCGCACCGCATCGTGGTCATCGACCAGGGCCGCATCGTCGAGGAAGGCACGCACGCGAGCCTCGTCGCCAAAGGCGGCCTCTACGCGCGGCTTTCGGAGCTGCAGTTCGGGTTGGCGCACGCGGCGGAGTAGGCCTTGTCCCCTCTCCCTCCAAGCTGCACTTGCGGGGGGAGAGGGGGATCGCACTCACTCCGCCCTGATGTTGCGGGCCTTGATGATCTCGCCGAAGCGGTCGTAGTCCCGTTTGGTCAGTGCGCCCAACTCGTCGGGCTTGCCCGGATAGGGTGCGAGCGCGGACTTGAGCAGCAATGGCGCCAAGTCGGGATCGGCAGCGATCTTGTTCAGCTCCGCCGCCATCTTCTTGATGATCGCTTCGGGCGTGCCGACCGGCGCATAGACGCCGAACCAGCTCAAAAAATCCATCGCCGGGTAGATTTCCTTCATCAACGGCACGTTCGGAAATTCGGCGAGCCGTGCGCGATCCTGGATGGCGAAGAGTTTTACTTTGCCGGCCGATACATGCGGCATCGTATTCGCGTCGGCGTGGATTTGCACGACGCCGGCCAGGAAATCGGCCAGCGATTCTCCGCCGCCGCGGTAGGGCACGTGCAGAATGTCGACGCCGGCCTCGGTTTTGAACATCTCGGACATGATGTGGCCCATCGAGCCGACGCCAGCCGTGCCCCAGCTGTATTTGCCGGGGTTCTTTTTCATCAGCTCGACGAACTCCGCCATGTTGTTCGCCGGTACGGAGGGATGCACGGCAAAGAGCAGCGTGCCGCCCGTGATCTGCGAGACGGGCATCAGATCCTTGTTCGGATCGAACGGCGTCTTCCGGAGATGCGGCAGGATGACCATCGTCAGCGCCGGCGTGATCAGGAACGTGTAACCGTCCGGCGCTGCCTTCATGACGGCCTCGGCGCCGAGCGCGCCGGAGGCGCCTCCCCGGTGCTCCAGCACGAACTGCTGGCCGAGCTGTTTCGACAGCCGCTCAGCAAAGGGCCGCATCGAATTGTCGGCCGAGCCGCCCGGCCCGAAATTGACGATGATGCGGACGGTCTTGTTCGGCCAGTCGCCGGCGCCCTGTGCCAATGTGACGGCAGTGGTCGTCGCCAGCAGCGCAAGGCCGCCAGCCAGTGCAGCAATCGCCCGTGGTGTTATGCGCAACGACATTGGATCCTCCTTGAGATCACACGATCCGCCGAGGGCCGTCTGGCGGTCACTTCGCACATCTGAAGCGAGGCTACACCAGCGCGGGCTGAGTGCAAGGGAGTGGGCGCCCCTTGTAGGTTGGGTCAAGCCACCCTGCACTTGGCGCGACCCAACATTGCTGCTCCATGCGGAGTTGTTGGGTCGCGTGCCGATGCGGAACGAGGGCCCGCAACGGCCCTTGACCCAACCGTTTTCGCGCCCTACACCCCCGCGCGGTCCATCGCTTCCAGTTCGTCGATCATGCGCTCGAGGACGGCGAGCCCCTTCGTCCAGAACGCGGGATCGCGCGCGTCGAGGCCGAAGGGTTTAAGCAATTCCGAATGGTGCTTCGAGCCCCCGGCTTTCAACATGTCGAAGTATTTTGCCACAAAGCCCGGGTGTGCCTCCTCGTAGAGGCCGTAAAGCGAATTCACCAGGCAGTCGCCGAACGCGTAAGCGTAGACGTAGAATGGCGAATGGATGAAGTGCGGCACGTAGGACCAGAACGTGTCGTAGCCGGTCTTGAGGTCAATCGCGTCGCCGAGACTCTCGCGCTGCACGTCCATCCAGAACTGGCCGATCTGTTCGCTGGTGAGTTCACCTTCGCGCCGGGCTTCGTGCACTTTGCGTTCGAACGTGTAGAACGCGATCTGGCGCACGACCGTGTTGATCATGTCCTCGACCTTCTGCGCGATCATCGCCTTGCGTTCGCGCTTGTCGGTGGTCTCGCTGAGCAGCGCCTTGAAGGTCAGCATTTCGCCAAATACGGACGCGGTCTCGGCGAGCGTCAGCGGCGTCGAGGACAGCAGTGGGCCCTGTGGTGCGGCGAGCACCTGATGCACGCCGTGGCCAAGCTCGTGCGCCAACGTCATGACGTCGCGCGGCTTGCCCTGGTAGTTCATCATCACGTACGGATGCGCAGACGGCACCGTTGGATGCGAGAAGGCGCCGGGTGCCTTGCCTTCGCGCACCGGCGCGTCGATCCAGCGGCGTTGGAAGAAGCGGCCCGCGATCTCGGACATCTCAGGCGCGAAACCCTTGTACGCCTTGAGCACGATCGCCTCGGCGTCGCTCCACGGGATGATGCGCTCCGGCTTTTCCGGCAATGGCGCATTGCGATCCCAGAACGCAAGGCGATCCATTCCGAGCCATTTCGCCTTCATGCGGTAGTAGCGGTGCGACGTGCGCGGGAACGACTCGCGGACCGACGACACCAGTGCTTCCACCACCTCGCGCTCGACGCGGTTGGCGAGATGGCGGCTGTCGGCGACATCCTTGTAGTTCCGCCAGCGGTCGGAAATCTCCTTGTCCTTGGCCAGCGTGTTGGTGATGTGCGTAAAGAGGCGGATGTTGTCCTTGAATACCTTTGCCAG
>JANLQP010000017.1:0-2245 GCA_031367895.1 Hyphomicrobiales bacterium
AGCGGCATCACTTTCATCGCTCAGCCGGTCACCGCCACGACCTACGGCCTGTTTGAGCTCAAAACCGACGGGACCTACACTTACACGCTGACCATGCCATTCACCACGTCGCCTGCGGCGAACGACGGCGTCACGATCCCTGCGGCTGCGTTCGAGCAATTCAGCTACACTGCAATGGACGCCAACGGGAACACCGTGATGGGGACCGTGCGGATCAACATCCAGGACGATGTGCCCAGCGCGGTGACCACCCAGAACGCCGTGGTCGGCAACGGCACGGGTCTGGGGACCTTCAATCTCGATACTGCGGGGACTATCAACAACCTCATCGACAATTATGGCGCCGATGGTCCGGGCACCGTGCGCTTTGGCGCCAATACGGCGTCCTATCCCGATCTGAAGTCGAACGGGGTGGCGATAACCTACGTGGTTAACGCGAGCGGACTGACGCTCACGGCGTCTGCCGGAGCAATGACAGTCTTCACCGTCACTCTCGACCCGACCGCGTCGCCGCCGACTTACACGGTGCAGACTTTCGCCCCGGTGGATTCGGTATCGACGGTCAACTTCAGCGACGGGACATATGACTTCGTCGGCGGCAACGATCCCTGGGCGGGCTTCGTGCCCAACGGTCAGAAGACTTCGGGCGGCACACCAGTAGACGATAATTCCTCACTTGCTGCTCACGCCGTTCGGAACCAGCGGATCGGCGGTCAACGGCAACGCGAATTCGGCTGGCGCGTCCGGTGGCGGCGGCGGCCAAAACATTGGATCGGGCGAAGGGATTCGCCTCGACTTCGTTACCGACCTGACCAACAATCCGCCTAGCGGTGGGGCCAACTACCAAAACGTCCTGGCACAACAGAACCATGTGTTCGACGGGCACTATCTGGTCAACAATGCCTCGGTTAAGTTCGGCGGCGGGAGTACTAACAGCACTGTGCGGCTGACGGCCAAGGTCGCCGTAGACAATGTCAACGATTCCGTCCTTGGCAACGGCGCGACAAGTACGGTGACATCGGTCGCGATTTCGTTCGACGGTGCGGTCAAGGTCGTCAATTTCAGCGACGGAGCGAACCAGATCGTTACCGTCGGCAGCGCCGGGGGGTTCGCGGATCGCAGCTATACGGTTGCTTTCATTACCTCCGGCGGTGGTCGTTATGCCGAGGTCACCGGCGTGCTCGATATCAACGTGTCCATCGCTACCGGGACGCAGAACAGCTACAACGCGCTGGAAATACTTTACGTTTCGGGCGACACCTTCGCCTTGACCGGGTTCGGCACTGCCGCGGTGACAAATACTCCGGTCAGCTTCGCGCTGCCGATCCAGACGATCGACGGCGACGGGGATATCGCTGCAAGCTACGTCGATCTGGCGCTCAAGCCGGCGACCGGCACGCTCCAGGGATCGGGCACGCTTGCTGCAACCCTTGCCAATCCCAACGTGATCGGTTCGGACGGCAACGACACGATCACCGGCACCACCGGTAACAACGTTCTGATCGGCGGCAAGGGCGCCGACACGCTCACCGGCGGGGCAGGCAGCGACGTGTTCGTTATCGACCCTTCGCACATTGCGGCGACCGCCGACGACACGATCACCGACTACGGCACGGGCGACGTGATCGACTTGCGCGCGCTGTTCGGCTCCTTGGGCATCCTCGCGCCGTCCACGGCGGCACAAGCCCTGGCCTCGATCAAGCTGGTCAACAACGCTACCACCGGAACCAATGGCATTCTGATGGTCGATGCCGACGGCACTGGCCCGGGCACGACATTCGTCCAAGTCGCGATCCTGAGCAACAATCCGGCTTCGATTCAGGTCCTCTACGACTTCAGCGAGGCAGTGGTCACGATCGCCCGCACCGCCGCGCCGATCGCGCTCGATCTCGATGGCGGCGGAGTCCAGTTCCAGGGCCTCGATGCAGGGACAACGTTCAACTATGGCGACGACGCCAGCCGAGTGGCGACCGCATGGGTCGGCAAGGGCGATGGTCTGCTGGCGATCGACCTCAACGGCAACCACCAGGTCGATGGCGGCAAGGAGATCGTGTTCTCGTCGGGCGGGCTGACCGACCTTCAGGGCCTCGCCGCGACTTACGATACCAACCACGACGGCAAGCTTGACGCCGCCGACGCAGACTTCGCCAAGTTCGGGGTGTGGCAGGATGCCAACAGCAATGGCGTGAGCGATGCTGGCGAGTTCCACACGCTGGGCGAACTGGGCATCACCTCGATCGGGCTG
>JANLQP010000031.1:0-2775 GCA_031367895.1 Hyphomicrobiales bacterium
GAGGTCGGGTTACCGGTGGGGGTCAGCTGGAACCTGGGCATTCCCGCCGTGGCAGACGGCCTCATCCGGCAGGAGGTGATCGACATCGTGTTTCTAGGACGCCCTGCGCTAGCCAACCCGCACTGGCCGGTTTGGGCGGCACGCGAGTTGGCGCACGCCGATCCCTTCTCACTCATTCCAGAGGACTGGGCGTGGTGGCTCCGCAGCCGCCCGGGACCAGAGGGCTCGCTCGGCTGGCCACCCGTGGGGTCTCAGGCGCTACGTCTGACAACGCCGGCTTGAACCTTCGGAAGGATCACCATCCTTGTCTCTACGAGTCACCGTGTTCGGCTAGTCGAGATCCCTAAGAGCTTCGGCGGCCACGACAGGCTACGTTGGCCTTTCGGCCATCTACGTCGGCGATACCAGCTTTCAGGCAAATACCGGGACGACGAATGTGCCGGTCATCCCACCGCCGTCCACAACGACGGTTTCCTCGTCGGTCAATCCCAGCTCCTTCGGGACAGGGCGTCCTCTTCTCAGCCACGGTCGCGGGTCGTGGTGGAGCCGCCCTATTGGGCAATCACGCCGTCGATCACGTCGGTGTCGCCGAGCAGCGGCCTGCCGGGGTGGCAGCACGCCGGTAATGATCACCGACAGTAGACTAGATTGGAATGAGCGAAGGCAGCAGCATGGAGGCTGGTGCGCAATTCGTCCTTTTCCACCCGAAGCAGGTCAGCGGTGATACGTCCGCCCGAAACTGAGGCATCCCTCGGTCTCGGGTCCTGCTCGGATTGGCCCACTTGGCGACAGCCAGTGCGTGCTGATACCGTCCTTCCAACGCTCGGCGCGATGGGATCGTGACTCTCGCCGTCGACCCTAATCGCAGCATAATATCGTTCATCCCCCTTGAGTTGTTTGGAGCGCCCCATGTGGTCTGACCGTCGCCTGCTCGACCTATTCGGCATCGAGCATCCTATTTTGCAGGCGCCGATGGGCAATTACACCCGGGCAGGCCTAGCGGCGGCTGTCTCGGACGCGGGTGGCCTCGGCGGCATCGGTACGGCCGGCTGGACGCGGGCGCTGGCCCGCACAGAGGTTTTGAAAGCGCGTCAGGTCACGAACAAGCCACTCAACCTCAATTTCTTCACCCATATGGTGGGCGCCTTCGATCCAGTCGCGGATGCCGCTTGGCGCGCGGCTCTCGCCGGCTACTATCGCGAGCAAGGATTGACCTGGCAGCCCACGACGTCAGCGTCGCATCAACCATTCGATGCGGATGGCTGCGAGCTGATCGAGGAATTGAAGCCCCAGGTTGTCAGCTTTCATATCGGGTTGCCCGATGGGGCGCTCGTAGCCCGCATCAAGCGCTCGGGCGCAAAGATCATCTCCTCGGCCACCACGACCGAGGAAGCCTGCTGGCTGGAGGCGCATGGCGCCGACGCCATCATTGCCCAGGGCGCCGAAGCCGGCGGCCATCGAGGTGTGTTCCTCGATGGGGACCCGGTAGCGGCCCTGGCGCGCCAGATCGGCACGATGGCGCTGGTGCCGATGGTTGTGGACGCCGTGCGCGTTCCGGTGATCGCAGCCGGCGGCATCGGCGATGCGCGCGGCATCGCGGCCGCGCTCATGCTCGGCGCGTCCGGTGTGCAGATGGGCACTGCGTTCCTGCACTGCCCCGAAGCTCCGACCGACCCGGTGCACCGCGCGGCGCTCAAGTCCTCGCCTTCGGATGGAACCGTCGTAACCAACATCTGGACGGGGCGTCCCGCCCGGGCAGTCGTCAACCGGGCCATCAGCGAACTCGGCGCCATCAGCGCGGCTGCCCCGCCGTTTCCCTATGCCGCGAACGGAATGCGACCGCTGCGCGCCGCCTCCGAGGCGACCGGCAGTGCCGATTTCGCGCCGCTGTACGCCGGCCAGGCCGCGCGGCTCGGACGGGAGCTGCCTGCCGGCGAACTCGTGCGCACGCTCGCCGCTGAGGCGCTCGACAAGCTTGGACGAACAGCAATCAAACTGAGTTGACGCGTTATTGAGTTGTTGGACAGTCTCGCGGCTGACGAGCACGGGCGGGATCCCGTGCAATTCCGCGACCGCATCACGGGACTGACTCAGGCTCTTTTTCAGGGTCTTCTCGATCGCTTAAGTGAGTTACATCTCGTAGCCGAGGTGAATGGCCAGTTGGCAGGCTATGCATGTTCTCAGCGATGGCATCAGGGGGCCCGGGATGGTGATATCTCGCTTGTCTGGTCACGTTCATCTGTCCATGTACAAATAATCGTGGTCTCGCACACACACCGTCGCTGGGGCATTGCTCGCACTCTGTTCACGGCGGTGGAGGCGTGGGGGAAAGAGCAGCAGCAGCCCAGCAAGCGGACCATTCAAGCAGTACCACTGCACGATAGCTTTTTGAAAAATTGTGAACCCGCACCCGTGCAGTAGCCGCAACTAGGGCCTGTCGTCAGTTGAATTGAGTCTATTCAGCAACGGCCGGACCAAAAACGCGTTTTGTCGGCGTCAATGTCGTCGGTTAGCGGATTCCCAAATCACTTTTTCTCTGTCTCATAGGTTGTCGGTGATGGAGGCCGACACATGCAACGCTACGCCTTGCGCGACGACCAGTGGACTAAGATCAAGGATTTTCTGCCGGGTCGGGAGGGGCACGTCGGTGGCACGACGATCGACAACCGGTTGTTCGTCGATGCGATTATTTATCGAACACGAACCGGCATTCCATGGCGCGACCTGCCTGAGCGATACGGCGACTGGAAGCCGACGCACAAGCGCTTGCGGAGA
>JANLQP010000049.1:0-1984 GCA_031367895.1 Hyphomicrobiales bacterium
CGCATCCGGGTGTTCGGCGTCCCAATGAAACCCTATCCAAGGACATAGGCAGCGCAAGTTTTTCGGCAAGCGCAAGGAGGCGGTCATGGTAGTCATCGCGATGACGCGCGAGATGGGCACACTCGGAAAGGATGTCGCCCAGGGAATTGCCGACCAACTGGATCTTCAGGTGATCCATCATGAGATCGTAGAGCACGATCTCGCCGAGCGCCTCCACCTTCAGGAGAGCGCCGTGCATCGCTATCTCGAGGGCGAAGCGTCGATCATCGAGCGCTGGAAAGTCGACAAGAAGAAGCTTTCGCGCTATACGGCTCTGGAAATCCTCGAATTTGCTCAGCAGGGAAACGTCGTCATCCGCGGGTGGGGGGCGACCGCGCTGCTTCGGGACGTTCCAAACGTGCTGCGCGTCCGCGTGTGCGCGCCGATGGCGTTTCGCGAGCGGGTCATGATGGAGCGGCTTGGACTGAAGGACGCGAGCGTGGCCCGTCGCGAGATCGAGCGGAACGATGCCGCCCACGGGCGCATCATCCAGGGCTTTTTCGGTCTCGATTGGAAGGATCCACTATTGTACCACGTGGTGCTGAACACCGGTGCCACGCCAGTCGAGACCTGCGTGCGGACGCTGCGATTGCTGACCGACGACCCGGCGTTCGGGGAAACGGCGGCGGCACGGTCCCTGCTCGACGACAAATTGCTCGAATGGCGTGTGCGCGCTCATCTCGCGGATCGGTTCGTCGACTCCGGTATAGAGGCGACGGCTGCAAACGGCATGGTCTTTCTTGCCGGCACATGCATCCAACCCCGGTGGAAAGTGGATATAGAGAACTCCGTTCGCGGCATTCCTGGCGTCAAGGACGTGCAGACCAATATCGTTGTTGTGCCGGGGTACTCCGGCATCTGATAGCCCGTCGCGACTCGTTGAATTGCGCCGAATGATCGTCGTCAAAAGGAGCAAGACCATGGGCATCGCCATTACACTTCAAGAGTATCTCGACGGCCAGGGCGTGGCGTACGAGTGCGTCGAGCACAGACGCACCGGCAGCTCGGCGAGCAGTGCCGAGGCCAGCCATGTTCCGGCCGACAGCCTGGCCAAGGCCGTCGTTCTCAAACGCCGCGACGGCTATATTCTCGCCATAGTACCGGCCTCACGACAGGTCAGGCTCGATGAAGTCGGCGGCTGGCTTCACCAAACGGTCGGTCTCGCCACTCAAGAGGAGATTGTGCCGCTGTTTCCGGATTGCGCGCCGGGAGCGGTGCCACCGATCGCTGCCGCCTACGGGCTGCGCTCGCTGGTCGACGAGAGCCTCGAGGGCCGCAGCGACATCTATTTCGAGGGCGGCGACCACCGCACGCTGGTGCATCTGTCAGGCGAGCAGTTCCACAAGCTGATGGCGAAGCGGGGCCGTGGCGGCCTGTTGAGGGCGTGGCTGGTAACGGGTAGCCGGCGAGGCTCAACGTGGATGGAGCCGAACCTCGCTGCATGCTCTGGGCAGCAGCCTGCGCACCTTCTTCCGCTATGCGGCACAGCAGGGGTGGTGCTCGAACGACCTCACATACGGCATTGATCTGCCACGCCGCTACGCCCTCGCTGACGTTCCCCTGGCGCCGAGCACCGACGAGGTGACCCGGCTTCTCGAAGTCACAGCAACGGGCAACGACCCCGTCACGATCCGAGATCATGCGGTTCTGTCGCTGTTGATCCATTACGGTCTGCGGCGCGGCGAGGTCGAGCGTTTGACACTGGACGGCATCGACTGGGCTGCAGAGACGCTACAAGTGATGAGGCCGAAGCAGCGGCGGCCGCAGTGCTACCCGCTGTCGGCGCCGGTCGGCGATGCGATCCTGCGGTACATCCGAGAGGCACGACCGCGATGCAGCCACCGCGCCGTGTTTCTGGCCGCCCAGGCGCCGTTCCGACCGCTGTCGGGTTCCAGCATCAGCGCCATGGTGAGGATGCGACTGCGCAAGCAGGGCGTAAAGCTGG
>JANLQP010000061.1:0-4374 GCA_031367895.1 Hyphomicrobiales bacterium
CAGTGAGGCGGGGATCCGCCGGCATGCAAAGGGGCCCGATCGGGCCCCTTTGCATGCCGGCGTCGAGAATTGTTCCGAGACTACCGGGTGGCAATTTCGCCTGTGTCTGAATCAACGGCCTCGACGGCAGACTGGTCGCCCATGTCCGTGGCGGCGGTTTTCCGGCGGCGTGCGGATTGCGTCAGCCGGTAACTTTCGCCGTTCATCGACAGGATGTGGACGTGGTGGGTCAGCCGGTCGAGAAGCGCACCGGTCAAACGCTCGGCGCCGAACACCGATGTCCATTCCTCGAATGGTAGGTTCGAAGTGACGATGGTCGAGCCACGTTCGTAGCGCTGGCTGAACACCTCGAACAAAAGCTCGGCACCGGCCATCGAGAACGGCACATAGCCCAGTTCATCGATGATCAGCAGCTTTACCGCGGCCAGGTCGCGCTGCAGCTTCAGCAACCGTCTCTCATCGCGGGCCTCCATGAGCTGGTGCACCAGACCCGCCGCCGTCGTGAAGGCAACCGAGAAGCCCTTCTGGCAGGCCGCTAGTCCGAGGCTCAGTCCGATGTGCGTCTTGCCCGTGCCGGAGTTGCCGAGCGCGATGATGTTGTCGCGGCGCAGGATATATTCACAGCGGGAGAGTTCGAGAACCAGCATCTTGTTGAGGTTGGGGATCGCCACGAAGTCGAACGTATCGAGGCTCTTTACCGCCGGAAAGCGCGCCTGGCGAATGCGCCGTTCGACGACCCTCCGCTCCCGGTCGATGAGTTCCAGTTCGACCAATCGCAACAGATAGGCCGTGTGATCGATCCCCTCGCGCGCGGCCTCCCTGGCCACCTTGTCATACTCGCGCAAAATCGTCGGCAGCCTGAGCTGCTTCAGATGATGCGTGAGGAGGAGTTGTGGCGTTCCGCTCGTCGTGCCCGATGGCATCGTCTCCGCTGCGACAGGCTTGTCGTCCTTCTTGGCGGCGCTCATGCGAGGCTCCCGGACACGAGTACGGCGTAATCGGCGGCTGACGTGGTCCTGACGCTCGTTTGCGGCAGATACGGATAGGCCGCCAGATCAAGGCGCGCCGGTCGCTTCTCGATGCGAGCCAGAACGATCTGCTTAACCGCGTCAAAGCCGATCGCGCCAAGCCGGATCGCGTCGTTCACGGCGTCGGCCACGACCTCTTTTGGTGCTGCCTCCATCAAACGCAGAACCTGAATAAACTCGCGCTTGCCCCGATTACCCATGCGGGCTTCCAGAAGATGGCGAAGATGCTGGAACCCTTCCGGCAGATCCCAGCCCTGCAACGCCGCCGCCTGGTCGAGCGCATTCGGCTTCGTCTCGATCAGCGCCAGATAGTGCAAGGGGTCGTACACGAAGACGCCCTGACCGTAGGATCGCCCATGCCGGGCAATCTCCTCGCCGCGACACAGGATCACGACCTCCTCGACAAAACCCTTCACCAGGACGTCCTGGAACCCATGGGACGTCGGCGTCGAATAATCATTGCCGCGATAGCGCACCAATGCCGTCGACGACACCCGGGCCGCCCGCTTCTCGCACGGCTCCAGTGGCGTTGCCGGCAAGGTTCGGATGATAGCCGTGTCGGCCGCCAGACGCTCGCCGATCGTCTCCGAGCGCCGTCCAGCCCGGTCCGATTGGCGAGCCAGGCAGCGCACGCTCAGCATCCCGTTGAGCGCTTCGTAGTGCGGAGCGATCGGAATCGGCGTCATGAAGTTCGCTCGCGCATACTTCACGAGCCCTTCGACCTTCCCCTTGTCATTGCCCTTGCCGGGTCGTCCGAACCGATCCTTGAACAGGTAGTGGCTGACCAGTTCGGTGAACGCCCGCGTGCGCTCGCGCTTGCCGTCCCCGCAAATCTTCGCCACCGCGATCTTGAGATTGTCATAGAGGATCGACAACGGCACGCCGCCGAAGAACTCGAACGCCGATACGTGCCCGTCGAGGAAAGCCTCCGTCGTCTCCGCCGGATAGGCCTTCACGAAACACGCGTCCGATTGCGGCAGATCCATACAAAAGAAGTGTATCTTCTGGCGCACCCCGCCAATCACGCCTACCGCTTCGCCAAAGTCCACCTGCGCATGGCCAGGCGGATGCGCCAGCGGCACGAAGGTCTCGCGTCCGCGCGCCCGTTCAATCCGCACATGATCCTTGACGACGGTATAGCCGCCCGCAAATCCATGCTCGTCGCGCAGCCGCTCGAAAATCCGCTTGGCCGTATGACGCTGCTTCACCGGCGCTGTCCGGTCGGCTTCCAGGATCGCCTCGATCACCGGAATCAGCGGCCCCAGCTTCGGCTTCGCCGCAGGTCGTTGCCGCACATAGCCCGGCGGCATCGAGAACCGGCACATCTTCGAGACCGTCTCCCGGCTCAACCCAAAAACGCGAGCCGCTTCCCGCCGGCTCTTGCCATCATTGAAAACAAATTGCCGAACCGCCGCGTAAACTTCCACGACAAACATCCCTTCGGCTTCCCTTCGTCCAGAGGACAAAGGAACGCCTTACCACTGGCTGGATTTTACTCCGCCGCGGCCGCAAATCGCCGCCGCTCCAGTGGAAGACTTTGTCACCGCCGTGCACAGTAGCGTCGGCCTCGCGATCTCGCACACGCGGCTGGCGGACGGCGACCGGACCGATACCGGTCATCACCTCGCGCTCCGGCAGATGACCGTGGCGCACGACCCGCTGGTGGCCGTCTAATACCAACCGGCCTAACTGGTGACCCTTGCCCATTGCCTTGTAGTCACGGATGTCACCCTTTCGGTATTGTTGACGAAGGCGTTCCAGGCGGTGCAGCAGGCCTCTACGATCTGCTCGTAAGTGTCCCACACAGTGTGCCCGAGATAGTTGCCACGCAAGTATTCCCAGACGTTCTCGATGGGGTTCAGCTCCGGGGCATAGGGCGGTAGACGGAGCAGGGTGACATTGTGCGGCACCGTCAGGCGCTCACCGGATTGATGCCAGCCTGCGCCGTCGCAGATCAGAACGCAGTGGGCGCTCGGATCGACGGCCTTGCCGATCTCGGCCAGGTGGATGCTCATGACTTCGCTACTGACCCAAGGCATTACTACAGCGGCGCCAACGGCTCGTTCCGGGCAAATCGCTCCGAATAGCCATGCAGAATCGTGCCGATCGTCGCGCACTACCGCCGGGCGTGAGCCGCGTTCGGCCCAGATGTAGCTCAGCGTTCCCTGTTGACCGACACGAGCTTCGTCCTGAAACCATATCTCGATCGGCTTGTCCGCCGCGTGCGGCGGTAGCGCCTCGGCTACAAGCGAGGTGAAGTTTTTTTAAAAGTCTCCTGCGCGGCGAGGTCGCGCTTGGGATTGTATGGTCGCGGCTGCACGCGCGACAATCCCATCCGGTGCAGCAGCTTGCCGACGGTGCGCTCGTGCATCTCTACGTCGAACCGCTCAGCGATCTGACCGCACAGATCGACACAGCGCCAGCGCACCACGCCGTGACGTGCCGGATCCGGCCCGGCAAGGACCACGCCCCTCAGTTCGGCCATTTGCTCACTCGTCAAGGCCGGCGGACGCCCGCCGCGCGGCGCATCGGTGAGCCCTGCGATCCCTTCGCTATTGTAGCGATGCACCCAGTCCCGCAGCGTCTGACGGTCCATGCCGCAGCAACGCGCCGCATCAGTCCGCGACATCCCGTCCAACACATGGGCGATCGCCAAAATCCGACATGCAACCCGCCCGACGTCGCATCGCGTTGCTTCCCGTCGTAACTCCGCCGACGAACGGTCTCGCCGCGTCACCTCAACCGCATGAGCCATGATAACCCCCGTGCGAATCAAACCTCACGCACAGTGAATCAGAGCAGCCCCACCAAGGGAATCCCCCCACGAGTCACGACTTCAGGCGGTTGGTATCAAACCGATCGGGCTGAAATTTGCAACCTGGCTGGACTCGAAGATTCAGGGGCGGCGCACGAAAGTTGTCGTAGGGGGCTTCCTCGGGCTCGCAGCCTATTTCCTGCTGCCGATCATACTCTCATTGTTTCACTGAAGCACCTTCGGCAGCACGACCACCACATCGATTCCCTGCTTCAGAATTCGGCTGGCGATATCCGCGATGAGAAGCGCGAAGTCGTCCTCGATATCGGCCGCGGTGCTTTCGTCCCGGGCGTAGACATACAGCAACGGTCCATCCGCTACGGCAAATCTGACGCCGGAAAAAACGCGATCGAACTCGCTGGCGCCGAGCACGGAGGCCAGGCGGGCCTGGATTGCCAAATTCTGGATTTCGGTAAGCTCCATGCCAATGAGATAGAAGCAGGCTCTGAACATTCAAGGGCAACTAGATTTGGTGATGAGTGTCACCTGGCCGTTATCATTGAAGGATGCGGCAAGCCCTGGACAAGCTGG
>JANLQP010000111.1:0-3446 GCA_031367895.1 Hyphomicrobiales bacterium
ATCGAGAACCAGACAGTCTCCGGCCACGTGTTCAATGGTCTCGTGAAATACGACCAGGCCACCAATAAGATCGTCCCCGACCTGGCAAAGGAGTGGCAGATCTCCGGCGACGGCAATGTCTACACCTTCAAGCTGCGCAGCGGCATCACCTTCCATAAGAATTACGGACCGCTGACCGCCAGCGATGTCACCTTCACGTTCGACCGGGTGCTCGATCCCAAGGGGGCAAGCAAGTACACGGGGCAGCTCGCAGGGCTCGTGAAGACGGAGGCGCCCGATCCACAAACCGTGGTTCTTACGCTCGAAAAGCCGAGCGTCGGCTTCCTGCACAAGCTCACGGCCTTCAACCAAGGCTGGATCGTCTCCAAGAAGGCGGTCGACGAGATGGGCGAGAAGTACAAGCTCAACCCAATCGGCACAGGCCCTTTCTCGTTCGAGAAATGGACGACAGGGGCCGAGGTTCGACTCGCCGCCAACAAGAGCTATTTCGACGGTGCACCAAAGTTCGATGAACTGCAGCTGCGCATAATCAAGGAAGAGACGGCCGCGGCCATCGCCCTCGAGAAAGGGGAAATCGATATCTTCTACGCGTTGCAGCAGCCGGAGATGATCGATCGCCTGTCGAAGGCGGCGGGCATCAAGGTGCTCTCGCGCGATGCGAACCACACGATCAATCTCGTGCTCAATACCACGGTGAAGCCACTCGACGATGTGCGCGTACGGCAGGCAATCGCCTACGCGATGAACCGCAAGGGGCTGATCGACGGCTACTTCAAGGGCACCAAGGGCATGGGGCATTCGGTGCTCACCAGTTCGTTCGCGGAGTTCACCGACGACGTGCCGAAGTACGAATTTGATCCCGACAAAGCCAAGGCGCTCTTAAAGGCTGCCGGACATTCGTCGTTCAAGTTCGAGATCACGTCGGTCGGTCTGTCACCGTTCGACCGCATCGTGGTGCCGCTGGCAGAGGATCTGAAGGCGGTCGGTATCGAGACTACGCTGAAGATCCTCGAGCGCGGGGCCTACACGCAGGCTCGCAACAGCGGCAACGTGCAGTCCTGCGTCACCGGAGTGGTGGGGCCGCCCGACCCGGATTCGCCGCTGGTCACGCTGTATGCCAAAAAGTCGTTCCCGCCGGGCCTCAATACGGCCCGCTACGAGGCTGTCGAGGATCTCCTGGCCAAAGCCAGCACTGCCAAGGGCGATGCGGAGCGGGGGGCTGCCTACAAGGCCGTCATGCAGAAGGCCATGACCGACGTGCCAGTGATTCCCCTCTATGCCGACAAACTATTCCTGGCGCACACCGACAAGGTGCAGGGCCTAGTTCAGAACTCGCTGTTCACCGTGCACACGTATTCTGCCTCGCTCAAAGGATAACCAGGTGCTCGGCTATATCGGCCGCTGTCTGGTCCAGCTTGTCGTCACCGTTATCGGGATCGTCACTGTAGCCTTCTTCCTCATGAGGGCCATTCCGGGCGATCCCGCGCAATACATGCTGGGCGACTACGCGACCAAAGAGGCGCTGGCGACACTGAGGGCTCAGCTCGGCCTCGATCGCTCACTCATCGAGCAGTATGGCTTGTTTGTCGGTCGTGCCGTGCGTGGTGATCTCGGAACCTCGGTGGCCACCGGCCAGGCCGCGCTGACGGAAATTATCGACAGTTTGCCCGCATCGATGGCGTTGGCCGTCGCCGGCCTGGCGGTGGCGATTGCACTCGGCGTGCCGTTGGGCATTGCCGCCGCAGTCCGGCAAGGCACCTGGTTCGACGTCGCGATCATGATGGTGACGCTGGGCGGTATCTCGTTCCCGGTATTCTGGCTTGGCCTTGCCGCTATTTTGCTATTTTCGCACAAGCTCAGCATCTTTCCAGCACTCGGCTCGTCGAGTTCGACGGACTTCCTAACGCAATTGCACCATCTGGCGCTGCCAGCTTTGGTGCTCGGCTTTTCGGTCGCCGCCTTCATCGCGCGGCTGACGCGCTCGGCCATGCTCGAGGTGCTTGGACAAGACTATGTCCGCGTGGCCCGCGCCATGGGGATCCCGGAGCGACGGATCGTCTACAAGCTGGCGTTGCGGAACGCCATGGTCCCGATCCTAGCCGTGATCGGTGTTACCTTTGCTTGGTCACTGGGCAACGCCATCCTTATCGAAGCCGTATTTAGCAGACCCGGTGTCGGCTCTACCATGCTGAAGGCAATCCTGGCCCGCGACTATCAGCTCGTGCAAGCTGGTGTGCTGGCGCTGGCAACGGGCGTCGTGCTGACCAACGCCGTCCTCGACGTCTCCTATGGACTTATAGATCCAAGACTGAGATCGTCATGAACACCCGCGATCCGCCAAGGCACCCGCTCGCACCGACATCCTTAGGAGGGGATACCGCGCTCGTTAGTCTACGCCGGCATCTGCGCCATCCTGGGCTGGCCACTGGGACAATTCTCCTGATCTTCCTGCTGCTCGTTGCATTGCTGGCTCCGTGGCTCGCGCCACATCCGCCGCTGAAGACCAACATGTCCAACACGCTGGCCCCTATCTCGGCCGCGCACTGGCTCGGCACCGACCAATACGGCCGCGACGTGTTCTCACGCATCCTGCTGGGTACCAAGGTATCTCTGCAAGTCGCGTTTGCTGTGGTCGCGCTATCCCTGACCGCCGGCACTCTGATCGGGGCGCTCGCCGGCTTCGTGGGCGGCTGGACCGAGCGGATCACGGTCATTATCATCGACATCCTGCTCGCGTTTCCAGGCTTCCTGTTCGCCCTGGCCTTGGTGGCGGCGCGCGGCTCGTCACTCGAGTCGGTGATTCTGGCGGTGGCCATCGCGTTCACGCCACGCGTCGCCGCCGTGATGCGTGCCGTCGTCCTTACGATCAAGCCGCGACCCTTCATCGAAGCCTCCCGCGCCATCGGCATGACGGAGAGCCGCGTGCTGTTGCGGCATGTGATCCCCAATGCGCTGCCGCCCGTGATCGTGGTGGCGACTGTGAGCGCCGCAACAGCGATCCTGGCCGAAGCCGGGCTCTCGTTCCTGGGCCTCGGCGTGCAGCCGCCGACCCCAACTTGGGGCAATATCATCTCCGACGGCAACGCGTTGATCACGACAAACCCTTGGATCTCACTGGCCGCCGGGCTGTGTATCGCGCTGGCGGTAATCGCCTTCAATCTGCTGGGCGATGGCCTGCGCGATACGCTCGACCCCCAGATGCGGCGGCAAACCGGGCGGGGGCTGTTGTGACCAAACCCGCTGCCACGGTGCCAGTCCTCGCTATCGACGGGTTGACCACTGTTTTTCCGGGAGCGACCGGGCCGACCGTCATCGTCGACGATATCTCGCTTGCCGTGCATCGGGGCGAGACACTCGCGGTCGTCGGCGAGTCGGGCTCCGGCAAGACCATGACGTTTCATTCCGCGCTTGGCCTCGTGCCCCACCCTGGCCGGGTGCAAAAGGGG
>JANLQP010000131.1:0-22915 GCA_031367895.1 Hyphomicrobiales bacterium
TGCGCATCTGAAGCCGATCTATCTGGGCGACGATCTCTCGTCGCGGCAGGCGACATGCGAGGCCGTACGCGCCGTCGGCGGGCACTTCCTGTTCACCGCCAAGCCGTCCTCGCACAAAACGCTCTATTCCTGGCTCGACGGCGCAGACGTGCCGATCATGGAGCAAAAGATCAAGCAGGGCGCGCGTTTCGTCACCCACCGATACCGCTGGCTCGAAAGTGTGCCGCTGCGTGACGGCAAGGATGCCCTCATCGTCAACTGGCTGGAGATCGAGATCGTCGATTCGGCCGGGAAGGTCACCTATCGCAACAGCTTCGTGACCGATCTGGCCGTGACCGCGGCCAACGTCGCCGAATTGGCCGCCTGCGGTCGTGCGCGCTGGAAGATCGAGAACGAGACCTTCAACACGCTGAAGACCAAGGGCTACAACCTCGAGCACAACTTCGGTCACGGCCGCGAGCATCTCGCCGCGGTCCTGGCGACCCTCAATCTCATTGCCTTCGCGATGCACACCGTGGCCGATCTCGCCTGTGCCCAAATTCCAACACTCACCCAAGTTGGAGGCGCACCAACTGGCGCCTCGGCCTGCCTCCGCCGCTGGTCTTCGCTGCCGAGGTCGGCCAAGATGGCTGCAATCGAAAAGTGATGCTGCTCATGAGGCCCCCATGCACTCAGCCGACACCGAAGCCGCAACATCGCGCCTGATGCGTTTTCTCGCCGTGCCCGGCATTACCGGTGAGGAGCGGAAGATCGGCCTCGAGATCGTGGCGGCGCTGAAGGAAGCGGGCGTACCCGCCAAGGCGATCCGCTTCGACGACGCGCACACGCGCATCCCGCTGCCGACCGAAACAGGCAACCTGATCGTCGACCTTGCCGGCCGCGGCAGCCTCGGCAACGCGGAACGGATCATGTTCATGACGCACATGGACACGGTGCCGCTTTGTGCCGGCGCACAGCCGAAACGGCAAGGCCGCAAGATCGTCAACACCGCCAAGACCGCGCTCGGCGGCGACAACCGCTCGGGCTGCGCGGTGCTCGTGTCGCTCGCCGCAGAATTGGCACGCCAGAAGCTCGATCATCCGCCTTTAACGCTGCTGTTCTGCGTGCGCGAGGAAAGCGGGCTCTGGGGTGCGCGCCACGTCGACACCGGCGCGCTCGGGCCTGTCAAGATGGCCTTCAACTACGACGGCGGATCGGCATCGTCCGTCGGCATCGGCGCAGTCGGCGCCGATCGCTGGGAGGTCGAGTTGTTCGGTCGCGCCTCGCACGCCGGTGGCGCGCCGGAGCGTGGTATCAGCGCGACCATGATTCTGGCGCTGGCGCTGGCCGATCTCAAGACCAACGGCTGGTTCGGCAAAGTCGTGCAAGGCGACAGACAAGGTACCAGCAACGTCGGCCCTGTCACCGGTGGACCGGGCAGACCAGCCGGTGATGCGACCAACGTCGTCACCGACTACGTGCACGTGCGCGGCGAGAGCCGCAGCCACGACGCCAAGTTCTGCCGGGAGATCACCGCCGCCTACAAGGCGGCCTTCGCCAAGGCCGCGGCCAGCGTCACCAATGCCGAGGGCAAGGCCGGCCGCGCCAAGTTCACCGCGCACACCGACTATCACCCGTTCCGCCAGAAGGAGACGCTGCCGGTCGTCAAGCGCGCGATTGAGGCAGTTGCAGCCGGCGGATCGAAACCCAACGTGCGCGTCGCCAACGGCGGCCTCGACGCCAACTGGATGGTGCGCCACGGCATCCCGACCGTGACGTTCGGCGCCGGCCAGAACGAGGTGCACACCATCGACGAGTGGATCAACCTCGACGAGTTCGACGCTGCCTGCAATCTCGCCTTGCGGCTCGCGACAATGCGCTGAACCCAATGCGTCGAGGCCCGGAAGCTTGCGCTTACCCGACCTCGCACGCACAACAAAGGGGCACACTCAGCGCGCGGTTGCCCGCAGCATCGGGACTGCCTCGCTCGGCGAGGGCACGGCTTCGGCGCGCGCCGGCGATGGTGCAATCGACGCAGCCGATGCCTTCTTCTTGGCCGTGGCGGCTGCCGCTTTTATCTTCGCTTCCTCGGCGGCTAGCGCCGCGCGAATGATCTGATCCTCGTCGATTGACGATGTCGAGATCGGTGTCACTGGCGCCGTCATCGGGCCGCTTGCCACGGCCTTCTCGACCTTGGCACCTTGGATGCCACCAACTGCTACAACCGGCTGGGCTTCGCCGGAAACCTCGGCGGCTTCGGCCTTCTTGCCTTGCAGGTTCAAGACCAGCGCCAGGTTCTGCTTGACGCGCGGATCGGTGTTGCCGGCAGCCTTCGCCTGCTTCAACAGTTCCTCGGCCTTATCAGCTTGCCCGTCCATGGCATAGGCCATCGCGAGGTTGTTTTGCACCGACGACTGGCTTGGCGCCATCTCGATCGCGCGCTCGAAGAACGGGATTGCTTCCTTGTATTGGCCCTGCTTCGCCAGCACCGTGCCGCGCGCCGACGTCACACGCCAATCCGGCTTCGTCGGGTCATCGGCGCGCTCGAGGAGTTGCGACGCCATGCCGGTGTGGCCGAGATCCAGTGCCAAGCGGCCGTATTCCGAAACGTAATCGGTCTTTTCTGCGTTGTAGAGGTATCCTGCCTCGAGCACAGCCAAGGCTTCCTGCTTGCGACCCAGCGCCTTCAGGTTGCGGGCGTAGTTGAGGGCGGCCGTGCCGTCCTTCGGATTCTTGCCGGCTTCCTTGCCCCAGTAGGCCGTTGCCTTCTGCAGGTCGGTTTGCGGCGTCTCCGGCGCGCCGTCGGCCGACGCGACCTCTTTGCCGGCGCCGATCCCGAGGCCGAGCCCCAGGTCGCCGATTTGCGCGCAGGCGCCGAGTGAGAGTGTCAATGCAACGGCCACAGCATGGCCGGACACTCTGCGCAGGCTCGTCCCTGCGAACGCGCGTTCAAAGCAACCCATAATCTGCTCCTCGCCACACGCCAACGCGCACCGATACCGAGTGGCCTTCTCTCCCGTCATTTTCCGGGACACAGGTCAAGAAAAGCTTAAATGATGCAAAAAGATCGCATGCAGGCCTCCGGGCCGGCACGAGTCACGCGAACCCGTCATACAGGAATACCGGGGAGCGCCGGGCATCGGCGGTTGAGTTCACCGCGCCGGTCTGAATTAATCGCGCCGAATCCCCGCGGGAGCCGCAACCAATGACAATGCCCTCGACCACCCATCCAGAGCCGAAAGACCTGCTGCTGGCGCCGGACAGCACGGCCGCAACGCGTCCGCTCTGGCTGGTGCGCCCCTCGTCGCTGGACGACGTCCTGAAATCGCTCACGCCGGCGCAGGCGCAATGGCTGAAAGTGCTTGGTTTTCGCGGCGCCGCACGCAAATTCGCGCTTATCCCCGCGGCCGACGGTACCATCGCCGGCGCCGTGCTCGGCCTCGGCGAAGCCCCGGACAAGCCCGGCACCGAGCCATCGGCCACGTTCACCGGCCTACTGCCGGGGTTGCTGCCGCCGGGCGCCTATCATCTGGCAAGCAACACCTCGGACGCGGAACTCTCGAGCATCGCCTACGGTCTCGGCGCCTATCGCTTCCGTCGCTACAAGTCGGGCGACGCCGACCTGCAGGCGCACTTGAAGCTGCCGGCCAACGCCGCAACGGCGCGCGTGAAAGCCATTGTCGAAGCGGTCACGCTCGGCCGCGACCTCATCAACACACCGTCGAACGACATGGGTCCGGCGGAACTCGAGGCCGCAGCCCGGGCACTCGCCACAACGTACGGCGCGACGGTCACCTCCATCGTCGGCGACGATCTGCTGACGCAGAACTTCCCGCTGATCCACGCCGTTGGCCGGGCCAGCCCACGCGCGCCGCGGCTGATCGAATTGACCGCCGGGCGCGCCGATGCGCCGAAGGTGACCCTGGTCGGCAAAGGTATCTGCTTCGACACCGGCGGTCTCGACATCAAGCCGTCGAGCGGCATGCTGCTGATGAAGAAGGACATGGGGGGCGCAGCGACCGCACTCGCGATCGCGCACATGATCCTGGCGACGCGCCTCGATGTGCGCCTCCACGTGCTGCTGCCGACAGCCGAGAACAGCATCGCCGGCAACGCCTTCCGGCCCGGCGACGTGATCCGCAGCCGCGCCGGCCGCACGATCGAGATCGGCAATACCGACGCCGAAGGGCGGCTTGTGCTCGCCGACGCACTTGCGCTCGCCGACGAGGAGCAACCCGACCAGATCCTGACGTTCGCAACCTTGACCGGTGCGGCCCGTGTTGCCGTGGGCGCCGACTTCACGCCCTACTACACCGACGACGCCGAGTTCGCGCGCGCGATCGAAGCTGCGGGCACCGCCATTGCCGACCCGGTCTGGCGCATGCCGCTGGCAACGCCCTACGACGGGCTGCTCGAAAGCCCGGTCGCCGACATGAACAACGTCTCGGAGGGCGGATTCGCCGGCTCCATCATCGCCGCCGTCTTCCTGAAGCGGTTCGTGACCAAAGCCCACCGTTTCGCCCACTTCGACATTTATGGCTGGCGCCAGTCCGCAAAGCCGCTCGGCCCCAAGGGCGGCGAAACCAATGCCGCCCGCGCCGTCTTCGAAATGCTGCGGCGCCAGTATGGCGGCGCATGATGCATCCGCAGTCGGGACCCTCGTCATGAGCGAAACAGCACCGGCCACACCACGCGATCAGCCACTCGATCCAAGGCTCAATGCCTATCGCCCGGATCTCGCGGATGAACGGCTCCAAGGCCGCGTCGAAGCCACACGCTTCGTTGCTGGCTGGCGCGCCCAGGTCGGCCGCGCCGTGATCCCCATGCGCAGTCAGCCGACCGTCAAATCCGGCCTCGTCAACGAGGCGCTGCTGGGCGAGCGGCTTCGCGCCTACGAGATTTCCGACGGCTGGGCATTCGTCCAGTTGGAGCGGGACAACTACGTCGGCTATGCACCGGCCGAAGCGCTGCTGCTCGAGATCAGCGAGCCGACTCACCGCGTGCAGGCGGTCGGAACGTTCGTCTACCCCGATCCCGACATCAAGTCGCCGCCGCTGATGCACGTGCCGCTCGGCGCGGAACTTGTCGTCGTTGGCGGCGACGAACGTTTCCTGCGCGTGGCGCCCAATGGCTACGTCATCGCGCGCCACGTGGTCCCCAAAGGCCAGTTCAACCGCGACTTCGTCGAGGTCGCGGAACGTTTCATCGGCGTGCCCTACCTCTGGGGCGGACGCACGCGCATTGGCCTTGATTGCTCGGGCCTCATTCAGATCGCGCTCGAGGCTGTCGGACACAAGGCGCCACGCGACAGCGACATGCAACAGGCCGCGCTCGGCGCCGTCATTCACAATCCGGACGATCTCGACACGCTCGAACGCGGCGACCTCGTCTTCTGGCCCGGACACGTCGGCGTCATGGTCGATGTCGCATTGCTGCTGCACGCCAACGCCCACCACATGGCGGTCGCCATCGAGCCGCTTTCGGCGGCAGCCGAGCGGATCGCACGAACCGGCGCGAAGGTGGCCGCAATCAAGCGGATCGCGCGAGCTGAGGGGCGAACATGACAGCACACACAACGGCACTGCGGGTCGGCGCACTCGCCAGCGTTCTCCTTCTCGCGCAGGGTGCCGCGCCGACGGAGGCACAACCGAAGCCCAACCAGATCGAGAAGCTGATGCGCGAGGGCTGGGAAGTTACCGGTTACGTTGCAGCCATCGAGAACCGCACGCTCATCCTGTTCAAGCACAAGGACCAAAAGTATCTCGTGCAATGCTCGATCCTGATCGATGTCACCCGCGTGCCGCGCGTCCTGCCGGTCTGCTACGAGCTGCGGTGAGTGGACGTCGGGCGACGCGCCTGTTTGGTCGGGATAGCTCCAGCGATCTGCCTCGTGCGATGACGGCAAGGCTCCGAGCCGGACGATTTCTCACTGCTCGCCCTTGATGTTGGCCCGCAATGCGATCTCCCGCAACTTGACGGTTTCGCGTTCAATGAACGTCCTGAGCTCGTCCGGTCCAAGCAGATTGGCAACGATGCCCTGTTGCTTGAGGCGCGGCTGGACGCCGGGGGAAAGCATCGCCTCCCGGAATGCATCGTGGATCTTCTTGACGACGTCGGCCGGCATATTGGCTGGCCCGAAGATCCCGTACGAGTCCTCGATGTCGAGCCCTGGGAAACCTTGCTCCGCGACCGTCGGCACATCCGGCAGAAACGGGGAGCGTTCGAGGCTTGTGACAGCGAGTGCCCTCAAACTGCCAGCGGCAATGTAGGAATTGGCGGAGATGACGTTGCCGAAGATGATTTTGATCTGGCCGCTGACGGCGTCCTTCAACGAGGCGCCAGAACCCTTGTATGGGACATGCACCATGTCGATGCCGGCACTGTGCTTCAACATCTCGCCGGCGAAGTGCTGCCCTCCGGCAATGCCGGACGTCGCATAGAAGAGACGCCCAGGATTGGCCTTGGCGTCATTGATCAACTCGCCGAGCGTCTTCGGCGGGTACGACGGGTGCACGCAGATGACATTCGGCGAACTGATCAGGTTGATGATGGGCGTGATGTCCTTCAGCGTGTCGTAGGGCAGCTTGTCCTGCACGCTCGCGTTGGCCGCGTGCGTATTGACGACGATCATGCCGATGGTGTGTTCGTCGGTTGCGCGCACGACAAGTTCCGTGCTGACGATAAACGCCGCGCTCGGGCGATTTTCAATGAGAACAGGTTTCCCGAGTTTTTCTGCAACTGCATTCTGCAGCGTGCGCGCCAGAATGTCCGTGCCGCCGCCCGGAACCGTCGGCAAGATCAAGCGTATCGCCCGGCTCGGCCACGTCGATTGCGCGGTTTGGGCGACCGACGGATCCGCCTGCAACAGGAATGTCATGGCGACAAGCGCGGCAATGATGATCGTGCGCATTTGTGTTTCCACTTCCAAAGCCATTCGGGGCGACTGCGCGGCAACGCAGATCCGGCTGGCGCATCGGTTTCCGGAGTCAATGGATGCCCTGCGACCAGCGTCTCACTTTCGGCGAGTTTGGCATCCGAAATCAACCGTTCCCAGTCAGTCGACGCCCGATGCTGACGCCCGAGCATGACGCCGGCTGCACGGCCGGTGCCTTGGTGCTTCGCCTGCGCGCGCTTCACCCGCCCGCGCGCAACCGCTCCAACACTTTGAGCCCCGGATAGCCGTCGGCTGGAGCCAGGCCGACCTTTTTCTGGAACGCGATCACCGCCTGCATCGTGTCGCGGCCGACGCGGCCGTCAGTGCCATCGGTGTCGAAACCCGCAGCGGTCAACCGCCGCTGCACCTCCTGCACCTCGGGCAAGGTGAGAATGCGTTCGCCACCCGGAAACTGCTGCACGAACGGCCCGTCGCCGCGAATGCGGTCGCCGAGATGCACGATCGCCAAAGCGTAGGTGTTGGCCGGATTGTAGGACTTCACCGCGTTGAAGTTCGGCGTCAGCAGGAAAACCGGTCCGCCCGCGACCGGCGTCCACGCGCGCGCCTTCTCGGCGGGTCGAGGGAAGGGTTTGCCGTTCGCCTGTGTCGCGCCGCGCTCGACCCAGGTCGAGATCGGCAAGGAGTCGGCGGTGTTGCCGGCATGGCCCGCGGGCAGGCGCACCTCGTAGCCCCAGCCTTCGCCGCGCCGGTACTTGCCGCGTTGCGCCAGATAGCGCGCGGTCCCCGCCAGCGCATCGTCGGGCGGCCCGAACGGCGAGACCCGCCCATCGCGGTCGAAATCGAGCCCTATGTTGAGCCAGACTTCCGGCATCCACTGCGTGTGGCCCATGGCGCCGGCCCACGAGCCGACCATCTCGGCGGGCTTGCTCCAACCCTTCTCCACGATGACGAGCGCGTTGAGCAGTTCCTGCTCCCAGTAGGTCCGCCGCCGCGGCTCCCCCCAGGCCAGCGCCGCCAATGCCGGGATCACCGGCCGCATGTGCTTTGGGTTGACGACGACATCGCCGAACGCCGACTCCATGCCCCACAGCCCGAGCATCGTGTAGCGGTCGACGCCGTACTCCCTCTCGATCCGCGCCAGCAACGGGCCATGCTCGCGTGCCCGCTCGCGACCAACCGTGATGCGCCAGTCCGAGACGCGGCGGTTGAGGTACTGCCAGACCTGCTCGCGGAACTCGGGCTGCGCCCGGTCGAGTGCATAGACGGACGTATCCGGCTTGATCTCGCTCATCACCCGGTTGTAGGTCGCATCCGAGACCCCACGGGCTCGCGCGCGCGGCCGGAACGCCTCAACCCATTGCGCGAACGGCTGGGCACCTTGCGCGTTCGCCCTGAAGGGTGCTCCAGCGCCGGCCAGCGCAGCGGGGGCAGCGGCCAGGAACTGGCGGCGAGAAAGTGTAGTTGGCATCGTCAGCAAGGGGCTATCCAGATCGGTTGGGGCAAAGCCTGGGCGGGCGGGGCACGCGGTTATGCTATGACATCTCGGCGTCACCTTGGATTCGCAAACTAGTGTCCCGTCTCGCAATTGCCGACCAATTTGCAGCAACCTCTTTCGGCGGTTGCGAGACATGAGGGACACTAGAGAAACCATTGGCTAAGTGTGGCGTTTATCTTGCAATTGCCGACTGAGAGACAACCGCAGATTGTGGTCGTCAATGCGAGACGGGACAGTATCAGATTCCGATTTTCCGGCCGTGGAGGCGAAAGTGACGACGACAGGCACGCGGGTACGACAGGGCAAGGACAAGGCCGCGCCCCAGCCTGCTTCACGGCAGGCCGCGCCGCAGGCCACACCACCTGTGGGCCCGGAACGCTATTGCAATCGAGAGATTTCCTGGCTGAAATTCAACCATCGCGTGCTGGAAGAAGCGCAGAACAACGGCCATCCCCTGCTCGAACGGCTGCGCTTCCTGTCGATCTCGGCCTCGAATCTCGACGAGTTCTACATGGTCCGCGTCGCCGGTCTCTACGGCCAGGTGACGGCAAAGGTTGCAACCGTCAGCCAGGACGGCCTGACCGCCAAGCAACAACTCGAAGCAATTGCGAGTTATGTGGCAAAGCTTTCGTCCGAGCAGCAAGCCGCCTGGACAGCATTGCGCAGCGAGCTTGCTGCCGCCCGCCTCGTCATCGTCGAAACGGATGAACTCTCCGACGCCGACCGGGCTTGGCTCGAGCAGCATTTCATCACGCAGATCTTCCCCGTTCTCACGCCGATCGCCGTCGATCCAGCCCACCCCTTCCCGTTCATCCCGAACAAAGGCCTCACTGTCGGGATCGAGCTCGAGCGCAATGGCGGCGCACAAACGATGCACGCGCTGATGCCGATCCCGGGCCAGCTCGACCGTTTCATCCGTCTGCCCAACGACCTCACGGCGGACACGCCGGCGGCGGTTCCGTCTCTCCAAGCGCTCATACCGATCCGCTTCATCCGTATCGAGATCCTGATCGGCCTTTTCGTCGGGCGCCTTTTTCCCGGCTACCATGTCGCCCGGCAAGGTGCCTTCCGCGTGCTGCGCGACAGCGACATCGAAATCGAGGAAGACGCCGAGGATCTCGTCCGCTTCTTCGAGAGCGCGCTGCAGCGCCGCCGGCGCGGTTCGGTCATCCGGCTCGAGATCGACGCCTCGATGCCGCGCGAACTGCGCCGGTTCGTCACCGAGCAGTTGCGCGTCAGCGACGAAAGCATCCACGCGCAAGAAGGTCTGCTTGGCCTTGCCGACACCAGCCAGCTGATCGTCGCCGACCGTCCCGATCTCGCTTTCAAGCCCTTCAACATCCGCTTTCCCGAGCGAATCCGCGAGTTCAACAGCGACTGCTTCGCAGCTATCCGGGCCAAGGACATCGTCGTTCATCACCCCTACGAGTCGTTCGACGTGGTGCTGCAGTTCCTACGCCAAGCCGCGCACGACCCCCATGTGATGGCGATCAAGTGGACGCTCTATCGTACCTCGACCGACAGCCCGATCGTACGCGCCTTGAAGGAGGCAGCCGAGATGGGGAAGTCCGTCACCGCCATCGTCGAACTCAAGGCTCGCTTCGACGAAGAAGCCAACATCCGCTGGGCGCGCGATCTCGAAAGCGCCGGCGTGCACGTCGTCTACGGCTTCGTCGAGTTGAAGACGCATGCAAAGCTCGGCCTCGTGGTGCGCAAGGAGGGGAGCGATCTCGCCACCTTCTGTCACATCGGCACCGGTAACTATCACCCGTTGACGGCCAGGAGTTATACGGACCTCTCGTTTTTCACCGCCGATACCGCAATCGCCCGCGACGTCAGCCGCATCTTCAACTTCGTCACCGGCTACGCCGAGCCGGCCGAACTCGAAGTCATGGCCGCGAGCCCGAACGGTATCCGCGCTCGCGTGCTCGGCCACATCCGCGAGGAGATCGAACACGCCAAGGCCGGGCGGCCGGCCGCGATCTGGGCCAAGATGAATGCCCTCGTCGACCGCGAGATCATCGAAGCGCTCTATGCCGCGAGCAACGCCGGCGTCGAGATCGAACTCGTCGTGCGCGGCATCTGTTGCCTGCGCCCCGGGGTTGCCGACATGTCGGAGAACATTCACGTCAAGAGCATCGTCGGGCGCTTTCTCGAGCATGGCCGCGTCTATTGCTTCGGTGCCGGCCACGGCCTGCCGCACCCTGACGCCCTCGTCTACATCAGCTCGGCCGACATGATGCCGCGCAATCTGGATCGCCGTGTCGAGGCCATGCTGCCGATCCGCAATCCCACAGTGCACGAGCAGATCCTCGGCCAGATCATGGTGGCCAATCTCGAGGATAACGAGCAGAGCTGGCGCTTTCTTCCCGATGGTTCCTCGGAGCGCTGCGCACCGGGCAAGAGCGAGGAGCCGTTCAACGCGCACAAGTACTTCATGACCAACCCGTCGCTCTCCGGGCGCGGTCAGTCGCTGAAGGAAAGTCATCCGCCACGCTTCCGCCTCTCCGACAAAGACGACAGGAGCTCATCGTGAGCAACGGCGGCTACGGTCACAATCGCACCAGCGAGTTGGAGCCGATCGGTGTCATCGACATCGGCTCGAACTCGGTACGCCTCGTCATCTACGAGGGCGCTGTGCGCAGCCCCACGCCCATTTTCAACGAGAAGGTTCTCTGCGGCCTCGGTCGCACCGTCGGCACGAGCCGGCAACTCGGCAGTGAGGCGATCGGGCGCGCGATTGCAGCGCTCGCCCGTTTTCACTCCATTGCCCGTATCCTCGGCGTCAAGAATCTGCGCGCGATCGCAACCGCTGCCGCCCGCGAGGCCGAGAACGGCCGCGACTTCATCGCGCGGGCAGAAAAGGCCGCCGGCATGCCGATCGAGATCCTCTCGGGCGAGCAGGAAGCCAAGCTCGCCGCCAGCGGCATCTTCATGGGCTTCGACAAGCCGGACGGCATCGCCGGCGACCTTGGCGGTGGCAGCCTGGAGCTCATCAATCTCGCCGGCCGCAGCTACAGCGACGCCGTAACCCTGCCGCTCGGCGGCCTGCGTCTCATCGACGTCTCCGGCGGCCGCATCGACAGGGCGCTCGAGATTGCGGACAGCCACGCGGCTTCGGTTGCCTGGCTGCAACGCGGCGAGGGCCGTACATTCTTCGCTGTCGGTGGCACCTGGCGCTCGCTCGCCAAGCTGCACATGGAGATGCATGACTATCCCTTGCGCGTCATGCACGGCTACCGGCTGCCGGCCTCCAGTGTGATCTCGTTCTGCGAAACGATCTGCAAGGCCAAGAAACTCTCGGACCTCAAAGGCATGGCCGAGGTTTCGAAGGCTCGGCGCGAGGTGCTGCCCTACGGCGCGCTGGCGCTCGAACGCGTCTTGCGCCGGATGCGCGCCAAGGACGTCGTCTTCTCCGTCTATGGCATCCGCGAGGGGCTCGTCTATTCGCTACTATCGCCGGCTGAGCAGCGGAAAGACCCGCTCGTCGCCTTTGCCGAAGACTACGCGCGCCTCAATTCCCGCTCGCCCGCGCATGCGGCCGAACTCTGCCGCTGGACCGATGCCATCTATGTGACGGACGGCCCGAAGGAAAGCGACGAGGAGCGGCGCCTGCGCCACGCGGCCTGCCTCCTCTCCGACATCGGCTGGCGCGCGCATCCGGATTATCGCGGCGAGCAGAGCCTCAACGTCATCGCGCACGCAGCCCTCGGCGGCATCGAGCACGACGGCCGCATCTTCCTGGCACTCACCGTCTACTACCGCCACGTCGGCCCCGATGAGGAGGGCGAACAACGCGACGAGTTCTCGTCGCGACTGAAGGCGATCATCTCGAAACGGATGTTGCGGCGCGCGCGGATACTCGGCGCCGCGATCCGCGCCGCTCACATGCTCTCGATCGGACGCCCGGGCATCATCGACGACGCGCCGCTCTCCTACGAGGGCAACCGACTTGTCCTCACGCTCCCCGCCGCCCATAGAGCCCTCGATGGCGAGCGTCTGCAACGGCGCTTCAACGTGCTTGCCAAACTCCTTGAGCGCGAACCGGAGATCCGCAAGGGGAAGTGAGCGGGCCGTTTTCGCCAAACTATCCTCGCAGTTGCACGCATGCGGCATCCAACCCGCTCGCACGCTGTCTGTGCGCCTGTGCTCCCTGCATGCCCATCGCCCCTTCCTGCCGTCCCTTCCCGGCCCCTTCCCGGTTGGCGACGCCGTGCATCTCCCATAGGATCGGCGTAACACCTCTTTCATCCCTCTCAAGGAGCAGGCCCATGAGCGAAGCAACCGTTGTCCGGTTCGACGTCGAGGACGGCATCGGCGTCATCACCGTCGATTATCCGCCGGTCAACGCGTTGGGGCCGGGCGTCTCCGACGGCATCATGGCCGCGCTCGACAAGGGCGAGGCCGACCCGAAGGTCAAAGCCATGGTGCTGCTGGGCGCGGGTCGCACATTCATCGCCGGCGCCGACATCCGCGGTTTCGGCAAGCCGCGGGCCACCCCGACACGGCGCACCTATGACGTTCTCGATCAGGGTCGGAAGCCGGTCGTCGCCGCGATCCACGGCTACGCGCTCGGCGGCGGCCTCGAGAACGCGCTCGCCTGCCATTACCGCATCGCGGTGCCGTCGGCGAAAGTCGGGTTGCCCGAGGTCCAGATCGGAATCCTGCCCGGCGGTGGCGGGACGCAGCGCTTACCCCGCCTGATCGGCCCGAAAATCGCGCTCGACATGATCGTTTCCGGGCGTCACGTGCCGGCGGACGAGGCGAAAACCCTCGGCATCATCGACGACATCATTCCGGGCAAGGACCTGCGCAAGGAGGCAATCGCCTGGGCGAAGAAAATCGCCGAGAAGCGGCCGCTGCCGCGCGTGTGCGACAAGACCGAGAAACTGGCCGAGGCCAAAGCCGATCCCGGCATGTTCGACGCGGCGCGGAAAAACTACGCCCGCAAGATGCGCGGCCAGCCGGCGCCCGAAAAGTGCATCCAAGCCGTCGAGGCCGCCTGCAAACTACCGTTCGACGAGGGCGTTGCGACCGAGCGGCGCCTGTTCGGCGAGTTGGAAAATTCCGACGAAGCCAAGGCGCTGCGTTACGCCTTCTTCGCTGAGCGCGAGATCAACCGCATTCCGGGCATGCCGAAGGACATCAAGACGCCCGAGATCAAAACCATGGCCGTGGTCGGCGCCGGCACCATGGGCGGCGGCATCGCCATGAGTTTCGTCGATGCCGGTATGCCCGTGAAGCTGCTCGACGCCAACGCCGAGGTGCTGGCCAAAGGCATGTCCCGCATCAAGGCCAACTACGAGACGAGCGTGAAGCGCGGCTCCCTGACCCAAGCCGAGATGGATAAGCGGCTGTCGCTGCTCACGCCGGTCGAGAAAATGGCCGACATCGCCGATTGCGACGCCGTGATCGAAGCCGTGTTCGAGCGCATGCCGGTGAAGCAGGAGGTGTTCCGCCAGCTCGACGCCGCGATGAAGCCGGAGGCACTGCTGTTTACCAACACCTCCGCGCTCGACATCGACCAGATCGCTGCTGTGACGAAGCGGCCGGAGAAGGTCGCCGGCACACACTATTTCGTCCCCGCCAACGTCATGAAACTGTTCGAGGTCGTCAACGCCTCGAAAACGGCGCCGGAGACGCTGGCTGCCGCCATGAAGCTCGGGCGCGACATCAACAAGGTCTCAGGCTACGCCGGCAACTGCGACGGCTTCGTCGCCAACCGCAGCCGCATCCCCTTCAACCTCGAGCAAGGCCTGATGATCGAAGAAGGCGCGCTGCCGCAGCAGGTCGACAAGGTGATGGAGGGCTTCGGCTATCCGGTCGGACCGTTCAAGGTCAACGACATGTCGGGCCTCGACGTCTCCTATGATACGAGGAAGCGCCGCGCCGCCGCCGATCCCAACTACCGCGGCCTCCCCGTCACCGACGCGATTGTCGAGGCCGGCCGCCTCGGCCAGAAGACCGGCGCCGGGTGGTACCGCTACGAGAAGGGTGACCGCACCCCGCATGTCGATCCGGCGCTGGAAACGCTGATCAAGGAGACCGCGGCCAAGCACGGCATCAAGCAGCGCACATTCACGGACCAGGAGATTCTGCATCGGCTGCTGTTTGGCGCCATCAACGAGTGCTGCAAGATCATCGAGGAGGGCAAGGCCATCCGCGCCTCCGACATCGACATCATGTGGCTGCACGGCTTCGGCTTCCCGCGCTACAAGGGCGGCGTCATGTACTGGGCCGATACTGTCGGTGCGCGCGAGATCTACAACCAGGTCGCGGCCTGGCATCAGCAGTACGGCGCCCGCTGGATGCCGTCGGCACTGCTGCGGCAGTTGGCCGAGAGCGGCGGAAAGTTCCGCGAGGCCAAGGCTGACAAGTTGCGGTGAGCGAACGGACGCTCATAGCGAGGCGCTGGTAGCGGCGCTTCGCCAGACACCCTGTGTCCTACGGCACCACGAATAGATCCGCGACAGCGATGTCGATGCCGGGAGGGTCCAAACGCAACAGACCATCATTCACGATTCGCGTCAGGATCGCGCCGTCGCCGTGCCGCTGATGATGCACGATCGGCGGGCCTTCCGGATCGATGATCAGGTAGTGATGCACACTCGCCAAGCTGAAATAGCCAGTCAGCTTGAGCGATGCATCGATCTTGCGCGTCGAAGGCGAGGCCACTTCGACGACAATTACGGGATTGGGAATCTCGATCGCGTCGCCGGGCAGTTCAGAACCACAGTAGACGAGCGCGTCCGGTTCATGCGTCCGATCTCCGGCAACGCGGACAGTGGCGCCGTCTGGCAGCATATGACACGACAGACGGGCACGCCGGATGCCGTGCAGCAGAGCGGCTTGGACCGCAAACTTGACCTTTCCGTGCCGGGTCCGCTCGGGGGCCATCAGATACGGCACACCATTGTAGAGTTCCCAACGGCCGGGCTGTCCCTCGGCCCACACCAGGAACTCGTCGACGGTCATTTTCTTCGGCGCAGGAGCGTTCATGGGCTAAGCTTAGCATCTGCGATACGCAATTGAAACGCGTTGACCAGGGGACCCAAATCGCAAATCACCGGAACGCCCGATCGCAGTGCAACAATTTTATGTCGTCATTGCTCGTACTCGCCGCAATTGCGGCCATGCCGCTCTGTCAATTGCCAATTAGCTGATTATTAACAATGCATTAATGATAGTCATGCATTTTCTGCATGTCGGAATCGAGCGGGCGCGCCTTGTTCGCAACTGCGAGACATCTTAACTGTCGCTCAAGCCCCGCGGCGTCGCAAGACGGTGACGGAGAGCCCCAAAAAACGACAGAAAAACGATGAGCAATTGGAGATGACCATGGCCCGCGATTTCGCACTTTATGACACCGGCACCGCCGACGTCGGGACCACCGAAGCAAAGGGTCCGTCGATCTGGGCCCGGATGGCGGCGGCACTCACCCGCTCGCGTCAGCGCAAAGCCGACAGCGCCATCGAGCGCTACATTCGCGCCAACGGCGGCCAGCTGACCGACAGCCTCGAGCGCGACATCAGCCGCCGCTTTGGCCACATGGCGGGCGATCGCTGAACGCGGTGACGCCCTGCAGAACACGAATTTGGAACGGCGGTCGAAAGGCCGCCGTTTTCGCATGAGGTCAGCCGGTTTCCGGCGGGCTTGCGAGATTGCCCCAACTCGTTACCCGCTCGATGCGGACGGCGATCACCGGCAGCACCACAATGGCCATCGACCGATATTGCGGGTAGCGCGCCTGGAGTTGAGCTTGCGCCGCCTCGTGCTCAGTCCCGTCAGCCAGCACCTCGGCCTGCCCCCGCAGCATGACCCAGCCGAGCCGGGTCCAATCCTCGTCATAACGGTCGACGACAATCGCCACTGCCGGATTCGCGGCGATGTTGCGCAGCCGCTTGAGGCCAGTTGCCGGACCCTGCTTCGGCTTGCCATCGATCGTGACGTAGAGAGCATCGCCCGACACTGCGAAACACACCGGCACTACGTGCGGCACGCCCGCAGCGTCCGCGGTCGCGAGATGCCCGACGCGGGCTTGCTCGAGAAACTCTCTCTCGGCCTCCGTCACGGTACATCTCCGTCCCGTGCGCGCGATCTTCATGCCAGCCGATACACCCGCCGCGCCGTGCCGCTGAACAGCGCGGCCTTTTCGTCCGCCGTCGCGCCTGACGCGATCCGCTTGAATGCGTTCCACATGGCGCGATAGCCGATGCCCATCTTGTCGACGGGGAAGTTGCTCTCGAATGTGCAGCGCTTGGCGCCGAACAACTCGATGCACGGCTCGATGTAGGGTCGCCAGTGCTCCGCGAGTTCGGCCGAGGTCAGCGGGCGCTCCGCGGTGCCGTAATCGAACGAAGCGAGCCGCATCATCATGCCGCCGAGCTTCATCGACACGTTCGGACAAGTTGCAAGTTCCGGCAGCAACGCGCGCCAGCTAGCGTAAACCTCGCGGCTCTTGCCTGCAAAGGGCCCATATCCCAGGGGCATGCCTGTGTGGTTCATGATGATATTCGCGTCCGGGCAAGTGCGCGCCAGCGCCAAGAGATCGGCGTGTTGATGGTGGAACACCAGTGCATCGAGCGACAGCCCCGTCCGCGTCAGGACATTGAGGCCGGCATGGAAGTCGGTGCGCAGATAGTGTTCAGGACCAGCGCCGTGGTGGTTGCTGCCGATGATCGGATCTTCGTGAAAGCCGGCCGAGTTGCGCACGCCCTTGAAGCGCCCGCCGCCGGCCTGAACCAGCGCCTGCAAAACCGGCTCGACCCGATCGCCGAGAGTCAGGTCGGCGTAACCGACGATACCATCGGCGATGCGCGATTGTCCTGGGTGCAACTTGAGGCACGCCTCGGCCAGCCCCGCAACGTAGGCGACCTCGCCCACAGAACGCAGCTCAGCCGGACCGTCCGTCCGATAATTGGTGCGGCACTCGATGAAGACGGTCGCCGTGATGTTGTGGCCCGCCCCGGTCTCCGCCAGCATCTCGTCGATGAGATAGCGGCCCCGCTCGGTCCACAAATGGTGGTGCGTGTCGATGATCGCCAGACCGGGCTCGATCACGTCCTCGGGCGGCAGTTTGGCAAGCCAGTCCTCGCGCGGCGGCGTAATGCGGCCAAAGGCGGTTGGCTGCTTGTTGGTACTCATGGCACACCCTTTCACGCTAAAACTTACCTGGCCCTATGCGGCGCGCTTGCGCATCGCAATGGCCGCGCCGAATGCCTGGAACAGCGCCCGGTTCACCGGATTGTGCTGCGGATCGTACTCCGCGTGCCATTGCACGCCGAGCGCGAATCCCGGCGCCTCGGCGACGCGGATCGCCTCGGCCGTGCCGTCATCGGCGATGCCTTCGATGACGATTCGCTTGCCCGGCACATCGATGCCTTGCCCATGCAGCGAGTTCACCCGGATGGTGTCACGGCCCAACAGCCGCGCAAAGGTGCCGCCCGGCGTCAAGTGCACCTCGTGCCGGTCAGCGAACACGACCATCGGATCGGGATGGATCTCGCCGTTTGCAAGTCTCGGCATACGGTGGTTCATCCGCCCCGGCAGCTCACGAATTTCCGGATGTAACGTGCCGCCGAACGCGACGTTCATCTCCTGAAACCCCCGGCAAATGCCAAACAACGGCACACCTCGCGCGACACAGACACGCGCCAGCTCCAGCGCCATCGCATCACGCCGCTCGTCGTAGGGTTCGTGCTTGGCGTTGGGCTCAGTGCCGAAGTGCGTCGGATGCACGTTGGCGCGGGCACCGGTCAGCACCACGCCATCCACGACATTGAGCAACGTCGCAATATCGGTGATCTCAGGTGTGCCGGCGAACACCAGCGGCATCGCACCGACGACCTCGGCAATGGCGCGCAGATTGCGTTCACCGCAGATTTGCGCCGGAAAACGGTTCTCGACGATATGCGTATTGCCGATCACCCCCACGACGGGTCGCATCATCTTCCGCCCCCAGTTCCCGCTGCCACCTCGGCCACGCTCACGTCCGCGCATCGCGGAACGCGTCCTCCAGCCGCTTCAAGGCCTCATCGAGGATCGGGCGCGGCGTTGCGAAATTGAAGCGCATCCACGTGCCCCCGCCGGGCCCGAACTGCTCGCCGGGACTGGCGAAGATGCGCGCCCGATCCTTGATGCGCGCCGCCACGTCGGCGACCGGCAAGCCCGTGCCCGCGAAGTTCACCCACGCCAGATACGTCGCGTCCAGTCGCATCGCGCGTGCGCCCGGGGCAATCTCCTCGATGCGCCGCTCGAAATGGTCCTTGTTCGCCTTGAGGTACGGCAGCAGTTCGTCGAGCCACGCTTCCCCCGTCCGCCACGCCGCTTCCGTCGCAATCATGCCGAACGTATTGTAGGAGGCAAGGCCGCTGGCCATGATCCGAGCGTCGAGGCGCCGCTTGATCGCCGCGTTCGAGGTGAAGCAGGCGCCGACGTGCGCGCCCGCCAGGTTGAACGTCTTCGTGGCCGCAACGCACGTGATCAGCCGGTCGGCGACCTCGGGAGCAGCCATCAACGTCGGTGCGTGTTTCTTGGCGCTGAGCACGAGATCGCAGTGGATCTCGTCGGAAACGAGGATCAGGTTGCGCTCGATGCAGAGCTTGGCCAGCGCGCGGATTTCCTCCGGCGTCCAGACCGTGCCACCCGGATTGTGCGGGCTGCAAAAGAACACGATTTTGGTTTTCGGCGTCAGGCTGGCGGCCAGCCGGTCGAGGTCCATCGCATAGCGGCCGTTCTGGTCGACCAGTTCGGCATCGAGGATCTTGCGGTCGTTGGCAACGATGATCCGGCGGAATGCGTGATAGGCCGGCGGAAACACCACCACCTCGTCGCCGGGATCCGACATCGCCTGGATGATGAGGCCGAGACCCGCGACAATGCCGGGCACCGGGCTCACCCAGGCAGGATCAACCTCGAGCGCGTGCCGCTTCGCCATCCAATCGCACAGCGCCTGCGCCCACGTGCCCGTATCCGCATAATAGCCGTGCGTTGCGCGATTGACCTCGGCGGTCAGCGCTTTCGTCACGCCCGGCGGCGCGGCGAAGTCCATGTCCGCGACCCACATCGGGATCGCATCTGCCGACTTGATGCCGGAGAGCTTGGCGATGTTGTCCCACTTCGAAGCGTGCGAGCCGCGACGCTCGATGACACGATTGAAATCGAGCATGCGGCTTCAACTCCTTTGGTTCGCGCGGGCATTGGCGGTCAACGGCCGGCCGTGTTGGCGACTCGGTTGTAACCCCTGCCATTGTGACATGCGACGGCCCCGACGCAACAGCCGTGCCCGAATTGTAGCCGCTACCGGCCGAAGCAATGTGCACGACGGTCGGCACCATCAGTCCCTGCACTGCCCGGTTGATCGCCTGCATGGCATAACGCTTTGCCGATGCCGGCACGAATGGCACCGGACCACTTTGCGCACAGGCTCGCATGCAGCGAACCCGCGAACAAGCCGCGGAACAGCCGCGGAACCGCCCACGCTCGATGTTTTGACACGCCCCAAAACACGTGTTTGTTACGCTTCTATGCTTCCGAACACCGCCGCGCCACCACCGCACGATTTGAAGTTCGCCGTCATCGCGACCGACGCTGTCGTGCTTGCGATCATCCAAGGCGCGCTGCACGTGCGCCTGATCGACGTGCGGGCGCCGGAATATGCCGGCATCAAAGGCTTGCCCGGTGGGCTCATCAACCCTGACGAAACGGCGGAGGTGGCCGCACTGCGCCACCAGCGCACGAAGGGCGGGATTGCGCACGCCTACAGCGAGCAACTCTATACTTTCAGCGCCGTCCATCGCGACAAGCACAGCCGCGTCGTCTCGGTCGCCTATCTGTCGCTGCTGCCCGAAACCGAGGCGCTCGCGGCCGAAACCACCGACTGGGGCGGCGTCTGGGTTCCCGTTCGCCGCCTGCCGACACTCGCCTACGATCACGCCGAGATCGTGCGCCTTGGATTGGAGCGATTGCGCGCCAAGATCACTTACTCCAACATCGCGCATGGACTGCTGCCGAAGACATTCACGCTGACGGAGCTGCAGACCTGCTACGAGGTCGTGCTCGGCCGCGCCCTCGACAAGCGCAATTTCCGCCGCAAGGTGCTGGCACTCGGCCTCGTCAAGGAAACCGGCGAGACCGCCATGGACGGCGCCCATCGACCGGCCGCGCTCTACCGGTTCGCGACGACGAAGCCGATGATCATGGAAGTCGTCTGATCCAATTTGCCGGATCCCGGCCGAGCCTGCAGCTTCGTTCCGCTCTGCAGAGGTCCAGGTCGTATTTCATTGACACTATTTCGCATGGAGCTTTGGCCGGCACATTCTTCGTGTAACATGGACACTATCAAATCACAGACAGCCACTCCGGATCCGAGGGCAATGCGAGCAAAAAGGAGAATTGTCGTGGCCAAGCGCAATGTGCACCTGCTGGTGATCGACCCGCAGAAGGACTTCATGGACGATGCCGACGCGGCACTGCCCGTCCCCGGCGCCAATGCCGACATGAAGCGCTTGGCGAAGCTCATCGGCCGCATCGGCGGCAAGCTCTCCGCCATCCACGTCACGCTCGACTCGCACCGCATCATCGACATTGCGCATCCCGGCATGTGGCGCGGCCAGGACGGAAAGCCGCCGGCCCCCTTCACCATCATCAGCGCCGACGACATCCGCGCCGGTATCTGGCGCCCACGTGCAGAAGGCGCGAAACCTGCAGAACTCGGCGGCAAGACGCTTGGCGCCTACATGCTCGGCTATGCCGAGGAGCTCGCGCGGCGCGGCAATTACCCGCTGATGATCTGGCCCGAGCACTGCGTCATCGGCACGCCCGGCCACGCCATGCAGGCCGACTTCGCCGAGGCACTGCAAACCTGGGAGTGCAAGGGCTTCGCCAATGCCAACATCGTGACGAAGGGCGTCAACGCGTTCACGGAGCACTACGGCGGGTTGATGGCTGAGGTGCCGATGGCGTCCGATCCGGCAACCGGGCTGAACACGGCGCTGCTGTCAGTACTGGCCGAAGCCGATCTCGTCGGCATCGCCGGGGAAGCGCTCTCGCACTGCGTCAAGGCAACGGTGACCCAGATTGTCGACCACAGCGGCGCCGAGCACGTACAGAAGCTCCACATCCTGACCGACTGCACGTCGCCGGTGCCGCGCGTCGGCAACGGCCCGGACTTCCCCGCGATCGGCAAGGCGTGGCTCGCCGACATGAAGGCGCTCGGACTGACACTCGTCACCTCCGACGCGTTTATGACGTGAGCCGACAACGCGATCAGCGACGCGTGCGCTCGCTCACCCGCGGTAGTGCGAGTATTGCCCCTTCGGCCGATACTGCTCCAGATAAACGGGTACGATCGTGTCGACTGCATGCGCGCCGAGAACGCCTAGCCCCTCGAGGGTGCGCCCTTCCGCTTCCGCCGCGGCACTCACGACGTTGTCGGATTGCAGCATGCGCACCTGATCAACCGTCAACGGCCGGATGCTGTTTGGCAATGGCAGTGTCAGCGCGGCAAAAAGTTTCGCGGCCCAGAATGGCAGCCTCAGATAACCGCGGTTCCGTCCGGCCCATTCCTGCGTCCGCTCGAGCAGCTGGCGGAACGTCAGGACTTCAGGACCGCCGAGTTCGTAGACGGTGCCGAACCGCGCGCTGCCGCCGCACGCTGCCGCGACGGCCGCTGCAACGTCACCGACGTACACCGGCTGGAACCGTGTCCGTCCACCGCCGATCAGGGGCAGCAGCGGGGCCTTGCGCGCCATATCCGCAAAGCGATTGAAGAACTGATCCTCGGGCCCGAAGATGAGCGACGGCCGCAGAATAACCGCCCCCGGAAACTCCGCCAGAACGGCAGCTTCACCCTGGGCTTTGGTCCGCCCGTAGTTGCCGGGCGAATTCGTGTCCGCCCCGATCGCCGAAACGTGGATCAGCCGGCCGACGCTTGCTTCACGCGCGGCGGCCGCAATATGCCGCGCTCCCTCGACCTGAATGGCGTCGAACGTCTGCGCGCCGGACTTCACCAGCAGTCCGACCAGATTGACGACCCCGTCCGAACCAACCAAGGCCGCCGCGATGCTCTCGGGGTAGCGCAAATTGGCCTGCACTGCGTGGATCTGGCCAACGCTGCCCATGGGCTGCAGATGACCCGCAAGATCGGGCCGCCGGGTCGCCGATCGGACGCGGTAGCCTTGCTGGGCCAATGCGCGCACCACATGGCGGCCGACAAAACCCGAACCGCCGAAAACCGTCACCAGCGCACCGCGTTGCAGCGAATGCTCCATACCCTCAATCCCCGAATTCTAAGCACCCGACGCATGCAACAGTTACAGGGGCGCAGCTGGCACCTCAAGCGGGTTCATGCGGCACGCGCGCGGGGTCCGGAACATCGGCGCCGCGCCCGCCGATTTCGGTGCTGAACGGCGCATCGAAGCAATTGACAACCTGGTGCCCAGCCCCTAGTTCATGGCCCCAGGCCCAGATGGCGGAATTGGTAGACGCACTAGTTTCAGGTACTAGCGCCGCAAGGCGTGGAGGTTCGAGTCCTCTTCTGGGCACCA
>JANLQP010000163.1:0-12033 GCA_031367895.1 Hyphomicrobiales bacterium
ATGTTTTGGGGAGGGATTGCCTTTCACCTCTTGATCATTGCTGTGGGGGCGTTCGTAATCTGGTCGGCCGTCACGCAACTTTCGCGATGAAATGCCCGGTCACACAGCTTGACCACGGCCACGAGGCAACCGTTTTCGGCCGATATGATATGAGCCTGCAGCCTCAACTTCGCCAACGAATCGATCGGAGCCAGCCCTGGTGTCGCGACTGTGCCAACCGCTCCCGGAATCGTTAACGCCGTTGTCATCCCAACGGGTGTCATCCTCGGGCTTGTCCCGAAGACCCATTTCTCCGCAGACGCAAGTGGGAATGCACGCGCGCAAGCGGCGCAGCAGTCTGCTTTCCTCTATTCTAGCGCTTGCTGCCCGATGGGTCCTCGGGACAAGCCCGAGGATGACATTGGTGGGGTTTTTGAGCGCCCTATTTGCCGTCACCGTTGCATGCTTCTCGACCGCCCCTGCCCACGCCGCCGAGCCTACGCACGGCATCGCCATGCACGGCCGCCCGGCGCTCCCGCCAGATTTCAGGCACCTGCCCTACGCTAACCCGGACGCGCCCAAGGGCGGCCCGCTCAAGCTCGGCCAGATCGGCACTTTCGACAGCCTGAACCCATTCAACATCATCGGCGTCGCGGCCTACGGCGTGCGTGAATACGTCTACGAAAGCCTGCTCGGGCGCTCGGCCGACGAGCCGTTCAGCCTCTACGGCCTCCTCGCCCGCTCGATCGAAGTACCCGAGGATCGGCGCTCGATCACGTTCCATCTGGACCCTGAGGCGCGGTTTTCGGATGGGCGGCCCGTCACAGGCGAGGACGTGCTGTTCTCCTGGGGCCTGCTGAAGGAGAAGGGCCAGCCCTACATGCGGTCTCACTATCGGACCGTCGCCAAGGCCGAGCTGGTTGGCCCCCAAAGTGTCCGCTTCACCTTCGACGACAGCGGCAACCGCGAAGCCCCGCTGCTGCTCGGCTTGATGCCGATCCTGCCCAAACACAGCGTCGATCCCGCAAGCTTCGACAGGACCACTCTGGCCGCACCTGTCGGCACCGGCCCCTACCGCATCGAGCGCATCGATCCCGGCCGCAGTCTCGTCTACCGCTTGAACCCGGAGTGGTGGGGACGCGACAAACCGATCAACCGCGGCCGCTTCAACTTCACCGAGATCCGCACGGAGTTTTTTCGCGATCAAACCACACTATTTGAGGCCTTCAAGACCGGCGATGTGCATATGCGCTTCGAGGACGATGCCGGGCGCTGGGCCAAGGGCTACGATTTTCCTGCATTCGCCGAGGGACGCATCAAGCGGTTGGAGGTGCCAACCAACCTCCCAGCGGGCATGACGGCGCTCGTGTTCAACACGCGCCGCCCAGTGTTCGCCGATCAGCGGGTGCGCCGCGCGCTGATCCTGATGTTCGATTTTGAATGGATCAATCGCAGCCTCTATCATGGCCACTACACACGCACCGAAAGCTTCTTCGCCCGCTCGGAACTGGCGTCCATCGGCCAACCTGCCTCGCCGCACGAACTCGAACTGCTGAAACCGTTCGCAGACCAGCTCAAGCCCGAGGTTCTCGCCGGCAGACACCGCATGCCCGTCACCGACGGCCAGGGCCACAACCGCGCCAACATGCAACGGGCGTTCGCGCTGCTTAGCCAAGCCGGCTATCGCCAACAGGGCGGCCGGCTGATCCACACCGCAACGGGAAAGCCTCTCGCCTTCGAGATGATGGCAACCACGCGCGCCGAGGAACGCCTGTTCCAGTCCTTCGCCAAGCCGCTCTCGCAGCTCGGGATCGCCGTCGACATTCGCCTGGCCGACAGCGCCCAACGCTGGGCGCGGCTGAAAACCTTCGACTTCGACGTGATGCAGTGGACGTGGGGCGCGTCCCTCTCACCTGGCAACGAGCAGATGAACCGCTGGGGTGGCGTCAGCGCCGATACGGAACTCTCGCTCAACTACGCGGGCGTCAAGGACCCCGCTGTCGATGCCACCATAGTAGCGCTGCTGGCTGCTCGTGAACGGCCGGATTTCGTCGCCGCCGTGCGCGCCCTCGACCGTGTGCTACTCAACGGCGATTACGTCATCCCGCTCTATCACCCGAAAACGCAGTGGGTGGCGCACTGGGCCCCTTTTCGCGGGCCGGAGACGGTGCCGGTCTCTGGCCTCGCGCTCGATACGTGGTGGGTGGCGGCGGGGAAGTGATCTGCCGTTGCACCTGCTGAGGCGAACCCCAATCCGATGAACTATGGTCCCGTGAGCTATAGGACGCAAGGGTGCGCCGGCCTGCCTCCTACCGCAAATCCCTCCTCGCTCACCCACCCTTACCCGTCAGCCTCGCCGCCGCGCGTTTCTGGATTTCGGCGCGGTAGGGGCTCGCCGGATAGGTGCCGAGAATGCGCAACTCGGTCGAGAAAAAGGACAGCTCCTCGAGTGCAAGACGCACCAGCTTGTCTGCCGGGTGCCCCTCGATGTCGGCATAGAACATCGTCGCCACGAACTCGCCACGCACCTGATAACTCTCGAGCTTCGTCATGTTGACGCCGTTGGTCGCAAAGCCGCCCATGGCCTTATAGAGCGCGGCCGGTACGTTGCGCACATTGAAGATGAACGTCGTCACGACCGGCCCGTTGCCGGGCTCCGCGTCATCAGGCTCGTTCGAGAGGATGACGAAGCGCGTCGTGTTGTGCTTTTCGTCCTCGACGTCTTCGGCGAGCACATCGAGACCGTAGATCTTTGCAGCCAATCGCGGCGCCAGCGACGCCCGCGTCGGGTCGCCCCATTCTGCCACCTGCCGGGCTGAACCCGCGGTGTCGCCGGCCACGTGCGCCTTCAACCCATACTTGCGGATGATCTTACGGCACTGGCCGAGGGCGTGCACGTGGCTGTAGACGTCGGTGATCTGGGAAAGCTTCGAGCCCTCGAGGCCGAGCAGCTGGAAGCGGATCGGCAGGAAATGCTCGCCGACGATGTAGAGACCGGACTCCGGCAACAGGTGGTGGATGTCGGCGACGCGGCCAGCCAGCGAGTTCTCGATCGGGATCATGGCATAGCGTGCCTCGCCAGACTTCACGGCTGCCAGCGCATCCTCGAAGGTCGGGCAGGGCAGAGGCTCCAGATCCGCAAACATCTCGTTTGCCGCGATGTGCGAGTTCGCACCGGGTTCGCCCTGATACGATATGCGCCCGCCGGCTTTCTTCGCCACAGCAGACTTCATGCGTTTCGCAACCGCTGGTGCGGCCGCCTTAGACTTGCGGTCGGTCATGGGAGTCTTTGATCTTTACGCTGGGATATCAGGGGGCTGGGCCGCGAAGGATGTCAGCGGGCGGCGATTTCTCGGCGGGCTCGTTCCAGATCTTCTGGAGTATCGACACCGAGCGGAACCGTGTCAACGAGACCGACGTCGATGCGCATGCCGTCCTCGATCGCGCGCAACTGCTCGAGCCGCTCGCGCAGCTCAAGCACCGACGGCTTCAGAGTAACGAACCGTTCGAGCGAGTAGCGGCGATAGGCGTACATGCCGATGTGGTGATAGAGCGGACCATCGCCGGACGGCGCGGTTGCGCGCGTAAAGTACAACGCGCGCAGCCGCTTTGGGCCGATCGGCGTGCCGACCACCTTGACGACGTTCGGGTTGCACCGCTCCGACGCCACAGTAATCTCGCAGGCGATTGTCGCGATGTGCACGCCCTTCGTCTCCAAGGGCTCGAGACAGGCCCGCACCAGCCGCGGCTCCAACGTCGGCAGGTCGCCCTGTACGTTGACCACGAATTCCCGGTCACCTTCGGGATCGACCTTCGAGACCGCCTCGAACACGCGGTCGGAGCCCGAAACGTGGTCGGCGCGGGTCATGATTGCCTCACCGCCCGCCTTGCGCACGGCGGCCATGATCTGCTGGTCATCGGTCGCCACCACCACACGACCGACCTCGGCCGCCATCGCTTGCCGCCACACATGCACGATCATCGGCTCGCCAGCGATATCGGCCAGAGGCTTCCCCGGCAGGCGGGATGCCTGCATGCGTGCCGGAATGACGATCAAGGCGTTGCTCATGGGGTTGTTCTCCGGCTGCCGCTGACGGGCAACCCTGGCTGACGGCGAGCGTGACTGGCAAGATGGCGGATGACGGGTGACAATTCGTCTCGGGCGTTCCTCCTAGAACACCAGGGAGTTCTGTTGCAAGCCTGATCCGGAAACCTATAGTTACGCCGTTTCGCCAAGGTGTCAGCTTGCGTTGGTGGCACGGCATATCGCGTTGCTAGAGCACGCGTACGAATCGAGCGGTCCGCGAGCGGCGTTCAACCGCCAAGCGTGAAACATACAGGCGTTAAACATACAGGCGTTAAACATACAGACGGGGAATGCGGACGAATGAACGCCTACGAATTCAACAAAATCGCGGGATGGGCGCTGTCGGCGTTCCTGTTCATCTTCGGCATGAAAGAGCTCGGTGCGGTGTTTAGCCATGCCGGCCACGCTGAAAAGGCCGGCTACACCCTGCCGGTACCCAAGGCTGGCGCCGGTGGCGCGGCGGCCGTCGAGGAAGCCTTCAACTTCGCCCAGGTGGCCGAATTGATGCCGAAGGCGTCCACCGAGAACGGCAAGGACGTGTTCAAGGCGTGCCTCACCTGCCATACGCCTGAAAAGGGCGGCGGCGTGAAGCAAGGCCCGAACCTGTGGGGCATCGTCGGGCGCGACGTCGGGAAGCAGCCAGGCTTCACCAACTATTCGCCCGCCATGACCGGCAAGGGCGGCAAGTGGGACTGGGCCTCGATCGCCAACTATCTCCACGACCCCAAGGGCTATATCCCGAACAACCGGATGGCCTACGTCGGCGTCAAGGATACGACGGACCTCGCGGACGTGCTGGTCTACCTGCGGACTTTGGCCGACACGCCGGTTGCACTGCCCACCAAGTGAAACGCACGGGATGATCCTGGCTGGCTATTCCGCTTTGGAAATATTGCTTGCACATGGTCTGGGGAAGCCGTCGTCGATCCCGCGCCAAGACGTTCTATGCGGGTCCGCGGTGCGGGCCCGCTTTGCGTTGCATGCGCCACTGCACCGAGCGATGCCGCAGTGCGTCGCTGCAGTGCATCATGGCCAAGAATTAACTTGGATTTATCCCCGCACGTTTCCATCGTCGTATGATCGACGCAGTTGCAACCACCGAGGTCCCGCGCGGAACCGATGCCCATGCTCGCTGCCCACGTCAGCCGCCTCATCTCCGTCCTAGCGGTTGCATTGGCACTCGTCGGCGAGGCATCAGCACAACAGCCGTCAGCCGCCACGCCACGGCGGCATGTCATCGCCAAGCTCGGCACGGCGCAATATGCGGCCGATTTCAAGCACTTCGATTGGGTCAATCCGTCAGCACCAAAGGGCGGTCTCATCCGCCTCTCCTGGACCGGCAGCTTCGACAACCTCAACAGCAGCACCATCAAGGGCACACTTGCCCCCGGCATTACGCTGCTGACCGAGGCTTCGCTCTTCACGCCGAGCCTCGATGAGCCCGCCACCGCCTACGGCCTTGTTGCCGAATGGGTTAGCTATCCCGACGATTTCTCGGCAGCAACGTTTGGCCTGCACACATCGGCCCGCTTCAGTGATGGCAAGACGATCACACCCGAAGATGTGATCTTCTCATTCGAGGAGCAGAAGCGCGCGAGCCCGTCGATCGCCATCTACTACCGGGACGTGACATCGGTCGCAAAGACCGGCGAACGTGAAGTGACCTTCAAATTCGCCAAGCCCGGCAATCGTGATCTCCCTTACGTCGTCAGTCTCCTCGGCATCATCCCGAAACACTATTGGTCCGCGACGGGTGGCAACGGCGAAATCCGCGATCTGGCGCTCTCGACGCTCGAGCCGCCGGTTGCTGCCGGCCCCTACCGCATCAAGTCGGTCGATGCCGGCCGCTCGATCAGCTACGAGCGGATCAAGGACTGGTGGGCCAAAGATCTCCCCGTCAATGTCGGTCTGTGGAACTTCGACGAAATTCGCATCACCATGTATCGCGACGACGTTCCGCAGTTCGAAGCGCTGAAGTCTGGCGACATCGACATGCAAGAGGAATACAGCTCGAAGAAGTGGGCGACCGGATACGACATTCCGGCGGTCCGCGATGGACGCCTGAAAAAGACCGTCCTGGAAAAGCGCACCGTCGCCGATCTTCAAGGCTTCGTCTTCAATCTGCGGCGTCAGCGGTTCTCGGACCTGCGCGTGCGGCGCGCTTTCGCCCTCGCCTATAATTTCGAGAGCGCCAACGCCAGCCTCTTTTATGGCCTCTACAGCCGCACCAACAGCATGTTCGAGAACTCGGAGCTGGCGCAGCAGGGTGTCGCCGCCGGCCGTGAACTCGCCATTCTCGAAACACATCGCGCGAAGGTGCCGCCAGAGGTGTTCGGCCCCGCCTTCAAGTCTCCCACCGCCAAAACCGCCGACGATGAGCGCCGCAACCTGCGCGAAGCCGCGCGTCTTCTTGCCGAGGCCGGATGGACCCTCGACAAGGGGCAGCTCCGCCATGCCGGGACCGGCGAGGCTCTGACGGTCGAGTTCTTGAGCTACGATACCCAGTTCGACCGGATCGTGCTGCCCTACAAACAAAACCTCGAAAAGCTCGGCATCCGGCTCAATTTCCGGATCGTCGATCCGACGCTCTACGAGACACGTCTGAAGACCTACGACTTCGACATGATCACGGACGCCTACCTGATGAGCCATGCTCCCGGCAACGAGCTGCGCGAGATGTGGGGATCGGCGGCAGCGTCCCAAGAGGCGAGCCGCAACCGTGCCGGCATCAGGAATGAAGCCGTCGACGCCATCATCGAGGACGTCATCTATGCCCGCAATCGGGCCGACCTGATCGCGGCGACACGCGCCCTCGACCGCGTGCTGCTGTGGAACACCTACATCATCCCGCAGTGGTTCAATCCAACCGTCTGGATCGCACACTGGGACAAGTTCGGGCGACCGCAGCGCACACCCTCGCAGGACCCAGGAAATCTCGCCATCTGGTGGATCGACGCTACCGCCGCCGGCAAGCTCGAGGCACACAATGCGCGCAAGTGACATGATTGCAGCCGCCCGCGTCCTGGCCTTCGGGCTGGCCTTCATTGGCTGTGCTGCTTCCGCCGCGCTCTCGCCCCTCAGCGCCAGCGAGCCGCGGTCGCACGCGCTCTCGCTGGTCGGCGCACCGAAGCATGGCCCCGATTTCAAGTATTTCGAGTGGGTCAATCCAGCTGCACCCAAAGGCGGCACCATCCGCATCCGCGGCATCGGCACCTTCGACTCGCTCAACCGGTTCGCACTCAAAGGCATCGCGCCGAGCGGGCTCGAAATGATCTACGACCAGCTGCTCGCGACTTCACTCGACGAGCCGCTGACAGAGTACGGCCTCGTCGCCGCCTGGGTCAGCCATGCCGCCGACTATTCCAGCGCCACCTTCGGGTTGCGCCCGGAAGCCCGGTTCCACGACGGCCGCCCGATCACGCCCGAGGACGTCGTCTTCACCCTCGACGCACTGAAAAAGGCGAGCCCGCGCTACGCGATCTACTACCAGAACGTCGTTAGTTGCGAGAAAACCGGCCCGCACGAGGTCAAGTTCACTTTCGAGCCGAAAGGCAATCGCGAATTGCCGCAGTTCGTCGGCAGCATGCCGATCCTGCCGAAACACTTTTGGCAGGCGAAGGACGGCTCCGGCGATCAGCGCGATCTTTCGAAGAGCACGATGGAGCCCCCACTCGGCTCCGGCCCCTACCGCGTCAAGACATTCGATCATGGCCGCACCGTTACCTACGCGCGTAACGCGGATTGGTGGGCCAAGGACCTCCCCATCGCACGCGGGCAGTGGAACTTCGGCGAGATCACGTTCGTCTATTATCGCGATCGGACCCCCGCCTTCGAGGGCTTCAAAACCGGCGAGACGGACTTCTGGCCGGAGAACAGCGCCAAGGGCTGGGCCACGGGCTACGACATCGAACCCGTGAAAAAGAACCTGATCAAGAAACAGGAGATCGAGACACGCGACCTCGCCTCGATGCAAGGTTTTGTGTTCAATCTCAGGCGCAAGCAGTTCCAAGACCCGCGCGTCCGCCAGGCCTTCAATCTCGCCTTCAATTTCGAGCAGGCGAACAAGAACATGTTCTTCGACCAGTATGCCCGCGTGGGCAGTTACTTCGACAATTCAGAGCTGGCGGCGAAGGGGCTTCCCAGCGGCCGCGAGCTCGCGATACTGGAGCCATTGCGGAGCCAGATTCCGGCGGATGTTTTCACCAAGGAGTGGAAGAACCCGATCTACAGCAGCACCGAAGATGTGCGCCGCAACATGTCGGCTGCGGCCAAGTTGCTGGCCGAGGCCGGTTTCGCGATGAAGAACGGCGTCATGAGCAATGCTGCCGGCGACACGCTGGCAGCCGAATTCCTGCTCGTGCAACCCGATTTCGAGCGCCTCGTCCTGACCTACAAGACCGAGCTCGAAAAACTCGGGCTGAAGATCGATGTGCGCACCGTCGATAGCGCCCAGTATCGCCGCCGCACCGAAAAATTTGACTTCGACATCGTCGTCGGCAGCTTCCCGCAGACCTTGTCGCCGGGCAACGAGCAGCGCGAGTTCTGGGGCTCGGCAGCGGCCGATCGCGAAGGAACGAGCAACATCCTCGGTATCAAGGACAAGGCGATCGACAGCCTGATCGAGACGCTGATCTTCGCGCCGGACCGGGAGGGCCTGGTCGCCGCCACCCGGGCACTCGACCGGGTTCTGCTTTGGAACCATTTCGTCGTGCCGCAGTTCTACGCGCCCCGCGATCGCGTCGCCTACTGGGACAAGTTTAGCCATCCGGAGAGGCTGCCCAAGCGCGCCTCGACGCTCGCGTCTTTCTTGCAAGTCTGGTGGCACGACGCCGACCGTGCGGCCAAGCTCGCAAACGCCCGGCGGTGAAGGTGGCCGAAGGAGGGAGGCCGGACCGAGTTGGCCACAGCGCCTTCGTGCGTGACGTCGCGCCGGGGATGCCCCACAACCTGAGCAAGAGCGTCGGACCCCCCGGGATTGCGGACTGAACCTGACAACGACACCACGGGTCTGCTCGCTCAACCCTGAGGCTCATGCATCCGCGGCCAACGCATAGATCGACGGTCAAGCTTGCGGCCATATTTGGTGGTATCTGAGTGCCAGACCGTCGAGAATCGTAGGCCCCGACGGGGGCACAGGCAGAGGATCGAACAATGTTGAAGCTGCTGGCCCGGTTGACCGTTCTCCTGCTCCTCGGGCTGGCTCCGTCCATCCCGGCCGCAGCCGAGCCACGGCACGGCCTCTCGACCTTCGGCGAGCTCAAGTACAAGCCCGACTTCAAGGCCCTGGAGTACGTCTATCCGGAGGCACCCAAGGGTGGCCGGATCTCTCTCGTCGGGCCGGCTGCCGTGCGGACCTTCGACAGCTTCAATGCCTACATCCTGCGCGGCGACTCGGCACAGGGATTGGGCCTCATCTACGACACTCTGATGGCACGGGCAGGCGATGAACCCGACAGCGTCTACGGCCTCGTCGCCGAGACCGCCGATCTCGCGCCCGACCACATGAGCATCATCTTCAAACTGCGCGCCGCAGCCCGCTTTTCGGACGGCTCGCCGGTGACGCCTGACGATGTCGTCTTCACATTCAACGCGCTGAAGGCCAAGGGGCACCCGACCTACGGCATCATCATGCGCGACATCGTCAAGGCGGAGGCGCTCGACAAGAGCCGCGTCCGCTTCACGTTCCAGGGCACGCTCGTGCGCGATCTGCCGCTGCTCTGCGCCGGCCTCCCCGTGCTGCCGAAGGCCTTCTACGACAAGCAGCCATTCGAGGAGACATTCCTGAAGGTGCCGGTTGCCTCCGGGCCTTATACGATCGGCGACTTCAAGCAGGGCTCGCACGTCGTCTACACGAGGCGCCCCGACTATTGGGCCAAGGATCTCCCGATCAATCGCGGCCGTTATAACTTCGACGAGATCAAGTACGAGTACTATCGCGACCGCACCGCCGAGCTGGAAAGCTTGAAGGCCGGCTCGTTCGACCTGCGCGAAGAGTTCACCGCCAAGGACTGGACGACCAATTACGACATCCCTGCCGTCAAGGATGGCCGCCTCGTCCGGCTCACGCTGCCCGACGCCACCCCTTCCGGCGCGCAAGGCTTCTTCGCCAACATGCGCCGCGAGCGTTTCCAGGACCCGCGCGTGCGGCGCGCGCTCGATCTCGCGTTTGACTACGAGTGGATGAACAAGAACCTGTTCTACGGCCTCTATACGCGCACCGAGAGTTACTTCGAAAACTCGGACATGAAGGCCACCGGCAAACCGAGCCCGGAGGAACTCGTCCTGCTCGAACCGTACCGCGCCAAACTGCCGGCGGAGGTTTTCGGCGAGGTCTATCGCCCACCGGTATCTGACGGCTCGGGGGGCGACCGGAAAAACCTGCGCGAAGCGCAGAGGCTGCTCGCGGAAGCCGGCTGGAAGCTCGATCCGGCCGCCGGCGCGTCGCCCCTGGTGCGCAACGCCAAGGGCGAAACGCTCGACATGGAGTTCCTCGGCTACGAGCCGACATTCGAACGCATCCTGTCGCCCTACATCAAGAACCTCGCGGCGATCGGCATCAAGGCGAGCATCCGCAATGTCGACTCCGCGCAGTATCAGCGTCGCCTCAAGTCCTATGATTTCGACATGATCTCGTCGCGCTTCTCGATGAGCCTGACGCCCGGCGTCGAACTGAACAACTTCTGGTCCAGCGCCTCGGCCGAAAGCGAGGGCAGCTCGAACCTCCCCGGAATCAAGAACGAAGTTGTCGACGCCTTGATCGACCGGTTGTCGTCGGCCAAATCGCGCACCGAACTCGTCACTGCCACCCGCGCCATCGATCGTGTGCTGCGCGCGAACCACTACTGGGTGCCGCACTGGTACAAGGCCGCCCATAACATCGCCCATTGGGACAAGTTCAGCCGGCCGGAAATCAAACCTAAGTATGATCGGGGCATCATCGACACCTGGTGGTACGACGCAGCAAAAGCTGCCAAACTGAGGACGAACTGATGCCGGTCGTGGGTTTGGGGCAATGACGGCGAAAGAAAAATCAAGCGTAGGTCGGTTCGATGACGGCCACGGGCCAAAGGCTCGTGACCGGCAGCAACCCGACGATCCAAGCCCACAGCGCGTTCTCATTTGGCGACACAGCGAGGAAGGACCGTAACCACACCATGGCCGCCTACCTGATCAAGCGCCTGCTGCTCATCATTCCGACGCTCATCGGCGTGCTGTCCCTCACCTTCATGCTCACCCAGTTCGCCCCCGGCGGTCCAGTCGAGCGCATCATCGCGCAGTTGACCGGCACCGACTCGGCCGGCACCTCGCGCATCAGCGGTGGTGGCGGCGATGGCGTCGGCCAGCGCGGAGGTCAGCCGGGTCAGGGTGCCGACAGCTCCGGCTCCAAGTACCGCGGCGGCCAAGGTCTCGACCAGCAACTCATCAAGCAGCTCGAGAAGCAGTTCGGCTTCGACCGACCCTGGTACGAGCGCTACGTGAAGCTGCTCTGGGACTTCGGCCGCTTCGACTTCGGCAAGAGCTATTTCCGCGACGTGAGTGTGATCCAGCTGGTCAAGGAGAAGTTGCCGGTCTCGATCACGCTCGGCCTCTGGATGATGCTGCTGACCTACGCCATCTCGATCCCGCTCGGCATCCGCAAGGCGGTCAAGGACGGCGAGAAGTTCGACACCTGGACCTCCGGCGTTCTGGTCGTGTGCTACGCGATACCGAGCTTTCTGTTCGCGGTGCTGCTGATCGTGCTGTTCGCCGGCTCTTCGTTCTTCCAGTGGTTCCCGACGCGCGGGCTGACCTCCGAAAACTGGAACCAGCTCGGCACTCTCGGCAAGATCAAGGACTATCTCTGGCACATCACGCTGCCGATCACGGCGATGGCCATCCACGCCTTCACGACGATGGCCGTCCTGACCAAGAACTCGTTCCTGGATGAGATCCGCAAGCAGTACGTGACGACGGCGCGCGCCAAAGGC
>JANLQP010000214.1:0-21668 GCA_031367895.1 Hyphomicrobiales bacterium
CGCGGCAGATCCGAATGGCGCTCTGCCAGGCCAGCCGGCGCTCACGCGTTTCACTGATGGCTCGGCGACGAACGGAGCGACGCCGGCCGGAACCTACGACGGCGACCTGCTCGACAAGCACTACATCGCCGGCGACGGGCGCGTGAACGAGAACATCGGCCTCACCACCGTCCACAGCATCTTCCACCACGAGCACAACCGCCTCGTCGACCAGGCCAAGGCCACGGCTCTGGCCCAGAACGACCTCGCCTTCCTCAACGAATACCTTGATCCTCTGCATCAGTTGCTGGCTCCGCCCGCGAACGCGGACGAGATCGCGGCGCTGCAGTGGAACGGCGAGCGCCTGTTCCAGACGGCCAAGTTCGGCACCGAGATGCAGTACCAGCATCTCGTGTTCGAGGAGTTCGCGCGCACCATCCAGCCGACGGTCGATGCGTTCTTCGCGCCGACCCAGGTCTACGACGTCGATCTCGATCCATCGATCGTCGCCGAGTTCGCGCACACCGTCTATCGCTTCGGCCACTCGATGCTGACCGAGACGGTCGACCGGTTCAACGCCAACTTCGACGTCATCGACCAGAACAATAATGTCGTGACGGGCGGCCAAGGCCAGCAGATGGGCCTCATCAAGGCCTTCCTCAACCCGCTGGCATTCGAGGCCAGCGGCGTCAACTCGATCACTGGCACGTTCTCCGTCGAGGATGCGGCCGCTGCGATCATCCGCGGCACCACGCGCGACGTCGGCAACGAGCTCGACGAGTTCGTCACCGAAGCGCTGCGCAACAACCTCGTCGGACTGCCGCTCGATCTCGCCACGCTCAATCTGGCGCGTGGCCGCGACGTCGGCATTCCGTCCTTGAACGCCGCGCGGAAGGATTTCTTCAACCAGACCGGCGACACGTGGGTGAAGCCCTACGACAGCTGGTCCGATCTGGTGCTGAGCCTGAAGCACCCGGAGTCGCTGATCAACTTCATTGCGGCTTACGGCACACATCCGCTGATCACGGGCGCGCTAACGCTCGCCGACAAGCGCGCGGCTGCGTCGGACATCGTGCTCGGAAACGGCGCGACAGTTATCGCCGATCGCTTCGAATTCCTCAACAGCACCGGCGCTTGGGCCAACAATACCCTGGACACCCACACCAGGGACCGCGACGGCGTCACCACGACGGGCCTCGGCTCGATCGACTTGTGGATCGGCGGACTCGCCGAGAAGCAGACCGTGTTCGGCGGCCTGCTCGGCTCGACCTTCAACTTCGTGTTCGAGAACCAGCTCGAAAAGCTGCAGGACGGCGACCGCTTCTATTATCTGGAGCGCACCGACGGCCTGAGCTTGCGCGCCGAGCTCGAGTCGAACTCGTTCGCCAAGTTGATCATGGCGAACACGACCGCGACGCATCTGCCCGGCCTCGTGTTCATGAGCCCGGCCTACACATTGGAAGCGGATCCGACAAAGCAGCACACCGGCCTTGGCCTCGGTGGCCGTGCCGACCCGATCGGCGGCCTCGCCGTCAACACTGTGACTACCGTTGGCACCGTCACCACTTTGACTCCGCACGAGATCACGCCGCTCGTCCTGCGCGTCGATCTGCATCCCGACACCGATCCGACGCACCGGCAATACACCCATTACGTCGAGTACACGGCGCACGGCATCAATGCCGAAACGATCGTCATCGGCGGCACCGAGGGTAACGACAAGCTGATCGCCGGTGACTCCGACGACGACACGATCTGGGGCGATGGTGGCGACGACTACATCGACGGCGGCTACGGCAACGACCAACTGCGCGGTGGCGCCGGCGACGACATCATCGTCGACAAGGGCGGCGACGACAACATCCAGGGCGGCGACGGCAACGACGCCATCCAGGGCGGCAATGGCGCCAACCTGATCCTCGGCGGCTTCGGCCAGGACTTCATCATCACCGGCGAGGACAACTCGGAAGCCTTCGGCGGCCAGGGCAATGACTTCATCCTGGGCTCCAAGTCCAACGAGCAGGACATCGGCAACGAGGGCGACGACTGGATCGAGAAGGGCACCTCCGACGGCGCACCGGGCGACAACTTCGATCCGCTCGGGCTCGATCGAGTCATCGGCAATGACATCTTCATCGGCGACGGCGAGAACGACAATTTCATCGGCGAAGGCGGCGACGACATCATGCTCGGCAAGACCGGCTTCACCGACCGCTACTTCGGCGGCTCGGGCTACGACTGGGCCGACTTCAAGGACGACAAGACCGGTGTCTACATTGACATCAGCAAGTTCCGCTACTTCGACTCGCCCCTGGTTCCGGGCGGCGTGCAACCGCTGGTACGGTTCGTCTTCGACGAGGGACTTTCGGGCTCGCAAAAGGCGGACGTGCTGACGGGTGACGAGGCCCTTACCTATGTCAACAACGGCGCGCAGGGCAGCGTGCTCACGCAGATTGGCTTGATCAACGGGCTGCAAAGCCTGCTCGACACAGCCTTCGGCGCCGAGATCTTAGTACTGGGTGGTATCGCCGGCCAAGTATCGACGACGAAAGTGTTCGCTGACGCGGCCGGCCACATCACGTCGCTCGATGGCGGCAACATCATTCTCGGCGGCGCCGGCAGCGACATGCTGATCGGCCTCGCCGGCAACGACGTCCTCGACGGCGACAAGTACCTGAACGTGCGCATCAGCGTGCGTGCGACGGTCGATAATGTGAACAACGCGACTGGAGCGGCCGGAGCAGATGGCATTGCCGATCGTGCTGCGAATGGTGAGCTTATCCTCGGTTCGGAGATCGCGACTTTCGACACGATGACGAACAAGACGCTGCAGGACAATATGCTGAGCGGCAAGTGGAACCCGGGTCAGCTCCAGGCCGTCCGCGAGATCATCGACTACGTGCCGGCGACGCCACCGGCGCATGCGGACTTCGACACGGCGCTCTTCCGCGGCAATCTCGCGGACTACACGATCGTGACCAACACCGTGACCGGCGTCACCACCGTCACCGACAACCGGGCCGGCAAGAACGACGGCATCGACCACGTCATGCACATCGAGCGGTTGATGTTCGCGGACCAAAGCGTGGTGCGCGACGCTGCCAACACGGCCTGGGTCGAGCAGTCGACGGTGTCGATTTTGAACCATGCCCCTGTCGGCCGACCGACCATCTCCGACGCGACGCCTACGTCCGGGCAGGTGATCTCGGTAAATATGCTCGGCGTCACCGACGCAGACAATACGCTCACAATTGGCGTTATCCCCGATCCGGTCGCCTACTTCTGGCAGGTGGACCTCGCCGGCAATGGCGTGTTCACGGACATCACCCGCTTCGCGGCGGGCGAGGTGTCCCGTCTCGAAGGCAAAACGATCACGGTGACCCCCGATCTTCTGGGCCTGAGCCTGCGCGTCCGCGCCGTCTACAAGGATGCCAACGGTGTCCTCGAGCAGGTGTTCTCGGCGGCATCCACACCCGTCGCTGTCGAGTTGGCGCCGGTCTTCACCCCGCCGTTCGCCTTCTCCGTGGACGAAAATACGACAGCTGCCGGAACCGTACTCGCGACCGACGGCAACGGCGACCCGATCGCGTTCTCGCTGGTCGGCGGCGTCGACGCGGCGCTGTTCACCATCAATCCGTTGACCGGTGCCTTGACGTTCAACACGGCGCCGAACTTCGAACTCCCGGCCCATGCCAACAACATCTACAACGTGATCGTCCAGGCCACCGACGGCATCATTCCGGTGACACAGGCCTTTGCCGTCACGGTGATCAACGTCAACGAGCCGGCGACCGGGGCGATCCATATCAGCGGCACGACGGCGACATTGACCGCACTCGACACCATTGCCGATCCCGACCTTGCAACGGTGGCGAACCCCACAGGCGCGCTCAACCTTGCGGGCGGCACGGCGGTACCGATCCAGTGGCAATCGTGGAACGGAACAGTCTGGAGCAACATTCCCGGCGTTCCCGGGACTGCGGCAACCTTCAACGCGACCAACCAGACGGTCCGCGCCGTAGCGAGCTACGCGGATGCGTTCCCCCCCGCCCATACGCCAGCGACCGACCCGACGCTGCTGGTCTCGCCGGAGGTCTTCGTCGTCGGCACCAACGGCAACAACGCACTCTCGGGTGCCGTCCCCACTGGGCTCTTCGCCAACGGACACAACCGGACTTTCCTCGGCCTCGCCGGCACCGCCGACACCGTGAGCTATGCCACCGACACGGTTGGCGTGACGGTCAACCTGATCAACAACGCCAACAACACCGGTATCGCGGCCGGCGACAAGTACATCGGCGTCGAGAACTTCACCGGCGGCTCCGGCAACGACACGTTCGTCGCGACGAACGACGGTACCGCGCACGTGCTCAATGGTGGGGCCGGCATCGATACGCTGGACCTCTCGGCTGTCGGCGCACAATTGGTCGTTTCGATCAACGCGCTGAGCAGCGGCATTGTGACGGGCAGCGGCGGGTTCCGAACCGATACGCTCCTGGGCATCGAGAACTTCACTGGCGGACAAGGTCGCAACACCATCACCGTCGTGGCCACCGATACCACGGCGCACGTGCTGAAGGGCGGTGCCCTGCAAGACACGATCACTGGCGGTGCCAACAGCGCCGACACTATCGTCGCGACCGTCGACAACTTTCAGGATCAGTACGACGGCGGCACGGCAGCGGGCGTCGTCGCCCAGCCCGCCGACACTGCCAACTACGCGGCCTACACGACCGGCCTCACCGTCAATCTCGGTGTCATCAACGCTCGCGTGCTCGGCAGCGGTCTCACGACCGCCACCTCCGATACGCTGCGCAACTTCGAGAACTTCATCGGCGGCTCGGGTGCCGACAACATCATCGGCAGCGCGGCGGCCAACAAGCTCGCAGGTGGCGATGGCAATGACACTCTGACCGGTGGCGCTGGCAACGACATACTGACCGGTGGCGCTGGCGCTGACGTGTTCGTGTTCAACACGGGCACAGGCACGGATCACATCACTGATTTCGTGCGGACAGCCGACAGTACCGCGCACGATGTCATCGACCTGACGGGGCTGGCTGCAACGATCGCGGATGTCCACCAAGATCTGACCGTCGGTGCCGGAGCACACGTCGTGCTCTCGTTCACAGGCACGACAGACACCATCCACCTCGACAACATCACGGCGGTGGGCCTGCTCCAAACCAGCGACTTCGCGTTCCACTAAGTCAAAGGTTACGAAAACAGCTGGCCCGGCGATGAACGCCCGGCCGTCCACCGCGGACAACGCCAAGGAACAATTTCATGCCTATCGCACCAAATCAGATCGATCACGGCGCCACGCACCTCGATACAGCTCCGCGACAAGCCGGCAACGCTGTGTTTGCTGCGCCCGATAATAAAGCCCTCCAGCGCCCGGCCGAGGCGCGTCAGGCCCGGATGGGGCAGGCTTTCGCACAAATCGTCGCGGTTTTGATGCGTGACCCCGGGTACCGCAATCTGCGGTTGACGGACCTCGAGTGGCTGGTGCTGCCGCCAGTGATGGCCGGCCAATGGCGGCTCGGCCAGGGGCCGGCACCGACGCCCGGAAACAATGCGAGCGTGCAGGGTGCTGGTGGTGCGATGCTGGTGCCGATGGCCGTGGCGCTGTGGGCGCGCATTTCGCCCAGCATCGAGCAACGGCTCAAGGACAACCTCGAGATACCGTTGATGTTGCGCCCGGACGAGTGGGCGAGCGGACCAAATCTGTGGCTGATCGCGGCGGCCGGCGATCCGCGGTATCTGCCGGTGTTTCTGCAGAAGCTCAACGAGTTGGAATTCCAGGGCCAAGAGGTCAAACAGCGCGTGCGCGGCGCCGACGGCAAGGCCGTCGTCATGACGCTCGACCAGTACGTGCAAAGGACGTTTCCGGCTGCGGCGTAGCCTCGAGGCTTCCCGACGCCCTCAATGCTACGCGCATCGAGACGATCACAGATTACCGGACATATCGTGTGTTACCGGAACCGGACAACTCGTGTGCTGGTGACAGAACCCCTCGATCCTCAAGACAGGACGCTTCGCAAGCGTTACCGGTGCCGACCGCCGGAAAGCCGACGATGAAGCGGACCGGCCGCGCCGGGTAAGCCCCTTGTGAAAGTCCAGCCTTGGGGGCCATCGCCATCGTGGCCAAGAATGTGCCACCGGTCAGAACATTTCGTCGGGTCATGAAGCTCATCGATTTCTGGCCTCGAGTCATTGATTTGCGGTCTGCATCACTGGTGAGCTTGGTCCGCGTTGCCTGACAGCGAAGTGGATGCTATCGCCCGGGTTCATGCGCGCACAAGAGGTTCTCGAACCCGCCGTCGCCATCAAAAGCCTGCGCGAGCCGGTGGCGCTGTGACACCGGCATACCGTCGCGCTCGATCTCCGGCAATTGGCGCCGCCTCCGTGCGCTGCTCCCTTTCATCAGGAGCTTGAACAAAAGATTGCAACTGAGCATGATCCGTTTTCCGCATCGAACCAAGCGAGATTGCAGCATGCCAAGCCGCCGAGAACTTCTGCTCACGACAGCAACTTTGGCGACGCTGGCAGCATCGCGCGAGACGGCATCGGCGCAAAATTCATGGAACAGCGGCGACGTCGCCCACATATTGCCGACGGCCAATCATCATCGGTTCCTGATCAAGACGTCGCTCAAGCGGCCGCAAACGGTGCCGCCAACGCTGGTCGTCGCGGGCCGGAAAATTCCCGGACGACCGGGCGATACGCAAGGTGGCTTCTGGGCGTTTGATGCGCCACGGCTCGAGCCCACCAGAACGTACAATCTGCAGCTGCTCGATGCGAGTGGACGCAGGTTGTGTGATCCCTGGCCACTGAAAACCTTTCCAGCGCCCGGCGACAACCCGAAGAGCGTGCGGGTGCTGTTGTATTCCTGCGCCGGCGGACACGATGTCTTGCCAGACCACAGGCCGACGGACATCAGCAAGCATCGCTTCCTCACCCTGGCGGTTCGGCGGCGCATGTTGGCGAGGGCCATGTCGTTTGCGCCCGACGTCGTTGTCGCGAACGGCGATCACATCTATTGGGATCTGCGTACGGTCCGCGCAAACCTGCTTGGCACGTCGCCGGAAGCCAAGGCCTTTGCGGGTGTTTTTGATCGCGCGCAGCCGGTGCTCGGAACGCCGAACGAAGCAGTCTTGAAAAAGTCCGTCGGGCCCCAGGTTGCCGAACTCTATGGCACGACGATGCGCTCAACACCGGTGTTCTTCCTGCAGGATGATCACGATTACTTCGAGAACGACGAGGCCGACGACAAGTTCGTGAGCTTCCCGCCGGACCCGTTCATGCTCAATCTGGCGCGGACGTCACAGTTTCTTTATTACCCGGAGTTTCTGCCCGACGGAAACCGGCCACTGGGGCTTCCTTCGGCATCGGCTGCCGATCGCCCGGCCGGGATTTCCGAGAGCTACGGCACGTTGCGCTACGGCAAGCTTCTCGAAATGCTCCTCTACGATTGCCGGAGGTACCTGACGCTGACGGGCCCAAGCGCCACGTTTGTGCCACCGCTGGTGGAAGACTGGCTCAAAGCCCGCATGACGGGTGTGGACGCCACGCACGTCGTGAACGTTCCATCGACACCGCCGGGCTGGAGTGCGGGCAAGTGGGGCGAGTGGTATGCCGATATGGATGACGGCAAACAGCTTCTGACGACCAGGATTCCGAAGCCTTACTGGCAATCTGGCTGGCGGCTTCAGCATGATCGGTTGCTGCAGGCTGCATCGGGCATGCGGGGCCGGATTCCGCTCTTCGTCAGCGGCGATCTCCACGCTTTGGGCGAGGCACGAATTCTCAGGACCAATGCCATCGACCTCAAGGCCAATCCAGTCATCAGCGTGCTGCCTGGACCGGTCGGTACCGGACGGGCAGGTTGGCCATCCCTTGTGCGTGGCCTTCGAGCCCTCCCGCCGGAGGGTCTAGATGTCGAGGAGGGGCTACCGACCTTGGAGGAGAACGGTTTCACCATCGCCGAGTTCACCCCGGAACGGGTGCGCTTGCGCTACTTCCGCTGGAAGCTCGGCAATCCCGAGACGGCTCTGGATACGCTCGAACCGTTTCGCGTGACAGATCTCCCTGTGCCCAACTCTTGACGCCAAGTCGTATCCTGCGACCGAGAGCCACCCGGCAAGTGGCAAAATGGATCTAAATCCACCGCTTGTCCGGGGGCACCGGGCCCATTTTTGGCGGCGCTGTCACGCCGTTTCTTTGATACATTCGCCGCTACGCGATCACACAATTGTGTCTGACGCGGTGCGGTCTCTTGGTGTGTGATCGAAAGCCAGGACAAGTCGTCGTCGAGGAGGAAACGCATGGCCAAGTTGAACGTGAACGGCAAGACGCTCGATCTCAAGGTCGAAGGCGATACGCCGCTGCTTTGGGCGCTGCGCGAGCAGGCCGGTCTCACCGGCACCAAATACGGCTGCGGCGTCGCGCAGTGTGGCGCCTGCTCGGTGCACCTCAATGGCGAGGTTGTGCGCTCGTGCTCTATTCCCGTCGCGTCGGTGAAGCCGACCGACCGTATCGTGACCATCGAGGGACTGTCGCCGAACGCCTCGAGCGCCGTGCAAAAGGCGTGGGCAGCACTCGACGTTCCACAATGTGGCTACTGCCAGTCCGGCCAAATCATGGCGGCAACGGCACTCTTGAAGCAAAAGCCGAAGCCGACCGACGCCGACATCGATGCCGCGATGACCAACATCTGCCGCTGCGGCACCTATCAGCGCATCCGCGCCGCGATCCACATGGCAGCCGGCCAGACCGCCGCCACTCCTGGCACCAAGAAGAACTGAGGGGGTTCAATCATGGCAGTCACAAAGAAATCCAAGGTTTCTCGTCGCGGCCTGCTCGTTGGCGCGGCGGCGGTTGGCGGCGGCCTCGCCGTTGGCATCAACGTGCCGGGCTTCTCCGCGGCCCACGCCCAGAAAGCCGTCGGTGCCTCAGGCGACGAACTCGGCGTCTGGGTCGTCGTGCGTCCGAACGAGCAGGTGGTGATCCGCATTGCCCGCTCGGAGATGGGCCAGGGCACGCTCACCGGCCTCGCCCAACTCGTCGCCGAGGAACTGGACTGTGACTGGAAAAACGTCACGACCGAGCAGCCGACACCGGGCCAGAGCCTTGCTCGCAAACGGGCCTGGGGCGAGATGGGCACCGGCGGCAGCCGCGGCATCCGCATTTCGCAGGAATACGTCCGTCAAGGTGGCGCCGTCGCACGCACGATGTTACTGCAGGCCGCCGCAAACGCATGGAAGGTGCCGGTCGAGGAATTGACCGTCGACAAAGGCGTCATCACGCACGGCAAATCCAAGCGCACGATCACCTACGGCAAGATCGCAGCCACGGCTGCCAAGCTGCCGGTGCCCGATCCAAAGTCGATGAAGCTGAAGGACCCGAAGGACTGGAAGATAGCGGGCAAGCCCCTGCGTCGTCTCGATACGCCCGAGAAGCTCGATGGCCGCAAGGTCTACGCCATCGACGTCAAGCTGCCGGGCATGCTTAATGCCGCGATCAAGGCCTGCCCGGTGTTCGGCGGCACACTCGTCGCCTACGACGAGGCCAAGGTGAGGGGTATGCCGGGTGTGCGCCACGTGCTGCGCGTCGACGCGACGACCGTCGCCGTCGTCGCCAACACCTGGTGGCAGGCGAAGCAGGCGCTGGATGCACTTCCGATCACTTGGGAGGAAGGTGCTTCCGCCAAGGCGTCGAGCGAAACGATCACAGCGCTGCTGAAGGAGGGTTTGACGGCCGAAGGCGACAACGGCGCCAATCGCAACGGCGACGCGGCCGCGGCGCTCAAGGGCGCGGCCAAGACGATCGAGGCCGTGTACGCGACGCCGTTCCTGGCGCATGCCTGCATGGAGCCGATGAACTGCGTCGCCAAGGTGACCGCCGATCGCGCCGAGGTTTGGGTTCCGACGCAGAATGGCGAGGCGTCGTTGGCGGCGGCGGCCGAGGCGGCAGGTCTGCCACTCGAAAAATGTGAGGTCTACAAGCACGATCTTGGCGGCGGCTTCGGCCGGCGCGGCGGCACGCAGGATTATGTTCGTCAGGCCGTCAGCATCGCCAAGCAGGTCCCCGGCGTTCCGATCAAGATGATCTGGAGCCGCGAGGAGGACATGAGCCATGACTTTTACCGGCCGATCTCGCAATGCCGGATGACAGCAGGACTCGACGCGGTCGGTAATCTGGTGGCGCTCGACATGCGCATTTCAGGCCAGTCGATCAATGCATACTCCAACCCGTCCGCGATCAAGGACGGCAAGGACATGCGACAGCTGCAAGGCCTCACCGCCGAGCCGAGCGACGCCTACATCGGCTACTCCGTGCCGAACCTGTCGATCACCTATGCGATGCGCAACAGCCATGTGCCCGTTGGTCCCTGGCGCGGCGTCAACACGAATCAGAACGCGGTCTATCTCGAATGTTTCATCGACGAGGCGGCGAAGGCCGCGGGTAAGGACCCGCTGGAGTTCCGCCGCGCGCTGATGGGCAAGCACCCGAAGCATCTCGGCGTGCTCGATGCCGTGGCCGCGAAGGCCGGCTGGGGCAAGCCGTTGGCCCCGGGCGTGCATCGCGGCATCGCTCAATTCAAGGGCTACGGCAGCTATTCCGCGGCGGTGGCCGAGGTCTCGGTCAGCGATCGCGGCAAAATCAAGGTGCACCGCCTCGTCTTCGCACTCGACAGCGGCTATGTCGTCAATCCGGCGCAGGTGGAAGCGCAGGTCGAAGGCTCCGTCGCCTACGGCTTGAGTGCGGCGCTCTACGGCGAGAACACGGTGAAGAATGGCCGCATGGTCGAGCAGAACTTCGACACCTACGAGTTGCTGCGCATCGCCGAGATGCCACCGGTCGAGGTTGTGCTGGTGCCCTCGGGTGGCTTCTGGGGCGGCGTCGGCGAACCGACCATCTGCGTCGTGACGCCCGCCGTCGTGAATGCAGTCGCGGCGGCGACCGGACAACCGGTGCGCAGCTTGCCGCTGAAGAACGTGAAGCTGAGGGCGTGATCGGCCGCTGGCACAACCTGTTCCCGTTGCTCGCCGCAGCAGCGGTTTGCGGCGGTGGTGGGCCGATGCATGCTGAAACGACCGCCATCGCCGCATATCGCGTCGAGCGCGGTGCAATTCCCGAGCCGCTCGGCGGCGCGGTTGGTGACGCCGCGCGCGGTCGTCGCATCGTGCTCGACCGGGCAACCGGCAACTGCCTGATCTGCCATAAAGTGCCGGAGCCGAACGAACCATTCCAGGGCGAGTTGGGTCCCGACCTCGCCGGTGTCGGCGGCCGTCTCGTTGCCGGCGAGTTGCGGCTCCGCCTCGTCGACCAGAGCCGCCTCAATCCAGCAACGGTGATGCCGTCCTATTACCGGGTGGAGAATTTGCGGCGTGTCGCGCCGCAGTTTCAGGGCAAGCCCGTGCTTGACGCGCAGGCAATTGAGGACGTGTTGGCCTATCTGGGCAGCCTGAAGTAAAATATCCCACGCGCAGGAGGCGTGAGCAGCCATGATCGACAGCTCGAACGGGCGTTCGGAACTTTCGCGGCGCGCAGCCTTGGCTGGAATGGCGGGTGTAGTTGGAGCAGCGCTCGCAACTGCCCCCAGTGTAGCAACCGCCGACGAAGGCCTCGCCGCCGACGCCATCAAATCGATCACGCGAGGCGCCGCCGTGAAGCCCGGCCGCGTCTCGGTCGTGATGCCCGAGCTTGCCGAGAACGGCAACACGGTTGCTCTCACCGTCAGCGTCGAAAGTCCGATGACGGTGGCTAATCACGTCAAGGCGATCCACATCGTCGCCGACAAGAACCCGATCGCGCGCGTTGTCACCATGCATCTCGGCCCCCGCGCCGGCCGCGCCAAAGTCTCTACCAACATCCGGCTTGCGACAACGCCGGTCGTCACGGCCTTGGCCGAGATGAGCGCCGGCCAGTTCTGTCCGGCACGCAGGAGGTGATCGTCACGCTCGCCGCCTGCCTGGATGCAGGTTGAAAGTTTTGCTTGGCGCTTCGGTTGCCCACTACGCAACCGCGCCGTGAATACAGCCGCTACATCAAGGAGCCATTCATGGCTACCACCCGCATCGTCTGCCCCGCCGCCGCCAAGCTCGGTGAGGTGATCGAGATCAAGACGCTGATCCAGCACCACATGGAAACCGGCCACCGCCGCGACAACGTCGGCAAGGCGATTGCGCGCGACATCGTCAAGGAGTTGGCTGTCACCTACAACGGCACCGAAATCTTCCGCGCCGAGCTACAGCCAGGCATCGCCGCAAACCCCTACTTCGCGTTCACGACCACCGCCACCGAAACCGGCGACATCGTATTCACATGGACCGACGACGCCGGCGAGAAAACGATCGAGCGGCGCCGGATCACGGTCGGCTGATGTGTCGACTGGCCAGCATCGGGCTCGCGGTCTTTGCCACGTTTTTCTCGACGGCTGGTCGTGCTGAAGATCGCCGCCCGTCGCCGACATTGCCGGGCCACCAATTTCAATCATCTGAGTCACAGCGATTGCAGAACGACGACGGCGCCAACCCCGGTATGCTCTGGGTTGAGCAGGGCGCGGCGCTTTGGGCGAAGCCTGCAGGCGAGACTGGCAAATCGTGTGCGAGCTGTCACGGCGATGCCGCGCGATCGATGAAAGGCGTCGCCGCACGATATCCGGCGGTCGACGCAAAGACTGGGTACCTTCTCAATCTCGAGCTGCGCGTCAATCAGTGTCGCACGGCGAACCAAGGCGCATCGGCATTCACCTGGGAGTCGGACGCTCTGCTCGGACTCACCGCGTTCGTGACACGCCAATCCCAGGGCATGCCGAAATCGGCCGCCATCGACGGCCCGGCGCGGTTGTACTTCGAGGCCGGCCGCGTATTTTTCACCGAGCGGCAGGGCCAGTTGAACGTCGCCTGCACGCAATGCCACGACGACAATGTGGGCCGGCGCCTGCGCGGCGACCTGATCAGCCAAGGCCAGACCGAGGGATGGCCCGCCTACCGGCTCGAATGGCAGAAACTCGGCTCACTCAGCCGCCGCATTCGCGCCTGCAGCCTCGGCGTGCGCGCGCAGGTACTGGATTACGGCGCGCCGGAGTATCTGGCGCTGGAACTCTACCTTGCCTGGCGTGGCGAGGGGCTGGCGCTCAGTGCTCCAGGCATGCGTCGATAATTGTTTCAACAATTGCCGCGCTTCAAATTCCGGCAGGTCGGGTCAGGGGCCGAGATCAAGGTAGTCCGGCCGCCATACCCGGTCTATCATCCATAGCGGCAAGTCATCTTGGCAAGTCATCTTGGCAATATTGACGCCAAATGCCCGATGCGGTCTACTTTCTTCCCGCCGCCATGGCGTATCACACACCGGATCACGCCCCTGCTTTCATCGTTAACGAAGGAATTTGCGACGTGAACGAGACGCGCAAACTGGCGGAATGGCTTGCCACACACCAGGCAGGCGGAATTCCCGCTGAGATCCACCACGAGGCCAAGCGGGCGCTGCTCAATTACCTGGCTGCAACGTTCGCCGGCTGCCGGCACGAGGCGGTGGCGCTGGCCATCAAGACCGTGCTGCCGTTCTCAGGCCCCCCGTCGGCCAACGTCATCGGCCGCCATGAGCGGCTCGACCCGCTGCATGCCGCTTTGATCAACGGCATCAGCTCGCACGTCGATGATTTCGACGATACGACGCCCAACAACTACATTCATCCGACGTGCACGGTCGCGTCAGCGCTGTTCGCATATGCAAGCGCCAACGGCCTGTCGGGCCGTGATCTTTTGCATGCGTTCGTGCTCGGCTTCGAAGTAACCGCCCGGGTCGGCAACGTGGTCTATCCCTGGCATTACCAGGACGGCTGGCACATCACCGCGACGGCGGGTGTGTTCGGCGCCGCAGCGGCGATCAGCAAAGTCCGCAATCTGCCAGCCAAGAACATGGTTTGGGCGCTGGGAATTGCGGCAACGCAATCGGCGGGGGTCCGCGAAACCTTCGGTTCGATGGTCAAGGCCATGCATCCGGGACGCGCCGCCCAGAACGGCTATTTTTCGGCGCTGCTGGCCGAGAACGGTTTCACCGGCAGCGAGGCCGCCATCGAGGGCCCGCGGGGGTTCGCCATCGTTCAGTCCAGCCAGCATGACATGACGCGGTTGCTGGACGGTCTCGGCGCGCGGTGGGAGCTGCCCCGAAATACCTACAAGCCTTTTCCAACCGGCATCGTCATCCAGCCGACCATCGATGCCTGCATCCAACTGCACCGCGAGCATCATCCGGTGCCGGCACAGATCATGTCTGTTGATCTGCAGGTCGCGCCGATAGTGTTCGAACTGTGCATGAAGAAGGATCTCAAGGTCGGCCTGGAGGGCAAGTTCTCGATCTATCATGCTGCAGCCATTGGCCTCGTCCGCGGCCGGGCCTCGCTCGACGAGTTCACCGATGCCGCTGTGCACGATGCCGATCTTCTGCGGGTGCGCGAGGTCACCGTTCCGAACAAGAACCCAAACATCGCCGACGATGCCGTCATCGTCGAGGTGACCATGCAAGACGGAACGCGGCTGACCAGACGTGTCGACCACGCGGTTGGAAACATCGGCCGGCCGATGACGGACTCAGAGATCGAGGATAAATTCCGCGATCTGGCGCATCGCGTGATAGCCAAGGATCACGCGGAGCAGCTCATCAAAATGTGCTGGCATCTGGAGCAGGTGGAGGACGTCCGTCAGTTGCTCAGCCTTACCGTTCCTGACTGACGTGCCGCAAACTGCTTGCGAACAAAGGGCAGATTGGGAGGTCGAAGATGAGATCGATGTTTCGCTGGTTGGCGGGCGCACTTTTGGTAGCGTCGCAAAGTTGGACCGCCATGGGGGCCGAGGTCGCCGAGCTGAGGATCCCGAAGGGGGCTGGCGGTATCCCGTTCCTGCCGCTGCTGGTGATGGAGCGGCACCGCAGCGTGGAGACGAACGCTGCCGCGCTCGGCCACAAGGAGCTGAAAGTCTCGTACGTTAGCCTCGGGGGGGCCTCTGTGACCATAGACGCGCTGTTGGCGGGCGCGACCCACGTGCACGCGGCCGGGCCACCCTCGTTCCTGTTCCTGTGGGATCGCACCCGTGGCGGCGCCGAGATCACGGGCATTGCCGCGATGTCCTCGATCCCCGCCTATCTCAACACCACCAATCCGAACATCAAGACCCTTCGTGACGTAACGGAAAAAGACAGGATCGCCATCAACGCGGTCAAGGTGTCGATTCCGGCCATCATCATGCAAATGCAGGCCCGCAAGGAATTCGGGCCTGCCGAGACATTCCGTTACGACAAGTTCACGATCGGTTTGTCACATCCGGACGGACTGGCGGCCTTCCTTTCCGGCATCAGCGAGGTGAACCTGCATTTCACCTCGGTGTCGTTCCACCTGCGCGAACGCAAGGATCCGCGCGTACGGACCATCCTCGATTCCGACGACGTGATGGGCGGAGCAACCACGTTCACCATGCTGTCGGCGCCCCGCAAGTTCCACGACGAGAATCCGATCATCATGCAGGCGCTGCGGCTGGCCCTGCAGGATGCGGTCGCGTACATCAATTCCGACAAACGGGGCGCGGCTCAGATATATTTCGATTCCATTGGCGGTAAGGGCGAGACCATCGAGGAGATCCTGGCATCGCTGAACGATCCCAAGAACGTCATCACCATAACGCCACAGAACACGCTGAAATATGCGCAGTTCATGCACGAAATTGGGTCGCTGAAGAACCGGGCGAACAGCTGGAAAGAGCTTTTCTTCAAAGAAGCGCATGATTTGCCCGGCAGCTGAAGCGCCGGGGTGAGTTGTTCCATGCGCACATCCCTCGCAGCGTTCGATGTGCCCACCGAGCGCCGACGTTCGGCACGCCGTTGCATGCCCGGGCGACCTCGGCCGGTCATGCCGCCGATCAATGCTGTTGCCATCGAATCGTCATCGCCAATCCCTCCGCTGCGGGTCGAGACCAGCCGTTGCCGCAGTCGCCACGAATCCGCGCCGGCTGAGTTTGTGTAGGCCAGTCCTCCCGCTACGCCGTTATGCTTTGCATTGGAACGTGATTGTTTTCGGGTTGCTGTGGCTTGCCGATCAATACGTGCTATGCGCCGTGGCCGTGCGTAGGACGAGTTCAAGGAAATCACGTCGATGGCAGCATCGCTACGGCCAAGCTTGCCGCGCTTGGTGCCGGCGCCCGCGCCATGCGGAGATGAGCGAACGCCGTTGCGCGGCTCGGCGGCTTTGATCGGGCAGAGCTGCATTCGCCCGGATGGACATTCGGCCGCCGCCGCTGTTATCTACCACCGGACGCGCAATCGAGAGCCCACAGTGGCCCGTGTCTCGATCCTGTCCGAGACCGATCCGGCACTGCAGGCGCCGTGAACCGGCACCAAGGATCAAGGAGACAGCAATGGGAATGAAAGTGGGATTCGTCGGCCTCGGCAACATGGGCTTGCCCATGGCGCTTCGGCTGCTCGACGCGGGGCATGAAGTGATCGGCTGCGACGTGCGCGACGCCGTGCGCGGCGAGTTCGAATCGCGCGGCGGCCGGTGGGCGGCCTCGCCCGCCGAAGTGGCGTCGCAATGCGAAACCGTTCTCGTGAGCCTGCCGACGCCCGCCGTCGTCGAGCGCGTGGCCCTCGGGCCGCAAGGCCTCGCCGAAGGCGGGCGCATGAAGACCTACGTCGACCTCTCGACGACCGGCCCGCAGATGGCGAGGAAGGTTGCCGCGGAGCTCGGCAAGCGCGGCATCGTATCGCTCGACGCCCCCGTGAGTGGCGGCATTGCCGGCGCGGTGAAGGGCTCTCTGAGCATTATGGCCTCCGGCCCGAAGGATGCATTCGAGAAGGTGTCGCCGCTGTTCGAATGCTTCGGCAAGAAGCCATTCTACGTCGGCGAGGCCTCTGGCGGCGGACAGTTGATGAAGCTGATCAACAACCTGCTGTCGGCCACGACGCTCGCCGCGTCGTGCGAGGCGCTTGCGTTCGGCATGAAGGGCGGGCTCGATCCCGAGGTGATGCTCACCGTGCTCAATGCGAGCACCGGCCGCAGCGGCGCGACCGAGGACAAGATTCCCCGCTACGTGCTGCCGGGCCAGCCGATCAGCTTCGGGCTGGACCTGAGCTTCAAGGACATCTCGCTCGCGGTGGAAGCGGGCGAGCAGCTGAACGTGCCGATGTATTTCGGCCGCACGACGCGCCAGCTCTGGCACCACGCGCTGTGCACCGGCGGGCCCGAGCAGGACATGATGAACGTGGCCAAGTGCATCGACGGCTACGCGGGCTCGAAGCTGTACGGCACGGTCCCGAAGAAATAACCCCCAACGACCCGCGCCCCTGTGCGACCTGCAGATGACGGGACGGCGCGGCTGGCGCGGCTGGAGGTCTTTCCCCGCCACCGAGATACCGCGCGCCACCGGCGCGTGGCACGACCTCACCCACTGCTTCCACGACGAGCTGCCGGTGCCGCACGTCTTCGAGCATCCGCAGGTGAAGCGCGTGATGAGGATGCCGGAAGGCAAGCTCAACGTGACGCGCTTCGAGGTGACAGTGCACACGGGCACTCACCTCGACGCGCCGTCGCACCTGTTCGTCGACGGCCCCGGCTTCGACGAGGTGCCCCTGGACATGCTGCAGGGACCCGGCGTGGTGTGGAAGCTCGACGTACAGCCGCACGACGAGATCACCCCCGAGATGCTGCAGGCCATGACGCCGAGGATGCGCCCCGGCGACATCGTGCTGCTCTGCGCGGGCTGGGACCGGCGCTTCGGCACCGACAGCTACATGCTCAATCCCGCGCTCACCGTGCCCGCCGCCGAGTGGCTGGTGAGCCAGGGCATCAAGGCGCTCGGCGTGGATTTTGCCACGCCAGACATGGCGCTGGCCAAGCGCCCGGCGGATTTCGACTGGCCCGTGCACAAGGTGTTACTCGGCAACGGCACGCTGGTGGCGGAAAACCTCGCGAACCTCACGCCGCTCGCCGGCCAGCGGGTGGAGGTCGTCTTCGGCGCCCTGAACATCAAGGGCGCCGACGGCAGCCCGGCGCGCATCATCGCGCGCCCCGTGGAAGACTGGACGACATCCTGACGTCCATCGGCATCGGCGCGGCAGAATTGCAGCGGCTGCGGGCCGGCGGTGTCGTCACTTGAGGCCATTGCCGATGATGCCGATCGTTCGAAACTCAGACATGCAACGGGAAAACACCATGGCCGTCGGATTCGTGGGGCTTGGCATCATGGGCGCCAGCATGGCGTCGAACCTGCAGAAGAAGGTCGACAAGCTCGTCGTGCACGACCTCGTCCGTCAAACAGCGTCGCAGCACGTCGCGGCCGGCGCCGAGTGGGCAGCCTCGCCGAAGGAACTGGCCGCGAAATGCGATGTCGTCTTCATGTCGCTGCCCGGGCCGGCCGAGGTCGAGGCCGTGGTGCTGGGGCCGGACGGTCTCGCCGCAGGCTTGAAGCCGGGCGCGGTCATCTTCGACCTCTCCACCAATTCCCCGACGGTCGTGCGCGCCATTCATGCGCAGCTGTCCGAGCAGGGCGTTCATATGCTCGATGCGCCGGTGTCGGGTGGCGCCTCCGGCGCGAAGTCGGGGCGCCTCTCGCTCTGGGTCAGCGGCGACAAGGCGCACTTCGACAGGCACCGTTACATGCTCGACGCGATCGGCGATGCTGTGGAGTACATCGGTCCGATCGGCGCCGGCACCGTGGCGAAGCTCGTGCACAACTGCGCGCATTTTGCTGTGCAGATGGCGCTTGCCGAGGTGATGACGCTCGGCGTCAAGGCGGGGGTCGAGCCGCTGGCACTCTGGAAGGCCATCCGCCGCGGTTCCGTCGGGCGCAGGCGCACGTTCGATTATCTGGGCGATCAGTTCCTGCCCGACGTCTACGACCCGCCGTCCTTCGCCCTCAATCTCGGCTACAAGGACATGAGCCTCGCGACTGCCCTCGGGCGCGAGGTCGGCGTGCCGATGCGCATTGCCAACATGGCGCTTGCCGAGATGACCGAGGCCATGAACCGCGGCTGGGACCAACGCGATTGCAGGGCGCCCATGCAGCTCCAGAAGGAGCGCTCGGGCGTCGAGTTCGAAGTCGATCGCGCCCGCATTGCGGCTGTCCTGCAAGACGATCCGCCGTTCAAAGGATGAGCAGTGCTGGCAAGGGATGATGAGTGCTGGTCGTACCGCACAGGCTTTCATTGCAATGGACCGAGCATGAGCGACTGGTATCCAAAGAGGACATTCGCCAATCTTCTGGAGGACGCCGCGAAACGCTGGGGGCCGCACGAGGCGCTTTTCCACGAGGGGAGGCGCTTTAGCTTTGATGCGCTCAAAGCTCAGGTCGACGCGACCCCAAGGGATTTCTTAAAATCGGCGTCTCGCCGGGGGACAGGGTCGCGCTATGGATGCCGAACCGTCCCGAGTGGATATTCGCATTCATGGAACTTTCCAAGATCGGCGCCGTTACCGTGGCCGCTGAACACGCGGTTTCGCGCCGTGGATCTCGAATACTTGCTTCGGCAATCCGATGCCCGCACTCTGATCTCGGTCGACCGGTCTGTCCGGTGGAGTTCCTGTCGATCATTTCGGAGATCATTCCCGAGGTTCGAACCCAGGCGGCTGCATCAACACGAGCAGAAGCTTCTTCATTCGATCTTTCTACAATTTCCAGTTTCGATCCCTCCGGACCGGAGCCTCATTGCCTGATGCGGCTTTAGTCTGACCAAAACAGTGTGGAATTGCGGCGATTGTTCAGATTCGACTTGAAGAGTTCACGCTGGCAATTCCCATATTTTGCATCGACGTGCGACGCCTCGACGGCCGGGCGGAAAAGTCGCCGCCGCGCGAAATGCCTTCGTGCTGTCAGCGCCATCTCCCAGGTGAGAGATCAGCGTTTTGTCGATGGCCTGGTGGGGGCGACCATGCACGGAGAGGAGCGGCATGACGCGAGCGGGACAACGGGCTTCTCTGCCTTTGCCACCCGCTGGGACCAGTCGATGACATAAGCATTCGTCTTTGGCGGCCGCCCTCACCGTGAACCTGAGCGAGCCCTTATCTCCTGCGGATTTCTGCAGCTCCTCCGATGCGTCTCGCGACAACCCAGGCTTGGGTAAATATCGCTTCGTCACGACTGAGAAGCCACGACGAACATAGAGCGCCGTTATCGATCATAGATCGCGGTTCGGCTACTCACTCAGAACAGCGACGATCCTCTTTGATGCGTCCAGATTCAATGGCGCGGGTGATGCCAGGCGGCAACACGCCGCTCCTCGTTAAACATCCGAAGAGGACAACGGTTGACAGAGGATCACGTCCCGTATGAGCTTGTGCGTATGGAAGGTTGATGTAGCTCGGATATTGCATCGGGCATCTGCCGCGAGCGTAGTGGTTCGCGCGGGTCTTGGCACTTTTGATCCTCTATATTCGGTCTTCCACTTTGCGCCCGGTAGATCCTGGAGGAATACGCATGTGGTGGCCTATGATTGCGGCAGCTGGCGTGGCCAGCTCGATCGTGCTTACGTCAATGCCTGCAATAGCGCAGCAGGCCGCACCTGATCGGTCGGGAGAAATGGTCGACGTGCTGGAGGTCATCTTCGGCAAGCACAAGGTCCGGGCGAGCTATGCCAAAGGCCAGTGCGTATCCGGCATGTTCTACCCAACCGCTCGAGCAACCCAGCTCTCGTCCTCGGTGATCTTTCAACGTTCATCGCGCGTTCTCGGGCGCTTTTCCATGGGCGGCGGCAACCCGACGATCCCGGATAGCACCAAGATGCAACCGCGTGGCCTTGCGATCCAGATCGACCCCAAAGGTCCGGGAGAGACGCATTTCGCGCCGAATGCGTCGCCGATGCAGCCCGGCAACACTGTCGAGGAGTGGATCGAGGACAAGCGGGTGCGCTTTCCTGGGCCAGATGGCAAGTCAGACCCGCAGAAGCTCGCGGCGTTCCACGCCGCCAAGCCGCACACCAAGAGCCAGAGTCTCTGGCTGGCGAGCCGGCCGGTACCCGCAAGCTACGCGACCACCATCTATTGGGCCGTCCACGGCTACACGGCGACGAACGCGGCTGGCCAGTCGAAGGTGATGAAGATCAAGTTCATGCCGGTCGACGGTGAGTATGGCCTGACCGACGCGGAAGCCGCGGCCAAGCCGCGCGACTGGCTCGTCGCCGACCTCGAGCAACGCATGAAGCAGAAGGACGGGGTGGCGTTCAACATGCTCGCCACGCTTGCGCGGCCAACGGACAAGACGAACCAACCGGCCGTCTTGTGGGACAGCGAGGAGACGCGGCCGACGATCAACCTCGGCAAACTCGTGCTCGACAAGCTCGAGAAGAACGAGTTGTGCGACGTGACCTACTTCGACGCGACGCACCTCGCCAATGGCCTCGCGGGTCCGAAGGACGACGAGCTGTTCGTCATCCGTCAGCGCGTCTACGCGAACTCCAGCCAACGGCGCGACCCACAGGCAAAGCTTACAGACGGTAACCGCGCCAAGATGGTGCCGACTGCGGCTGCAGCAAAATAACGCGAGCGGGGGTGTGCCCGGCATGGGCACTGGATTGGAGGTGGAAGTCCTTCACGGGGCGAGTTGGTAGCAACCGTGAGCCGGAGGCAACTGCACGCAGAGCGACCCGTCGTGAGACGCGTTTCCTGGCGCCGTGAGGCCGTGTGGGGAAGAAGCCCGAGG
>JANLQP010000225.1:0-22203 GCA_031367895.1 Hyphomicrobiales bacterium
GCGCGATCGGCAGGTCGAAATCGGCATGGAATACCGGCAAGCCGGTCAGGCTTGCGGTCGCGATCGTGGTGCCGTGATAGGCCTTCACGCGGCTGATGATCTTCTTCTTGTTCGGCTTGCCCCGCGCGTTGTTGTAGTACCAGGCCAGCTTGATCTGGGTGTCGTTGGCCTCGCTGCCGGAACTCGTGAAGAAAATCTTCGAGGTCGGCGCCGGCGAGATCTCCTTCAGCTTTTCGGCGAGCGCGATCGCCGGTTCGTGGCTGCGGCCGCCGAATAGATGCTGGAACGAAAGCTTGGTCATCTGCTCACGCGCAGCCTCGACCAACTCCAGGTTGCCGTAACCGAGTGCCGTGCACCAGAGCCCCGCCAGCCCCTCGATGTAGCGCTTGCCCGCGGCATCCCAGACGTGCACGCCCTCTGCGCGGTCGAGGATCAACGGCCCCGTGGTTCGATGTGACGCCAGATTGGTCGCCGGATGCAGCAGCGTCTCGACGTCGCGGGCGGCGAAATTGGTTAGTGTTGTCATGGCGTTATGTTCCCCTGCTGGCGGCCCCTGCAACCGGCCTGCCGTGCCACGAACCGGCCACTCCGCCCCCGACGAGCGGCCGGACCGGGTGTGCGGGCAACGGCCTCGCGGAAATCCGCGAGCCTACCTGTCAAAAGCCGGAATCTTCACTATGCTTAGCGCCATTCGGTTCACCTGACAAAGGTTTGGTGGGCCATGCGCATACGCTAAGCCTCGGCCACAGAGATCTGAATACCACCGCATGAACATCACCGATGCCATCTTGCCGACGCCCTTTGCGGCCTGGTCCAGGCGTATCGCGCTGTTCAGCGTGCAGTTGGTGCTGCTCGGCACCCTGCTGCATCGGTTCATGTCGCTGTCGACACCGGTTGCGCTCAATCTGTTCGCCGCGGCACTCGTCGGCGCCCTCCTTGCGATCCTGGTCGGCCTCGTCGCATTGACGTTCATCTGGCGGCACGGCCGCTCCGGTACCTGGAGCGCGGCGGCGGGCGTACTGTTTGGCCTCGGCCTTCTGGCATGGCCGGCCGCTTATGCACCGATTTATCTGAGCACGCCGGCGATCAACGACATCACGACCGACACAGCCGTACCGCCGCGTTTTGTCGCCCTCGCCAAGGATCGCCCGAAGGGCAGCAACAAGCCCGCCTACGCTGGCGAGCGCATTGCCAAAATCCAGGCCGAAGTCCACCCGGACATTCGCGCCGCCTTCATTCCACGGCCGGCGAACGAAACGTTCGAGATGGTTGGCGAGGTCGTCCGCCGCCTCCGCTGGAACATTGCCGCCGAGCAGGCACCGCAAGGCAAGGGCAAGCCCGGCTACATCGAGGCGCTCGACCGCACCCTGATCCTCGGCTTCTACGACGACGTCGTCATTCGCATCGACGGCGACCAGCGCGAAAGCCGGATCGACGTGCGCAGCGCGTCACGCTTCGGCGAGCACGATCTCGGCCGCAATGCCGCTCGCGTCCGCCGCCTGTTCGCTGAAATCCGCACGCAGCTCGAGACCAATGTCGGCGGCGTGGGCCCACGCAAGCGCCGCCGGCCACCGGCCGCTGCCGTGCCTAAACGGCAGAAAGGCGCGCCTGTTGCAGCGGCAGCCCAGTCGAAGACACTTGGCCGTTCTCAATCAGGTGCTCAACGTGTGCAGCAACCGAAAGAGCGGCAGCGCCAATGAGTTTGCTGTCGAGGCCCTTGTAGACGATCGGCACGATCTCGCCGATCGTGGCGTTGCCTGAGCGAATGCATTCCAGGATCGACTGCTCGCGCATCTTCCGGTGCAGCACGAAAGCCTTGACGACACGCTGCGGCTGATAAAGCCGCCCGCCGTGCCCCGGCAGATAGACCTCGTCGGTCCGGCGCACCAGCTTGTCGAGCGAGCGCATGTAGTCGCCCATGTTGCCTTCGGGCGGCGCCACAACGCTCGTGTTCCACGACATCACGTGATCTCCCGAGAACATCAGCGTCGTGCCCTCGAGCGCAAAGCAGAGGTGGTCCGGCGCATGTCCGGGCGTGTGCAGTGCTGTCAGCGCGAAACCATCGCCCTGCAAACGGCCGCCATCGGCCAGCACGAGGTCGGGTTTGAAATCGAGGTCGACGAATTCGGATCCCGACGGGCTCGTCGCCCTTGCGCCGCGGTTCTTCGCCACCCGCCCGAACCCGCAGGTCTTAGCGCCGGTCGCCGCCAGCAGCCGCGGCATTCCGTCCGTGTGATCACGGTGCGTATGCGTGATGATGACCGTGCCGAGGCGCTTCTTACCGATCGCCGCCATCGTCGCCGCGAAATGTGCGTCGTCGTCGGGACCCGGATCGATCAGCGCCAGCGTCTCGCCCTGGCCAAGAATGTAGGTGTTGGTGCCCTTGTAGGTGAACGGCCCCGGATTGTTCGCGACGAGGCGGCGCACGCCCGGAGCCAGCTCCTTCGGCACCCCATATTCGAAGTCCATCTCCTTGCGGAACGGGATCTCATCGGCCATTGAGGGCTCCGGGTTGCGTGCGCTGCGTGTTCCCTGTTCCTTAGACGATCGGGCGCTCTGGCGCAAAGGGTGCGCCGCTCCAATCGGCGCCATTTGGCCCGGTTGCCGCCCAGCTGCAACCCGGTGCCGCGCTTCGTGCCTGTGCGCGCCAACACGTGCTCGAACCAAGTCCAACTGGCAATCAAAGCCGGTCACTTGCAGAGAATAGCCCATTTGATCACTTTTTGTTCTTGTGACCAGGGAACATTTAGTGTACAACCAGGTGAATTGCACGGATCTGCAACTCATGAAATAAGGAACCAACGACCATGAACGCGCCACAGCTGCGAGTCGTCGAAGGGGATAAAATGGACAAGACGAAGGCACTTGAGGCCGCACTCGCCCATATCGAAAAGCAATTCGGTAAGGGCTCCATCATGAAACTCGGCGCAAACGACAAGACGATCGACGTCGAGGCCATTTCGACGGGCTCACTCGGTCTGGACATCGCACTCGGTATCGGTGGCCTGCCGCGCGGCCGCGTGGTTGAGATTTACGGGCCGGAATCATCGGGCAAAACCACGTTGACCCTGCAGGTCATCGCTGAAGCCCAGAAGGTCGGTGGCACCTGTGCCTTCATCGATGCCGAGCACGCGCTCGATCCGGGCTATGCCAGGAAGCTCGGCGTCAAGGTCGATGAACTGCTGATTTCGCAGCCGGATACAGGCGAGCAGGCCCTCGAGATTGCGGACACGCTGGTGCGCTCCGGCGCCGTCGACGTCCTGGTGATCGACTCGGTTGCCGCACTGACGCCCAAGGCGGAACTCGAAGGCGAGATGGGCGACTCGCTGCCCGGTCTTCAGGCCCGCCTGATGAGCCAAGCCTTGCGCAAACTGACCGGCTCGATCTCGAAGTCCGGCTGCATGGTCATCTTCATCAACCAAATCCGCATGAAAATCGGTGTCATGTTCGGCAATCCCGAGACCACGACGGGCGGCAACGCGCTCAAGTTCTACGCTTCCGTGCGCCTCGATATCCGCCGCATCGGCCAGATCAAGGCCAACGAAGATGTCGTTGGCAACCAGACCCGCGTCAAGGTTGTGAAGAACAAGGTCGCTCCGCCTTTCAAGCAGGTCGAATTCGACATCATGTACGGCGAAGGCATCTCGAAGACCGGTGAGCTGGTCGATCTCGGCGTCAAAGCCAACGTGATCGAAAAATCTGGCGCCTGGTTCTCCTACAAGGGCGAGCGCATCGGTCAAGGGCGTGAGAACTCCAAGACATTCCTGAAGGAACATCCAGCGATGGCTGCTGAGATCGAAAAAGCGATCCGCGCGCATGCAGGCCTGCTCGTCGACAAGATGCTGCAGGCCCCGCCTGAGGGTAACGAGGCGAAGGAGGCCATCGAAGGCCCAGATGCGGACGGGGTGCTGCCCGATACCGATGAGGAAGCCCCGAAGAAGGGCGCCCGTGGGCGCCGATAACGCAACAGACATCGCAACAGACAACGCAACAGACAACGCGACCGTTCGCGCCAATCGAGCTCTGTGGACAGCGCCAGGGGGCGCCGCTAGAAGGATCACAACTCCTTTCGCGGCGCCCTTCGGGCGTTTCAGCGGACATTTCCGCCGGAACGACGGCAGGCTCCACAAGCTTGGCGGACACACGAGCACCGAGACCACATGACCGGCGTCAACGAGATTCGTTCCACATTTATCGATTTCTTCAAGCGGCACGGCCACACCCACGTGCCGTCATCACCGCTGGTGCCGCGCAATGATCCGACGCTGATGTTCACGACCGCCGGCATGGTGCAGTTCAAGAACATCTTCACGGGCCAGGAAACGCGCAGCTACAAGCGCGCAGTGACCGCTCAGAAGTGCGTCCGCGCCGGTGGCAAGCACAACGACCTCGACAACGTCGGATATACCGCACGCCATCACACGTTCTTCGAAATGCTCGGCAATTTCTCGTTCGGCGACTATTTCAAGCCGCAAGCGATCGAGATGGCCTGGACTCTTGTCACCAAGGACTACGGCCTCGACAAGAAGCGCCTGCTGGTCACCGTCTACCACGAGGACGAGGACGCGGCCGCGCTCTGGAAGAAGGTCGCGGGCCTCCCCGACAGCCAGATCATCCGCATCAAAACATCGGATAACTTCTGGTCGATGGGCGACACCGGCCCCTGCGGCCCCTGCTCGGAATTGTTCTTCGACCAGGGCGACAAACTCAAAGGCGGCCCGCCCGGCAGCCCCGACGAGGATGGCGATCGCTTCCTCGAATTCTACAACCTCGTCTTCATGCAATATGAGCAGCGCGGCCCCGGTGACCGGATCGCGCTCCCCAAACCGTCGATCGACACCGGCATGGGGCTCGAGCGCATCTCGGGCCTGCTGCAGGGCGTCACGTCCAACTACGACACCGACCTCTTCAAGGCACTGATTGCGGCTTCGGTCGATGCGACCGGCGTTCCGGCTGCGGGTGAGCACCAGCCGAGCCATCGCGTCATCGCCGACCATCTGCGAGCGGCGAGTTTCCTGATCGCGGACGGCGTGCTGCCGCTCAACGAGGGTCGCGGTTACGTGCTGCGCCGCATCATGCGGCGTGCCATGCGGCACGCGCATCTGCTCGGCGCCAAGGAACCGCTGATGTATCGTCTCGTGCCGGCACTGGTGCGCCAGATGGGCGATACCTACCCCGAGCTCGTTGCAGCGCAGGGCCTGATCACGGAAACGCTGAAGCTCGAGGAAACACGGTTCCGGCGCACCCTTGAGCGCGGCCTCGTCCTGCTCGATGACGCCACCAACAATCTGCGCCGCGGCGACGTGCTCGCCGGCGATGTCGCGTTCAAGCTCTACGACACCTTCGGCTTCCCGCTCGATCTGACCCAAGATGCTCTGAAGGCGCGCGGCATCAGCGTCGATCTCACTGGCTTCGACACCGCGATGCAGCGTCAGAAGGAAGAGGCGCGACGGGCCTGGAAGGGTTCGGGCGATACCGCCACCGAAACGCATTGGTTCGAGGTCAAGGACCGTATCGGCGCGACGGAGTTCCTCGGCTACGAGACGGAAACGGCGGAAGGCGAAATCCGCGGCATCTTCAAGGCCGGCAAAGAAATCACTACGCTGGTCACGGGCGACCAGGCCGAGATCGTGCTCAACCAGACGCCATTCTATGGCGAGTCTGGTGGCCAGGTCGGCGATCAGGGCGTCATCCGCGGCGCCAAGGGTGCCCTGTTCCGGGTGACGGAGACGCAAAAGAAACTCGGTGACCTCTTCGTGCATTCAGGCGTGGTCGAGGGCGGCGCGTTCAAGACCGGCGACGCCGTCGAACTGGAAGTCGATCCGGACCGCCGCTCGGCGATCCGCGCCAACCATTCGGCCACCCATCTCCTTCATGAGGCTTTGCGCCAGATCCTTGGTCTCCACGTCGCCCAGAAGGGCTCACTGGTTGCGCCCGAACGGTTGCGCTTCGACATCTCGCACAACAAGCCGATGTCGCCGGACGAGATCGCGCGCGTCGAACGCATGGCCAACATTTATGTCACGCAGAACACCGCCGTTGAGACGCGGCTGATGAGCCTCGATGACGCCCGCGCCACCGGCGCCATGGCGCTCTTCGGTGAGAAATATGGTGATGAAGTCCGCGTCGTCTCGATGGGCATCGGCATCGGCGGGGGTCCTGCCGGAGGCGGGCAAGGAGAGGGTCCTGCCGGAGGCGGGCAAGGAGAGGGTCCTGCCGGAGGCGGGCAGCCGAACAAGGCCAACAAGGCCTGGTCGGTTGAGCTGTGCGGCGGCACGCACGTTCGCCGCACCGGCGACATCGGCCTCATCCGCATCGTCGGCGAAAGCGCCAGCGCTGCCGGCGTCCGCCGCATCGAAGCGCTGACCGGCGCCGGCGCCCGCGCCTACCTCGCCGAGCAGGACGGGCGTGTGCGTGAGTTGGCGGCGATGTTGCGCACCAATCCCGATACGGTCATCGAACGCGTCAAAGGCCTGATGGAGCAAGCGCGCGGCCTCGAGAAACAACTGGCGGATGCCAAGCGCGTCATTGCTCTCGGTGGTGGCGCCGTGAACGGCGAGGCGGCTGCCTCGGCGATCAAGACCATCGGCAACGTCCGCCTGCTCGCCCGCTCGGTGCAGGGGCTCAATCCCAAGGATCTGCGTGGCCTTGTCGACGACGGCAAGAAGCAGGTCGGCTCCGGCATCGTCGCCATCGTCGGCGTAACCGAGGACGGCAAGGCCGGCCTCGCGGTCGGTGTCACCGAGGACCTGGTGAAAAGCTGGAGCGCGGTGGAGTTGGTCAAGGCCGGCGCCGAGGCCCTCGGTGGCAAGGGCGGTGGTGGCCGCCCCGACATGGCGCAGGCCGGCGGCCCCGACGGTGCCAAGGCGCCCGCAGCCCTTGCGGCCATCGAAGCGCGTCTGGCCTCCTGACACCGGGGTCCAGGGACCAAATCCACTGGCCAGCGAGCGCGAGTGGCGGCCAGCCTCGCGCTTGCGCTGGGCGGGCGCTGCTTGGCCAGCTGCCGCTCCCGCGTCGGCCAAAAAAAGGCGCAGTTCCACACCGCCGCGCTCCCACCGGCCTCGACGTGGACCCGCGTTCGCGCATAGACTGATTCCAGATCGGCTCTCGATTCTGTCTTCGCGCCAAGCACTTGGCCGGGATGGGCGCAGGCCGGCATCATCCCTCCGACCGCTGCCGGATCCGAGCGTGAGCCTCAATCTTCCGAATGTCGTCACCCTCGGCCGCATCATTCTCGTGCCGGTCATTTTCTGGTTGCTGATCAACGGCAGCACGCGGCTCGCGTTCATCGCCTTCGTCTGCGCCGGCATTTCGGACGCGGTCGACGGTTATCTGGCGAAGCGCTTCAAGCTGCAGACGGAGCTCGGTGCCTATCTCGACCCGCTGGCCGACAAGCTGTTGATCGTCAGCATTTTTGTCGCGTTGGGCGTCGCCGGCCAACTGCCATCCTGGCTGGTCATTGCGGTCGTTTCGCGCGACATCCTGATCGTCGTCGGTGTGCTGCTCGCGTGGCTCATGGATCAGCCGCTGGCGATGAAGCCGCGCGCCATCAGCAAGGCCAACACGGCGGCGCAACTGATCCTCGCCTCGACCGTGCTGGCGGACGAAGGTTTCAGCCTCGGCGTCGGTGCCCTCCGGATGGCGCTGGTGTGGATCACGGGGCTACTCACCATCCTTTCGCTCGCCGCCTACCTCGGCGATTGGCTACGTCATATGAACGGCGCACCGCCTCACCAAGATGATCGCAGCGGCTGACGCCAGCCCCACAAGCGCCTATCCTGGTTCTTGGCGCCGCAGCTGTGCCTGAGTTTGCGATGACCAAATGAACCGGGTGTGGAGGCGACATGCGCATTGAACGGCAAGTCCTGTTTTGGATCGTGGCAACGCTTGGCCTGCTCGCGGGAATCGCTTTGTTGAAAGACGTGCTGCTGCCCTTCGTCACCGGCATGGTGATCGCCTACTTCCTCAATCCCATTGCTGTCCGTCTGGAACAGGCGGGGATCGGTCGGCTGTCGGCTGCGGCGCTGTTGGTTCTGGCGGGCGGGGTCCTGGTTGTTTCAGCGCTGGTGTTTTTGCTGCCGTTCGTCGTCAATCAGGTCCGCGTGCTGGCCGAGACCATGCCGGACGACCTCGCGCGCCTGAAACAGGGCTTCGAGAGCTGGATGGCCGTCCGCCTCGGCGACCGCTTTCCGGTGTTCAAGCAGGGCCTCGAGCAGGCGCTCAACGACCTCTCGCAAAGCTGGTCGTCGTCGGTCGGCGTCGTTGCCAAAACGCTCTGGAAGCAGGGCCTCGCGGTGGTGAACTTCCTGTCGCTGCTGCTGGTGACGCCCGTTGTCGTCTTCTATATGCTGGTCGACTGGCATCCGATGGTCGCCAAGCTCGACGGCTGGCTGCCGCGCGATCATGCGGCAACGATTCGCCGCCTCGCCGGTGAGATCAACGACGCGGTCTCGGCCTTCATCCGCGGCCAGGGCACGATCTGCGTGATCCTTGGGCTCTTCTACGGGCTGGCGCTGACGCTCGCTGGCATTCGCTATGGCGCGCTGATCGGCCTCGGCACCGGGCTGCTCGCGTTCGTGCCCTACGTCGGCTGGGGCCTCGGCCTCATCGCCGCGCTCGCCGTCGCCGTCATCCAGTCGACGCAGGATATGCTGCCGGTCGCCAAGGTCGTCGGCATCTTCGCGGCCGGCATGGCACTCGATACCGCTGTGCTGTCGCCGAAGATCGTCGGCGAGAAGATCGGCCTGCATCCGGTCTGGCTGATGTTCGCGCTGTTCGCCTTCTCGTATCTCTTCGGCTTCGTCGGCGTGCTGGTCGCGGTACCGGTTGCCGCCGCCATAGGCGTGCTCGTACGCTTCGCCGTGGAAGTCTACCTCGACAGCTCCGTCTATCGCGGCAACGGGCCGACGCAAGCCCCGCCGCCGGAGCGCACCTGATGCTGGAGCCGCGTCAGCTTGTGTTGGATTTGGCCCACCGCCCGGCGCTGGCGGCGGAGGATTTCCTCGTCAGCGATGCCAACCGGGCAGCCGTCGCATTGATCGACCGCTGGCCGGACTGGCCGCAGGCGAGCGCATTGGTTGTAGGCCCCGCGCGCTCAGGCAAAAGCCATCTCGCCAACGTCTGGCGGCTCAGATCGGGCGCCGAAGCCTGCGTACCGGCGGCGACGATCGACGAAGCCGCGATCGCGCTGTTGCAGCGCTCCAAAGCGCTCGTGATCGAGGATCTCGACTTGGGCATCGGCAGCGAGCGGGCGCTGTTCCATCTGCTGAACCTCGCCAAGGAATCGAGAGCTCATCTTCTGCTCACCTCTGCGCGCGCGCCGGAACACCTGGACGTCACGCTGCCCGATCTGCGCTCGCGGTTGCGCGCACTGGCGCTGGTGCGCATCGAGACGCCGGACGACGATTTGCTGCGCGCGCTTCTGGTGAAACTCTTCAACGACCGCCAGCTGATCGTGGAGCCACACGTGATCGAGCATCTGGCGTTGCATGTCGACCGCTCGATGGCCTCGGCCGCTGCGATCGTCGCCGAGATCGACCGCCGCGCCTTGGCGACGAAACGCAAAGTCACGCGCGCGCTGGCCGCCGAGGTCCTGGCGGCGGTCGGCACGGCCGAGCGCGAAGGGTAAGGTCGTCGGGCGGCGGTGCGGTCGCTGACCATCTGCCGCCGACGTCCGCTCGTCCTCCAGTTTAGAGCTGCAAGAGACCGAACGTCCCACTGCGGGATGCAACGAACTATAAGCGCATGCTGTCGCCACACCATCATTCAAGCCTACGCTGAGGTGCCTAGCCTTATCCTGGCCTGCCAACCGCATTAAAAGCAGGAGATCCCTGCTGCGGACATTGCTGACGGCAGTCGCAGCACCCGCCGCCCTTTGTTCACTCGGTAAAACGCCGGGTCTTGCCCAGGAGCATCCGATCAAGCCGATCCGCATGCTGGCGAATTGATGAGCGGCTCGCCTTAGTACGTTCTGGTGGCCTGCTTCGCCGGGGGCGCGGGTTTCGAGCCTGTCAGCATTCCGCGCATGGCCTCGCCGTTGACGCGCCACCACTCGTGGAGGATACGGACATCCCATCCGATGCAGAAGTGCTTCACGCCCATTTCGAGGTACGGTGCGGCCTGTTTGATGTTGGCGAGTTCCACGCGCGGGTGCAGTCCCATCTTCAACGCCGTCTCGATGGTCTTGCGTTCCGCCCTCACGACGTCGGGGTGGCTCCGCTGACCGGTGAGACCAAGGCTCATGGAATAGTCCGAGCTTCCGAACTGCACCATGTCGATCCCTTTGACTGACAGGATCGCGTCGAGATCTTCGACGCATTCCCGCTTCTCGACCATGATGGCGATCACCACATCATTGAGCGCCTCGACATAGGCCGGCGAGCCGCCTTCGCGCACAGTGCCGACATCACGCCGCATGCCGACGCCCAGACGTCCGCCGGTTCCCGGTGTTTCCGCGCGAACCGCCGCGATACAAGCTTCAGCGTCGGCGACGGTGCGCAGATCGGCGAACAGGATGCTCTGGAAGCCAGAGCCGATCGCCCGCATGGCCTGATGCGTCCACTGGGTTTGCTCGATCTTGATCATGCCGCCAAGGTCTTTCAGCTCAAGCGCTCGGCCGAGATTGTCGAGATCGTGCATGGTGAAAGGCGAATACTCGGCGGTGAACTCGACATAATCGTAATTGCGGGCCTCGCCGACCAGCTCCACGAGCGTGGGCCATGTGGACAGCAGATGCGTACCGATCGACGGCTCGTTCGCATTGAGCAGGGCGCGTAGGCGGTTATGGCGCATGATAACGGTTCCTCGGTTCGTGGAGGTGACAGGCGTCAGGAGCACGCAAAGGTCGTCCATTAATCGTTTGTGCGCAACGGCGATGAAGAACCTGCAGGGCGCGGGCCATCCGTGACGTAGCGGCAATGGTACCGTCACCCCACGCCCATCCCGCGATTGCGTAACTTGGCCAGTGACCAAGGCTGGCCGTGAACGCTGTCGCAAATGGCGCTATCCAGTCGAGGGCGAACAATGCATTGTTGGACGCTCCTTCGTTTGGTCCCCAGGGAATACCGCTGCCGCTTGACGCGTCCGTGCGTATGCACGTCAATGGCCACCAACTGTTGGAAGCGAAGATCGCCCTTGGGAGAGAAACATGGCTGGCGCGCTTGATGGTCTCGTCGTTCTCGATTTGACGAGCCATTTGTCGGGACCCTATGCCGCGATGATGCTCGCGGATCAGGGGGCCGATGTCATCAAGATCGAGCGCCCCGATACGGGCGACGACGCTCGACGGATGCCCCCCTTCGTCGCCGGCGAGAGCGCGCCGTTCATGATCTGGAACCGCAACAAGCGATCGGTGGTGCTCGATCTGAAGGAGCCTGAGGGAACGACCGCGCTGCTGGCGCTCGTCGATGGCGCCGACATCCTGATCGAGAACATGCGCCCCGGTGTGATGGACAAGCTCGGTCTTGGGTTTGCCACCCTCAAGGAGCGCAATCCGCGCCTGATCTATGCTGCCATCTCCGGCTTCGGCCAGAACGGCCCCTATGCCAACCGTGGCGGCTTCGATCTGATCGCGCAGGGCATGTCGGGCCTGATCAGCACCAATGGGCCGGCAGACGGTGCGCCTTACCGGCTCCCCATTGCGATCTCGGATGTCGCGGCCGGCATGTTTCTGGCTTTCGGCATCATGACCGCGGTGGAAGCACGCCACAAGACGGGGCGGGGGCAGATGGTGGAGACCTCGCTGCTCGAAGCGGCAATCTCGTTCGGTGTCTACGAAGCCGCGCACTACTCGACCCATCATACCAGGCCGGATCGCATTGGCCAGATGCACCGCGGCAGCGCGCCCTACCAGTGCATGGCAGCGGCGGACGGATACATCATCGTCGGCGCCGCGCAGCAAAAGTTCTGGGTCGACTTCGTCGAGATTATCGGCCGTCCCGAATTGAAGGATGATCCGCGTTTCACGACCAATGCCGATCGCGTCGCGAACAACAGTGCCCTGATCGCGATCATCGAGGAAGAGCTTCTCAAAAAGCCGAAAGCCTATTGGTTGGCCGAGCTCGACAAGAAGAAGATCCCGTGCGGACCGATGCTGAACTACGACGAAGTGTTCACCGATCCGCATGTGCTGGCGCGTGAAATGTATGTTCCGACCGAGCATGCAACGGCTGGCCGCTTCGACACGATCGGCGTGCCGCTCAAGTTCTCGGAGACACCGGGCAAGGTCCGCCGCGCAGCCCCCACCCTCGGTCAGCACACCGCCGAGGTACTGGCAAACCCACCAAAGGCACGCAAGCCGAAGTGAGGTACGAGCGAGCACCAGATCGCTCTTCTTTGGTGGGCCTCAATCCGGAATAATGCTTACCAAAGCGATGGTGCGCACGGCGGCTCTCGCGGATCGACTGCATCAGCAGAACACGATTCCGGCGTGAGCGCGTGTTTCGCAGCGTGTTTCGCAGGGTTGCCACCGGCCATGCTCGCCGGCAAAAATGCGCGGATCGAACTGGTCCATTGCCATTCAGCGCAAATCACCCGATCTATTCAGCCATGAGCGAGCATCGTTTCGACGTGGGCATCATCGGCGGCGGGCACAACGGCCTCGTCTGCGCAGCGTATCTGGCGCGGGCGGGAAAGCGCGTTGTCGTGCTCGAACGTAACGCCATGATCGGCGGCGCCGCCATCACCGAGGAATTCCATCCTGGCTTTCGCAATTCGGTCGCCAGCTACACGGTGAGCCTGCTCAACCCGAAGATCATCGCCGATCTCGCACTTCCCATGCACGGGCTGCGCATCGTCGAGCGCCCGGTCGCCAACTTCTGGCCGGTCGATGATCGCCACTATCTGCTGATGCCCTATGGCCTTGCCAACAGGCAGGCTGCGATCCGTCGTTTCTCGGAACACGACGCCGAACGTCTGCCCACATACGACGCCGATCTTGAGCGCGCCGCCGCGATCCTGCGCGATCTCGTGTTGCGCACGCCACCGAACGCCGGCGATGGCATCGCGGGCATGTTCCGCCATGCAGGCCTCGCACGCGAACTCTACGGCCTCTCGCTCGACGACCAGCGGCTCCTCGTCGATCTCTTCACCAAGAGTGCCGCCGAATTCCTCGAACGCTACTTCGAGAGCGACGTCGTCAAAGCCGCTTTCGCATTCGACGGCATTGTCGGCGCCTATGCATCGCCCCATACACCGGGCACGGCCTACGTGTTGTTGCACCACTGCTTCGGCGAGGTGAACGGCAAGCCCGGCGTCTGGGGCCACGCGCTCGGCGGTATGGGCGCGATATCGGACGCGATCGCGGCCTCGGCGCGAGCATCTGGCGCCGTCATCCGGACTGAGGCGCCGGTTGCCGCTGTCATGACGCGCAAGGGCCGCGTACGCGGCGTGCGCCTTGCCAACGGTGAGGAGATCGAGGCGCGCGTAGTGGCCGCCAACGTCGGCGCCAAGCTGCTGTTCCGCGATCTGATCCCGGATGGCGCCGTCACTCCCGATCTTGCACGCCGCTTTCGCGAGATCCGCACCGGTTCCGGCACGTTCCGCATGAACGTCGCGCTGTCGGAGTTGCCGAGTTTCACCTGCCGCCCGGGTACGGTGCAACAGGACCATCACGGCTCCGGCATCATCGTCGGCGCGAGCGTCGGCTATCTCGACCGCGCCTTTCTCGACGCTCGCCGGCACGGCTGGTCGCTGGAGCCCGTCGTCGAGATGCTGATCCCCTCGACGCTCGACCCGAACCTTGCGCCCGCTGGACAGCACGTCGCCAGCCTGTTCGTCCAGCACGTGGCGCCGCAACTTCCAGAGGGCCGCAGCTGGGCGGACGAGACGGAGAAACAGCGGTTTGGCGATCTCGTCATCGACACGGTGAACGCGCATGCGCCCAACTTCAAGGCATCGGTGATTGCGCGGCAGGTGCTGTCGCCGCTGGATCTGGAACGCCGTTTTGGCCTCATCGACGGCGACATTTTTCACGGCCAGTTCGGCCTCGATCAGCTGTTCGCGACCAGACCCGTGCTCGGCCACGCCAACTACCGCATGCCGCTTTCTGGCCTCTATCTCTGCGGATCCAGTGCACACCCTGGCGGTGGCGTCACCGGCGTGCCCGGCCACAACGCCGCGCGCGAGATACTCAGTGACCTCAGCCGCGCACGCGCAAAGCCTTGGTTGGAGTGAGCGCGCCGGCTGCATCCAAATGGGTTCAATAGGTCACAACCCCCTGAGCAGCCCATCGACCAGGCCGCCCAAATCCGGCTGGCGTGCCCGCTTCAAGCGCTCGGCGGCCAGGATCGTCTGCAGGGCCGAGAGGCACAAATCCAGATCCGCGTTGACGAGCGCGTAGTCGTACTCGCCCCAGTGCTCGATCTCGGCGGCCGCTCCAGCAAGCCGCTTCGCCACCACATCGGGCTTGTCCTGGGCCCGCTTTTCCAACCGCTCCCGCAACGTCTCAGCCGAGGGTGGCAGGATGAAAACGCGGACCACGTCATCAGGCGCCTTCGCGGTCAACTGCTGGGCGCCCTGCCAATCGATATCGAAAAGCACGTCGCGCCCGAGCGTCAACTGCTCCATGACCGGTTTCACCGGCGTACCATAGAGATTACCGTGCACGGTCGCCCATTCGAGCAGTTCGCCGTTGTCGCGCATCGCCTCGAACGCGGCGACATCGCGGAAAAAATAGTCGCGACCGTCGACTTCGCCCAGTCTCGGGCTCCGTGTCGTCACGGAGACCGACATCGCAATATGCATGTCGCCGTCCAGCAGGCGGCGCGATAGCGTCGTCTTACCGGCGCCCGAGGGCGACGACAGCACCAGCAGCAGGCCACGCCGTTTCGATGCGCCGCCAGCAGTCGCGGCACCGGAAACCGATGTCGGTTTGTCACTCAATGTTCTGCACCTGCTCGCGCATCTGATCGATGACGGTTTTCAATGCCAGTCCCGCGCGCGTGATCTCGACGTCATTCGCCTTCGAGCAGAGTGTGTTGGCCTCGCGGTTGAACTCCTGCGCCAGGAAGTCGAGCTTGCGGCCGATCGGTTCCCTCGCGGCGAGCAACTCGCGCGCGGCAGCGACATGCGCGCGGAGCCGCGCAAGCTCCTCCTCCACATCGGCCCGCGTCGCGATCAGCACGGCTTCCTGGTGCAACCGGTCACGGTCGAGCGAAGGCACCGCATCGAGCAACTTGCGCACCTGCTCCTCGAGCCGCCGCTTGATCGTCTCGGGCGTGCGCGCCGGCGACGCCGCGACCGTGCGCGTCAACGCCTCGATCTGGCCGATCTGGTCGTTGAGCACGAGCCCAAGGCGCGCGCCTTCCTGCGCGCGCGACTCGCTGAGCGATCCAAGCATCGTGTCATAATCGGCGAGCATGGCCGACTGCCGCGACTCGGTCTCGGCTTCGCTGTCGACCGCCTCGGATTGCTCCAGGACGCCTTTCAGCGCGAGAATCGCCTCAGGCCGCGGCTTGTCGAAATCACCCTTGGCGCGGACCGCGGAAATCGCCGCGAGCACCTGTTCAAGCGCCGCTTGATTGAGACGCATTTCCGAACTGCCGGCGTCGCGCTGTACGGTCAGCGTCACCGCCAGGTTGCCGCGTGTGATACGCTTGGGGGTCACTTCTCGGACGCGGTGTTCCAGGCCTTCGTAACCGGGCGGCAGCCGAAGCCGTACGTCCAGCCCACGGCCATTGACGCTACGCACCTCCCAGTGCCAGCGCACTGCTCCCCTTGCCCCGTCGCGGCGGGCGAATCCCGTCATGCTCTTCAGGGTCATGTGAGCGCCATGGGGGATGCGTTTCCAGTCGTTCGCAACGGCGAATTTGATCAACCCGCCGGTTTCGGCTCGGGAGCTTTCTTCGCCTTCTTAGCGGCAGGTGGCGGCTCGGTCGATGCCTTCGCGGCCGTAGGCGAATTGGTCACGGCCAGCGGCACCGGCTCGGCAGCGGGTTGGGCGGCTTGCGCTGGCGCGGTTGCGCCCTGCTGCTTGGCCTTCAGGTCGCGCTCGTACTTACGCCAGTTCTGCACGGCCGCGTTGTGGTCCTTGAGGTTGGTCGTGAAGACGTGGCGGCCGCTGCCGTCGGCAACGAAGAACAGATCGCTGGTCTTGGCCGGATTGAGTGTCGCCTCGATCGCGGAGCGGCCCGGGTTGCAGATCGGCCCCGGCGGCAAACCGTCGATCTGGTAGGTGTTGTAGGGCGTCTTGCCGTCGATATCGCTGCGGGTGATCGAGCGGCCGAGTGGACCCTGGCCGCCGACGAGGCCGTAAACGATCGTCGGATCCGATTGCAGACGCATCGGTTTGCGGAGCCGGTTGACGAACACCGCTGCCACCCGTTCCCGCTCGTCAGCGCGGCCGGTTTCCTTTTCGATGATCGAGGCCAGGATCAGCGCCTGCTCCAGCGACTGGACCGGCAGACCCTCCTGACGCTTTTCCCATAACGAAGCCACGAGCTTCTGATGCTCGGCCTGCATGCGGTCCACCAGCTCCTGCCGCGCCATACCTTTCGAGAAACGATAGGTATCCGGCAGCAGCGTACCCTCCGCCGGGATCTGCACGACCTCTCCGGTCAGGTTCGTATCGGCCCGCAGGCGCTCGACGATCTGCTGGCTGGTCAGGCCTTCCGGCACCGTAATCTTCTGCAGGATGGAGCGGCCCTCGACGAGCGTGTCGAGAACCTGGCGCATGCTCGCTTCTTTCTTGATTTCGTATTCGCCGGCCTTGATCACCGCTTTCTCACCGGCAATGCCGCCGTAAAGCCTCGACGCATAGTACTGCGCGACGAAGATCCGCCGGTCGGAAATGATTCCGTCCTTCTCCAGGCGGCTGGCGATCTCTATTACGCCCTCGCCCTTCGGGATCACCGCAACGGCTGGGGCAGCGAGAGGCCCGGGCGAATCGAAGCTGGTGCGGAGCGCAAACGCCAGTCCGCCGCTGAGCAGCAACAGCAAGAAGACGAAGGTCAGCGCCGTATTAAGAAAGCGGAAGAAGCCATTGAGGCGACGCGGCTCGCGGCGCGGCTTCAGGTCCCGTGCCGGGCGCGGTGGCCGGGTCGGGGCGATCAGGTCGGACGGACTACGCGGCGTCAGCGTAGGCGGGCGCACAGCCGATCCTTCATTTGGATCACGTTGCCTCATCGAGTTCTCCAGCGCATCGACCCGATCCCGCGCTCATATGCGCATTATGGCTGCCTGCCGTCTCCGGCGAGGGGACGCGTAGGCTACGCCAAAATATGGCCAAACCACGGAGCTTGACCAAGAGACAGCACTAGATCAGCCGATTCCGGTCTCCGGCTCAAGCCGCAAGGCGGCGCATGATGAGCGACGCGTTGGTGCCACCGAAGCCGAACGAGTTGGAAAGCACGGTGTTGATCGGTTTTTTCTTCGGGACGTGCGGGATCAGGTCGATGGCCGTTTCGATCGAGGGATTGTCGAGGTTCAACGTCGGCGGCGCGATGCTGTCGCGCATGGCGAGCACCGAGAACACGGCTTCAACGGCCCCAGCAGCGCCCAGCAGATGCCCGATCGCCGACTTGGTCGAGGACATCGACAGCTTGCCGGCCGAGTTGCCGAACAGCCGCTCGACGGCGCCGAGTTCGATCTCGTCGCCCATCGGCGTCGAGGTCCCGTGCGCGTTGACGTAGTCGATCTCGCTGACGTCGATCTCGGCACGTTTCAGGGCGTTGCGCATGCAGCGGAAGGCGCCATCGCCGTCGGCAGCCGGAGCCGTGATGTGGAAGGCGTCGCCCGACATGCCGTAGCCGATCACCTCGGCGTAGATGCGGGCACCGCGGGCCTGCGCGTGCTCCAGTGTTTCCAGCACGACGATGCCGGCGCCTTCGCCCATGACGAAGCCGTCCCGGTCCCGGTCGTAGGGGCGCGAGCCCTTGGTCGGATTGTCGTTGAAATGCGTCGAAAGCGCCTTGCAGGCGGCAAAGCCTGCGAGCGCGATCCGGCAGATCGGGCTTTCGGCACCGCCCGCGACCATCACGTCGGCATCGCCCAGCGCCACGATGCGGGCAGCGTCGCCGATGGCGTGCGTCCCGGTGGAGCACGCGGTAACGACGGAATGATTGGGGCCCTTGAGGCCGTGCTTGATCGAGACATAGCCCGACGCGAGGTTGATCAAACGCCCCGGAATGAAGAACGGGGAGACGCGGCGCGGCCCCTTCTCCTTCAGCAGCAACGAAGTGTCTGCGATGCCACTGAGGCCGCCGATGCCAGAGCCGATAAGGACACCGGTCCGCTCCTGCTGGTCCTTGGTGGTAGCCTTGTAGCCGGAATCAGCCAGAGCCTGGTCAGCAGCAGCCATCGCGTAGACGATGAAATCGTCGACCTTCCGCTGCTCTTTCGGCTCCATCCACTGGTCGGGATTGAACGTGCCGTTACTGCCGTCCCCACGGGGAATGAAGCAGCCGATCTGGCAGGGTAAATCGCCAACCTCGAACTCGGCGACGCGTCGCGCACCGCTCTTGCCCGCAAGCAAGCCGCTCCAAGTTGCCTCCACACCGCAACCGAGCGGTGTGACCAGTCCCAAACCCGTTATGACGACACGGCGCATGTAGAAACCTGCGTTTGCCCAGACCAAAACAAGCTGCGGCTCGAGAGTGGCGATTCGGAAGTTCGCGTCCACGTCGTGGCTTGCTCAACACGCGAACTTCCGAACATAACACCACATTCAACTGATGAATTTTCTAGCGTCCTAATCGTTCGCGAAGTTTCGGACAGCGCTTGCTGCATGCGGTGACGAACTTCGCGAACGGGACACTGGGACCGCCGCCCCTCCGCTTGGTCCAGAGCACGGACGCGGCGCGTCTGAAACCTTGCGACCTTAGGCGGCTTTTGTGTGTGCCGTCAGGAACTTCACGGCATCGCCGACCGTCTGAATCTTCTCGGCGGCGTCATCCGGGATCTCGCACCCGAACTCTTCCTCGAACGCCATCACAAGCTCGACCGTATCGAGGCTGTCGGCACCGAGGTCATCGATGAAGCTCGCGCTCTCGGTCACCTTGTCGGCCTCGACGCTCAGGTGATCGATGACGATCTTCTTCACGCGCTCTGCGACGTCGCTCATGTATCCCTCGTCCGTTTCATCGTTCGGGTCTGCCGCGGCAGCCCGAGGACCAATCCCAGTGCAACCGCAGATTCGGTCGCACTTTTGCCACACCGGCACCATTTCAGCTAACCCGAGTCCTGCCGGCTTGCACCACTTGAGACACAGGTCGCGAGGTTTGTCCCCAAGTTCTCAACCGTGCGCCCGCCACCTTATTTTTGGGCTCGGTAACACACTTCAATCGGGTTGGCCAGTTAACCGCAAGCGTCGTGTGCCCGAAGCTTTAGCTACAAAAGGTTGCAGCAGCAGTAATCGGCCGAATCAGATCATCACCATGCCGCCGTTCACGTGCAGCGTCTGGCCGGTCATGTAGCGGGCCTCCAGGCTCGCCAGGAACACCGCGGCGCTGGCGATATCCTCGGGCGTGCCGAATGCCTGCGCCGGGATCTGCTTCTTGATCTCGGTGACCAGTTCCTCCTTCAGCACGTCCGTCATTGCGGTTTGGATGAAGCCCGGCGCGATGCAGTTGGCGGTGATGCCACGCGGCGCCACCTCGCGGGCGAGCGACTTGGTCATGCCGATCATGCCGGCCTTGGACGCGGCGTAGTTGCCCTGGCCCGGATTGCCGAGAATCCCCGAGACCGAGGAAATGTTGATGATGCGGCCATAGCCGGTCTTGTTGCGCAGCATGTGGCGGGTGCCGGCCCGCATCAGCATGAACGTCGAGGTCAGGTTGACGGCGATGACGTCGTCCCACTGCTCGTCCTTCATCACCATGAACAGGTTGTCTTTGGTGAGCCCCGCGTTGTTGACGAGGATGTCGAGCCGGCCGCCGAGCGCCTTGACGGCGTCATCGATCAGCTTGCCGACCTGTTCTTTGTTGGCGAGATCGCAGGGGCAGACGACCACCCGCTCCTTGAGTTCCGCCTTCAACGCTTCGAGCTTGTCCACCTGCCGGCCCGAGATCGCGACCGTCGCGCCCTGTTTGTGGAACGCCCGCGCGATGGCCCCGCCGATGCCGCCCGTGGCGCCGGTGACGAGCGCAGTTTTGCCTGTGAGGTCGAACATGGGGGTCCTCTGCGTTGGACGTAATCTGATCTGGCGCGGTTGTTCGCAACCTGGAGGCACGGAGTCAAGGCGCGAACTCGGCAGGCGCGAGTGACGGACGCGCCGGAACGGCCTATAGTGTAGTTATGACCACGCTCACAAAACAGCGCATGACTGTCCGCGAGTTCCTGGTTTGGGCCGAGGCTCAGACCGAGGGCAAGTTCGAGCTCGTCAATGGGGAGATCATACGGATGGCCCCGGAGCGACTGCGCCACAATCTGAGCAAAGCTGAAATCTGGCTCGCGCTGCGTGCCGCGCTCAAGGCTGCCGGCCTTTCGAACACAGTATTCACAGATGGCGCTGGCGTCGAAATCACCGACGTGACCGGTCGCGGGCCTGACGCCGTCGTGGCCGCAAGCGCGGACCATGACCTAGATGCCATGACGGTCGAAGACCCGCTTATCGTCGTCGAGGTGGTCTCGCCATCGAGCGAAAAGACCGACACGGTTGACAAACTGGCGGAGTATTTCTCACTGCCAACTGTTCGGCATTATGTCGTGGTCTGGCCGGCCGAAAAGCGTCTCGACCACCATGCGCGCGATGAATACGGGGTGATCGTCAAGCAGACCCTGCGATCAGGCGATACGCTGCGCTTCGACCCGCCGGGGTTCGAGGTGGAGGTGGTGGATTTGCTGCGCGTGGGGGGCTGATGCGCAACGGCCAGACGAAGGAACGAGCAAGCCATGCCGATTGACGGTCAATCAGGAGCCGACTTCAACGTCGTCGTGGAGCGGGACGAGGACGGCATCTACGTCGAGAGCGTTCCGAGCCTGCCGGATTGCCATACGCAGGCGCCGACGATCGATCTGGTGCTGGAACGCATTAAGGAAGCCATTGCGCTGCAACTCGCCTCGTCAAACTTCGAACTGGTTGCGCAGTAGGCCAGATTGGCGAATGACCGCCCGCAATGTGCCACGACGCAACTCTCTATGATCGGGTACCGGCACCGTAATGGTACTTGTGGCTGTCCGGCGCTGCATAATGATGTGACTCCCGCGACGACGGACCTCAATGAAGCCGTGGGCTGCGAGAATTGCACACGCCTCCGCGCCTGACATGACGCGTAACTCAGGCATGCGTCACTTCGATCTGTGTCACGTAGATTTCGGAGCGCAACCGGCTGGCAATTTCCTGCGGTGAGGCCGTCTCGAGAAACAGCTCGATCGCTTCGCGGAGATTTTCGCGCGCCTCCGACACGCTGTCTCCCTGGCTCGCGACATCCAACTCGGGGCAGGTCGCGACGAACCCGCCGTCCTCGCGCTCGATGATCGCAGTGAACTGTCGCATGCGAAACTCCTGCCTGTCCGCCCTGCACCACCCTACACCAACCCCGCCATCGCCGCCTCGATGTCGGCGGGCGTCCCGACGGGTTGCGATTTCAGGCTCTTGTCGATGCGGCCGGCGAGGCCCGAGAGCACCTTGCCGGTGCCGATCTCGTAGAACTGCGTCACACCGGCGGCGGCCATCGTCAGCACGCACTCGCGCCAGCGGACCGTGCCCGTCACCTGTTCGACGAGACGCTTCCTGATCTCGGCGGGGTCGCTGATCGGTTGCGCCAGCACATTCGACACCACCGGCACGACAGGGCCCTTCATTGCAACCTTCGCCAACGCCTCGGCCATGGCGTCCGCGGCTGGCTGCATCAGCGCGCAATGGAACGGCGCCGAAACGGGGAGCGGCATGGCGCGGCGCAGCCCGTGTTTCTTGCCAACTTCGCCCACCCGGTCGATCGCCGTCTTGTGGCCCGACAGCACGACCTGCCCGGGATCGTTGTCGTTCGCCACGTCACAGCAATCGCCCTGCGCCGCGTCCGCCGCAATCAGCTTCGCCACGTCCATGCCGATGCCCAAGAGCGCCGCCATCGCGCCGACGCCGACCGGTACGGCCTTCTGCATGGCCTGTCCGCGCAATTTCAACAGACGCGCCGCATCGCCGATCGTAAACGTACCGGCCGCCGCCAGCGCTGAATACTCGCCAAGCGAATGGCCGGCGACGAACTTGACCTTGTCAGCGAGCTTGAAGCCCTTCTCCGTTTCGAGCACGCGCATCACCGCCATCGA
>JANLQP010000226.1:0-4392 GCA_031367895.1 Hyphomicrobiales bacterium
CAAACCCTCACTTTAAAGGGCGGGTCCAGGGTCGCAGATCCTGGTCGGGGAGTGTGAGGGGCGGGGCCCTCGCATCACCCAACGGGTGATCGGCCGCGACCACGCAAGTCCTAGTGCTCGTTGATTTTTCTGAGCAACGACCCTGCTCAAATGCCGTTTCTAACGTGAAAGCACTCCACGTTGGGCGCGAATGTCCTTCACCCGTCTGCCGCGGCAACAGGTTAGGGGGGAGGGAGGACCAGCAGCTTCACTTGGTGGCAGGCAGGAAGCCGTGATTGATTTAACCGCTTTGGCCGCGCGCGAAATCGACGGCTATGTGGCTCCGGGTCGCGCAAAAAATCCGACGGTGGAAAACGGAAAAACCGGCGGACCGTTGACGCAAGCGATGCGCAAGAAGATCGACGACGGCGGTTTCGAAACGCCCTACCGGCTGCGCAAGCAGGTGGTCGAGCCGGTGTTCGGTCAGATCAAGCAGGCCCGCGGCTTCCGCCAGTTCCTGCTGCGCGGCCTCGAAAACGTGGCCGCCGAATGGGCCATCGTGTGCACCGCCCACAATCTGTTGAAGCTGGCCAAGGGGTGGAGTCTGTCTGCAGCACGGCCGATCGCCGGCGGGGCGCCGGTCGCAGCGTGAGAAGCCGGCACTGCCGCCTCCTCGTCCGTGCTACGCTCCATCACCCCGACAAAGTGGACGGGCTCCTAGCTACTGTCGTCGACGCTGACCGGGCGCTGGACGCACGGTGCGTAGGCGTTTCGTCCGTCGGCCTCGATCTCCTACCTGGACGACACGTCGAAGAATTATACTGACTCTCTTGCGGCGCTGATCCCGTCGTTCAAGTCGAGCCTCGGCCAAGCCAAGGCCGGACCCGAAGCCGGTGCTCGCGCCCGGCTTTGCGCGCTGGCGCCGAGAAAATCGGCGAGCGGGCGGCGCGGGCTTGGGATGGAAGCCCCACGTCCCGAAGAAAAACAGCCGTATTTGTCAGGCCGCTGGCAACAAGGCTCGCGAGATTGTCCTCGACTGTCTCAGGCGGATGACCAGTCACGCCGCGGGCGGTGCATACTGCGGCAAGTCACGCCCGCCGGTGCCGTCGGCCTTGATGAACCAATCGGCGATCTCACTCGACGTCACGAACTGCGTGTCGTTCCGCGCCAGCAGCAGATCCAGCATTTTCTCCATGTAGTAGGCGCGGTGTGGGACGCCGATGACGTGCGGATGCAGCCCGAACGTCAGGACGCGCGGCTGCGTCTCGGCCTCGCGTTCGAGTACTTTGAGAGTGACCTCCAGCCGTTTCAGCATCTCGTCGGACGACTGGCCCTGGATCGCCCAGATCGGCACATCGTTGAGCTCCATCGTATAGGGCAAAGCCAGCAGCGGTCCATGCTCGGTACGCATCCAGCTCGGGAGGTCGTCAACCATGAAATCGTGGATGAAATCGAGGCCGCACTGCTTGAAGATTTCCGGCGTCTTGTTGCTCTCGGCTCCACCGGCGCCGAACCAGCCGCGCGTCTTCTTGCCCGTGAGTTTCTCCAGTCGCGCCAGGCAGCGCTTGATCTCGGCCTCCTCGTCCTCGACCTGTTTCAGCGAGCGCTGGAACCAGCCGTGCCCGACGAACTCCCAGCCGGCCTTGAGGACTTCATCGGTGAGGCTCGGATAGACGTCGGCGACCTGCGCGTTGAAGAACGTCGTCGCCTTGATGCCGCGGCTTTTCAGCATGTCGAGCAAGCGGGGCATGCCGGCACGCATGCCGTATTCGACCCACGAGAAGTTCGGCAAATCAGGTGGCGGGATCTGCGCGCCATGCGGTGGTGGCAGGATGCCGCGCGGCATCGGCCGGTCGAAAGGCCAGTACTCGATGTTCATGACGACGTTGACCATGAGCGGGCGGCCGTTCAACGGCTCGAGGCGCTTGCGATGACTCGTCAGCTCGAACGGGATGCGGGGATTGGACCACATGCTGATATTCCTTGGTTTGCTATGTACAGCCGGGCTCAGCCGATCATGGCGACGGCGCGGATCGGGCTGGCTGTACCGCCGCGGATCTTCAGCGGGAAGGCGATGAACCGGAAGCGGCCCTTGCCGACGACGGCCTCCAGGTTCCACAGGCACTCGATGTGCGTGATGCCGCGTTCGGCACAGGCCATGTGCGCCTTGAAGTTTGGTTCGCCCTCCGGCGCCGGGCTGATCGCTTCGACGCCGAACATCAGAATGCCCTTATCCGCCAGCCAATGGACCGCATCGACGTGGAGCCCCGGGAAATCGTGCAGATAGGCGGGCTTGCCGAAGAGGCGCGCGTTGACGCCCATGTTGATCAGCACGGTATCGCGCGGCTTGATCGTCTGGCCCGACTTTGCCAGCGCCGTCTCCATTTCGGCGACCGTGATCTGGTGCTTCAATGGCACGTGGCTGAGGTCCAGGCAAATGGCCTCGGTGTAGAAGTTCTCGAGCGGCACCTGATCGATCGAGGGCGCCTTCGGGTCCGGATTGAAATGACAGGGCGCATCGACGTGGGTACCGGCGTGGTCGCTCAGCGACAAGTACATGGCCTTCGAAGTGAACGCCGTGTTGCCGGCGCGCTTGATTTCGCTGTGATCGCCCCAAACCGTCATAACGACAGGTGGGTGCGAGGGATGTGCCGGCGTCCGGTGGTGGATCTCGCGCGAGAGGTCGATGAGCTGCATGAGGCGTTTCTCCTGGGGAACTTCAGCGTGAATTCAGCGTTTGCGGTACTCCGTGACGAGTATGCCACGCAGCCGGCCTTCGAGCATCGCGAAATGGCGTCGAACCGTCGGGACCAAATCCAGCATTTCCCTTGCAAAAGAACCGCATCCGCGCCAAGTTCGAGACACAACCGATTCCCCACCATATCCCGTGTTGTAGGCGTTGTCCCGGCAGGCTGGGGAAGCGGTGGATGAGGCGCCCCCATTGCAGGTCAGGCGCAGCATTTGAGAAGCGAGCAGCGCGTCCGCTTCGGCGGGCCGCGCGCAAACGGGAAATGCGCATAAATATGCGCTGAGAACGCAAGAGGCTTGATCCATGCGGCTGGTGATCGATCGAAGCGAGCTGTTGCGGGCACTGGGCCACGTAACGAGCGTCGTTGAGCGCCGCACGACCATCCCGATTCTATCCAACGTCATGATCAAGGCCGCGGGGAGCGAAATCCAACTGAAGGCGACCGACCTCGAGCGCGAGGTGGTGGAATCCGCCCCTGCCGAGGTGACGACGCCAGGCGCGATCACGGTTCCGGCCCACATGCTGCACGACATCGTGCGCAAGCTGCCCGACGGCAGCGAGGTGGAGATCACCCGCGATGCCGAGCGCGAGCGGCTGACCATTACCGCCGGGCATTCGCGCTTCGCGCTACAGACGCTGGCCGCCGACGACTTCCCCGACCTCGCCGTCGGCGAGATGACGCATACGTTCGAGCTGACGGCCTCCGACCTGAAGAGCATGATCGAGAAGACGCGGTTTGCAATCTCCAGCGAGGAGACGCGCTATTACCTCAACGGCATCTACCTGCACGCCGCACAGCGCGGCCAGGAGACTGTACTGCGCGCGGTTGCTACTGACGGCCACCGGCTGGCACAGCTCGACCTCGAGAAGCCGAAGGGCTGCGACGGCATGCCGGGCATCATCATCCCGCGCAAGACCGTGCACGAGATTCATCGCCTGATCGAAGACAGCGAAGCCAAGATCAGCATCGGCGTTTCGCCATCGAAAGTTCGGTTCGAGATCGGCCCGATCGTGCTGACATCGAAGCTGATCGACGGCAGTTTCCCCGACTATCAGCGGGTCATTCCGCAAGGCAACGACAAGAAGATGCGCGTCTCCAATGCGCAGTTCATGTCGGCGGTCGATCGCGTCTCCACGATTGCGAGCGAGCGCGGGCGGGCTGTGAAACTGTCGATCGCCAAGGACAAGCTGATCCTGTCCGTGACCAATCCGGACGGCGGCAGCGCCACCGAGGAACTGCCGATCGAGTACGGCGCCAACAATCTCGAGATCGGCTTTAACGCGCGCTATCTGCTGGATATCGGCGGCCAGCTCGAAAGCGACACGATGCAGTTCTTGCTGGCAGACTCAGGCTCGCCGACCATGGTCAAGGACGGCGGCGACGAGCGCGCTCTCTACGTGCTGATGCCGATGCGGGTGTGATTATCTTCCCGTCTCCCCGTCCTTAACGGGGAGACGGTTGCGCGCAGCAACGGCGGTTGGGTTGGCCGGCCGAAGGCGATCGCATGAACACTGCGACCGCTCGGGCGTAACCCAACGTTCAGAGCGCCGCACCTGTTGGGTTACGCGCGGGGTGTTGATCGAGCAAAACGAAAGCTCTTTGGCCGCGCCAACCCAACCTACAATACAAAGGTTGCGCAGTCCCAAATGTTCATCTCACGCCT
>JANLQP010000247.1:0-7125 GCA_031367895.1 Hyphomicrobiales bacterium
AGCGGCGGCTGGACCCTCTGGGAAAAACTCGCACAGGGCCGGCCGGAGTTCGGTAACCCGGCCGCGTTCAACAGCTGCATCGCGCAGTCGTGCTGGGAGTCGTTCACCGTCACGCTGAAGGACCCGGCATTCTTCGATCAGATGAACCGGTTCAGCGGCAACCAGCCCGGCACCGGTGGCCTCGTGACATTCAAGGACTCGAACTGGCTGATGTCGATCGTGCTCGCGCATCAACCCCACTTCGCGAATCAGCCGGCCGACGTGCAGGTGTTCTGGGGCTATTCGCTGTTCCCGGATCGGGTGGGCAACTTCGTCGCCAAGCCGATGGCCGAATGCAACGGCGCCGAAATCCTCGCCGAACTCTGCGGTCATCTGCGGTTCGATCTCGACACCGTCGCCACCGCCAACTGCATCCCTTGCCGCATGCCGTACATCACCAGCATGTTCATGCCCCGAATGCGCAGCGACCGACCGCTGCCGGTACCGCGCAACTCGCGCAATTTCGCTTTCATCAGCCAGTTCGTCGAGATCGCTGATGACGTCGTCTTCACTGTGGAGTACTCAGTGCGCGCGGCGCAGATGGCGGTGTACGAGTTGCTCGAAATCGATCGCAAGGTGCCTGCTGTCACCGCGCACGACAAGTCGCTTCGAACGCAGTTCGAGGCCCTGGTCAAGGCATTCAAATGAGGCCGGAAGGGCAGGGCGGCGGAGCGGTCTCGCGTCTCATCTGAGTCGATCAATCCGCAACGCGTCATCCCGCTCGTGAGCGTCTGCCGTCGTCCATGCACAGGCACCCGACGGCGGCGGGAGTCCGGACTTGAACTGGGCCGATTGGTTCAAGTCACCCTACGCCGACTGTCAGCCGTGCGGTGCGTGCAAGTCTGAGCGAGCCGCGGCCGTCGCATCGCTCCCGGCATCGGCCAGTTTCCCGGCAGCGATCTCGCGAACACGGGTCGGGCCCCACCAGACCATCGACAGTACAGCGCCGAGCAACAGGATGGCGGCCGCAGTCCAGAACGGCGCCATCGGCGCGAAGGTGAACAACGAGCCCGCGCTCATCGAGCCGAGTGCCTGGCCCAGATTGCCCGCGGCGGCCTGGCGGCCAAGCAGCGCGCCCGGTGCGTCCGCCTTGCGCTCCAGCAACTCGTACGACAGCACCGGTCCGACCATTCCGGCACCGGTGGCCACCACCGCGATCATCAGCCCCAGCGCGCCCGCACCGGGTACCAGCGAGGCGAACGCCAGAGCGAGCGCCGAACCGGCGAACGCCGCGGCCACCCACCGCTGATCGATGCGTCGGCGCACCGACGACAGCAGCAGCAACGACTGCGCCGCCAGCATCGCCAGGCTGCACGTGATGAACATCGTGGCCATCGTTGCGGTGTTCAGGCCGAGCGTCTGGCTGCCGAACAGGTTGAAGCCGACCTCGAAGCTACCGACCGCGAACGAGGCCAGCAACGCGAGCAGCATCGACGCGTGCACGAAGTTCCGGCGCGCGTCGTTTGCAACCCCATCGACTTCCACAGCCGGCGCTGCGACCGTGGCGTGATTTCGGCCGAGGCAAAAAGGAGTCAGCAGCAGCAGCACCCCGGCCGCCGCCACCGCCCATGAGGGCCAGTTCAACATGTCCCCCATGTCTCCGACGGCCGTGCCCATCACCGGCCCTGCCAGCCACGTGCCGAATGCCGGGCCAGCGAGCAAGCCGATGAAGGACGCACTGCCCAGCAGCACGAAACGGCGGCTGCGATCAACGGTCGAACTGCGGTCGGCGATGTAGGGGTCGACTCAGAAAACGGACAAAACCGTACGCTAAGGTCGCGCTGACGCTGGCAGCCAGCGATACAAAGTCGGCACGGACACGCCGAGGTTCTCTGCCACGTCGCGCGGCGGCACTCCGTTGGCGAGCAGCTTCTTGGCCGATTCGATCTTGCTGTCCGTCATTTGGCGCTTTCGGCCACCCTTACGGCCGAGCTGCCGCGCAGCTTCAAGGCCGGCGCGAGTACGCTCGACGGTCAGTTCTCGCTCCATCTCGGCTAGGCTTGCCATGACGTGGAAGAAGAAGCGACCCGAGGGCGTTGTCGTGTCGATCGAATCGGTAAGGCTCTTGAAGTGGACGCCTTGTTGCGCGAGCTCGCCGACCAAATCCACCAGGTTCTTGACGCTTCGGCCGAGGCGATCTAACTTCCACACAACGAGCGTGTCGCCATCGCAGAGAATTTCAAGTGCCTTGCTGAGCCCCGGCCGTTCCGCCTGCGCGCCGCTGATCTTGTCCGTGAAGACCTTCTTGCAGCCCGCCTTCGCTAGCGCGTCACGCTGCAGCTCGACGCTCTGGTCTTGTGTCGAAACACGTGCATAGCCGATGAGCATCTCAGATGGCTTCGTTCATGCGGAACCGATCGTCGTGCCCGGCCGGTAGGTGTTGCTCGGCGTCAAGCCGGGGCCAGGGATCGTGACGAAGTCTGTGGCCGACTGCACGACGTGGTGCACGGTCTTTGCATTGCCCGGCCCCCATTGGACAATGACATTGGCAAAGTCCCTCGGCGGCGTTTGCCTGACATTCTCGACAGCGGCGGTGATGCCGCGCAGAAACCGCGAAAGCACGGCTGTTGCACTGCGTTCTTGTTGCATGGGTCTATCCGCCTAAAGGCTACGGATTTCCGTCAGTGATACACGTACGACAACACCGGCCTTGTCGTCGATCGGCTCCACCTTGAACGGGATGCCCAAGGCGCCTTTGCCACGGTTGAATTCCGGGTCCGTTGGAAGTATCTCGATCGTGCAATCGAGTTCGGCGTCTAGACCACGCAAGACCGCAAGGACATCCTTGATCTTCATGATCGCCTTTGGAGTGGGAGCACGCGCAGTCGCGTGCGGTTCGGATCGACGGTGAGCAACGCGCCTTCTTCAAGCTCTGCGGCCATTTGGCCCAGCGCAATGATCACCTGGCGACCGATCACGTCGGGGCTGACATCCGCTGCGCGGATTTGCACGACGCTGGGCTTCTCGCCATGCGTGGCAGCCAGGATCGAGCCGAAGTCCAAGTCGTGGGTCAGAACAACGTACCCGTGTGCCGCCGCGTAGGCCATGATTTCGCTATCTGGCGCGTTGATTGCCCCGAGCGTTGACCAGTGCGCCGCCTCGACGCCGGCGCCGTTCAACAAGCCAACCCAACGCGGCGACAGGTTCATGTCGATGAGCAGTCGCATGCGTCTCTTCGTCAGGCGCTTGCCAGCGTGATTTCGCGTTCTTCCGACCGCCAGGCTGCGTACTGCAACGCTTGCATGATGTCGGCGCGCTCGATGTATGGGTAGTCGGCGAGAACTTCATCAACGCTGTGGCCGGCACCGATCTGGCCGACCAGCATGCCGACTGTGACGCGCATCCCGCGGATGCACGCCTTGCCGCCCATGACTTCGGGTTGTTGGGTGATGCGATCGAGTTGCGGCATGACCATCTCCTTATCGAATCTCGTCACCATCATAGCGATGCGAGAATTATCAATCAAGAACTATTTGTGAGAATCGGCGCTTCCTGTGCGGCGCATGTCAATGCGGCCGGCGTCACGAGCCTTATCAAGAACGAACGTTTGCAAGAAGGAGGCTCATGCCCCGTCGATCGATCCTATCCGTCGCCGAGCGCGACAGCCTGCTGGCCTTGCCGGACACCCAAGACGAGCTGATCAGGCACTACACCTTCAACGACAACGACCTGGCGCTGATCCGGCAGCGCCGAGGCGATCCGAACCGACTGGGCTTCGCGGTGCAGATGAGCCTGCTCCGCTACCCCGGCCAGGGCCTGTCCGTCGATGGCGCCGTGCCGGCGCCGATGCTGGCCTGGATTGCGCGCCAGTTGCGCATCGACCCAGCCTGCTGGCCGAAGTACGCCGAGCGTCAGGAGACCCGGCGCGAGCATCTGATCGAGCTGCGCGCCTACCTCGGCTTGTCGCCGTTTGGCCTCGGCCACTACCGTCAGGCGGTCCATACGCTCACTGAGTTGGCGCTGCAAACGGACAAGGGCGTGGTGCTGGCTGGCAGCGCGCTCGACGTGCTGCGCCGCGGCCACGTCATCGCGCCGACGCTCGACGTGATCGAGAGTATCTGCGCCGAGGCGGTAACGCGGGCGAACCGCCGCATCTGCCGCGCGCTCGCCGAGCCGCTGTCGAACGCCCACCTTGAGCGCCTGGACGCGCTGCTCAAGCGCAAGGACGGCAGCAAACTGACCTGGCTGGCCTGGTTGCGCCAGTCGCCGGTCAAACCGAACTCGCGCCACATGCTGGAGCACATCGAGCGCCTGAAATCGCTGCAGGCGATCGAATTGCCGCCCGGCACCGAGCGCCTGGTCCATCAGAATCGCCTGCTGAAAATCGCCCGCGAGGGTGCGCAGATGACGCCGGCTGACCTGGCCAAGTTCGAGTCGCAACGGCGCTACGCGACGCTCGTGGCGCTTGTCGTCGAAGGGATGGCCACCGTCACCGACGGGATCATTGACCTGCACGACCGCATCATCGGCAAGCTGTTCGCCGCCGCGAAGAACAAACACCAGCAGCAGTTCCAGGCCTCGGGCAAAGCGATCAACGACAAGGTGCGGCTGTATGGCCGCATCGGACAGGCGTTGCTCGAAGCCAAACGCAGCGGCGCCGACCCCTTCGCCGCGATCGAATCGGTGTTGCCGTGGGAGGACTTCAGCGCGAGCGTGGCCGAGGCGCAGAAGCTCGCACAGCCAGAGGACTTCGACTTCCTGCACCGCATCGGCGAGAGCTACGCGACCTTGCGACGCTACGCGGCCGAGTTCCTCGACGTGCTCAAGCTGCGCGCGGCGCCGGCGGCAAAGGGCGTGCTCGACGCCATCGAGGTGCTGCGTGCGATGAACGCAGACAACGCTCGCAAGGTGCCGGCCGACGCGCCGATCGAGTTCGTCAAGAAACGCTGGGAGAAGCTGGTGATGACCGGAGACGGCATCGACCGGCGCTACTACGAGCTATGCGCGCTGACAGAGCTGAAGAACACGCTGCGTTCCGGCGACATCTGGGTGCAGGGCTCGCGCCAGTTCAAGGACTTCGACGAGTACCTGGTTCCGGGAGAGAAGTTCGCCGCACTGAAGCTGGCCGCCGAACTGCCGGTGGCGATCGAGACCGACTGCGACAAGTACCTGGCCGACCGGCTGCTGCTGCTCGAACAGCAACTGGAGACAGTCAATCGCATGGCTGCTGCCGACGATCTGCCCGACGCGATCATCACCGAGTCGGGCTTGAAGATCACGCCGCTGGATACGGTGGTGCCGGATGCCGCGCAGGCGCTCATCGATCAGACGGCCACCATGCTGCCGCACGTCAAGATCACCGAGCTGCTGCTGGAGGTGGACAAGTGGACCGGCTTCACGCGCCACTTCACGCACCTCAAGAGCGGCGATGGAGCCAAGGATCGAACGCTCCTGCTGACCACGATCCTGGCCGACGCAATCAACCTCGGCTTGACCAAGATGGCCGAGTCATGCCCGGGCACGACCTACGCGAAGCTGTCGTGGCTACAAGCCTGGCACATCCGCGACGAGACCTATTCGACGGCGCTGGCCGAGCTGGTCAACGCACAGTTTCGGCAGCCCTTTGCCGAGAATTGGGGCGACGGCAGCACATCTTCGTCGGACGGGCAGCGCTTCCGCGCTGGCGGCCGAGCCGAGAGCACGGGCCACGTCAACCCGAAGTACGGCGCCGAGCCGGGGCGGTTGTTCTACACGCACATTTCCGACCAGTACGCGCCGTTCAGCACGAAGGTGGTCAACGTCGGCGTTCGCGACTCGACCTACGTGCTCGACGGCCTGCTGTACCACGAGTCGGACCTCCGCATCGAGGAGCACTACACCGACACGGCCGGCTTCACCGATCACGTCTTCGCGCTGATGCACCTGCTGGGCTTCCGCTTTGCGCCGCGCATTCGCGACCTCGGCGACACGAAGCTCTACGTGCCGAAGGGAGGCGCCTACCCAGCGCTGAAGCCGATGATCGGCGGCACCTTGAACCTGAAGGTGATCCGAGCACACTGGGACGACATCCTGCGGTTGGCAACCTCGATCAAGCAGGGCACTGTCACGGCTTCGCTGATGCTGCGCAAGCTCGGCAGCTACCCGCGGCAGAACGGCCTGGCCGTTGCCTTGCGCGAACTCGGGCGAATCGAGCGCACGCTGTTCATCCTCGACTGGTTGCAGAGCGTCGAGCTGCGCCGACGCGTGCACGCCGGCCTGAACAAGGGCGAGGCGCGCAACGCGCTGGCAAGGGCTGTGTTCTTCTACCGGCTCGGCGAGATTCGCGACCGCAGCTTCGAGCAGCAGCGCTACCGCGCCAGCGGGCTCAACCTCGTGACGGCAGCGATCGTGCTGTGGAACACCGTCTATCTGGACCGGGCCACGGCCGCGCTGCGCGGCGACGGCGAGCCGCTGGACGAAGCGCTGTTGGCGTTCTTGTCACCGCTGGGCTGGGAGCACATCAACTTGACGGGCGACTACCTCTGGCGCCAAAGCGCCCGGCTCGGTGCCGGCAAGTTCCGGCCGCTGCGGCCGGCCAGCGCGGCTTAGCGTACAGAAATTTCCGTTTTCTGAGGCGACCCCTCAAAGCCGGATCAGCGCTGAAGAGGTCGCGACCATTGGGCCGCTTTACGGCTTGTTCAGAATTCTGCTGACCGCGCCCGACAATGTGGCGACGAGGCCGACAACAGCCGAGATCTGGGCGGCCGTTCGGATCTCCTCCTCCACACGGTCGCACAGTCGCTGCGTCTCCGCAATCACCTGTTCACTAGGTGGCGCCAACACGAGCGAGCCGCCGACGATGGCAAGGATGGCGCGCTTGATCCGACTGATCTCGCCCTCGACCTCATCCAAGGCATGCCAGATCTCGTTTTGCGCGACGGGGTCTGTGTCGGCACCCAAGAGCGAAGCTTGAAGCGAATTTGCTGTGTCGACCAAAACCGATTTGGTCTGCAGGAGCAGGTCCAGATGGGACGCGGCCATATCGACTCCTTACGCGGGTGAAGATGCAGGGGCGGCCGGGGCGGCAGAGGCACCGGATGCTGCTGGGGCGGCGGGTGTGGCGCCTGAGGAAGCGGCAGCAGGCGCAGCTGCCGATGCCGATGCCGA